>CANPBB010000058.1 GCA_947572235.1 uncultured Clostridia bacterium
GTGACAACCGGCTCCTTGGCGTTGCCATCATAGACATAGGAGTAAGTGCCGTCGGACTCCACTGTCAAGCCCTCGCCGCTCAGCTCAATTGTGGGATTCACCGGCTTTTTGGCAATCGTCGCTGTCACGCTCTGAGGAGCCTCGCCGGTGTAATTGGCCGTCTCCTGGATGCGGTACCAGACGGTATATTCGCCCGCGTTGGTACCCTTCGGGAAGCCGGTGGAGTAGGGGCCGTCCTCACTCAGGGCGTATTCCACGACTACGCCAGTCGTGTTTACCCCCGCCCCGGTGGCAATCAACTCCTGCTCAGTGCCGTTGTAGGTCGGTGCCGCGGCAACAGGCGGGGTTGTGATCTTGGCGACCGCCTTGCGGATGGCCGCCTTGACGGTGAGGCTGGAGTAGGAAACGCTGTAGTGCTCAGAATTATTGCCGGTGATGTTAGCCGTGCTTGTATCCACCCTCACCGTTTTATCCGTACCGGCATTTTCATTGTCAAAGGTGCCGGTCAGGCCGGTAATGATAATCTCATCCTCGGGCAGGACGCCCTCTTTTACATCTGCGTGGACCGTGGCGTTCGTATTGCCGTCATAGTCCTTATCCTCCGCCGTCACGATGGCGGCGACGGGCTTCTTTTCCGCGGTGAAGGTCAGGAAGGCGACCGCGTCCTGATAGTTGGTCAAGCCGGTGACAGGGTCCGTGCCGGATTTGGTGGCTTTCACCGTGGCCTTCCCATCACCGATGATGGTGACCAGCCCGCTGTCCTGGTCCACCGTCGCAACGGTTACACCGTCAACGTCTATGGCCTCCCAAGTAACAAGACCATTGCCCGAGCCTCCGGAGGTACCCAGGACAAATTTGTCCCCGTAGACAAAGGTGTTGGGCTTTTGGGTGATGGACAGCGTCGCCTGCTCCTGGAGGGTGATCTGGAACGTAACGGTGACATCGCTAATCGCATAGTTACCGCCCGCTTTGTCGGCAACGATTACCTTTGCCGGCTTATCCGCGGTGCTCACGTTCTGGTTGTTTTCATAGGTCACGGTGTACTCGCTTGTCGGTAGGACGGTATCTCCGTCCTTGACTGTGACCACGGGCTCTTTCCAGTCTCCGTTATACTGGTATTTCGTCTGGGACAGCTCCACTACGGGGGTAATCGGCTTGCGCCGAATCTCTACGCCGGCGATCTCGGTGGAGGTAATCGCGTCGTAGTTGCCGGCCACCGCCGCGGGCACCTCCACCGTGTACCAGACCTGGTAAGTTCCGGCGTTGGTGCCGGTGGGGATTGCGGTGCTGTAGGGCCCGTTCTCATTTTCCGCAAATCTGATCTCCAGACCGTCGTCCACCGCCACGGGTTTCAGCGTGCCCGCGGTCACCAGCTCCTGCTTCGTACCGCTGTAAACCGGCTTTGCGGCTACAGGGAACAAGGCAATGGGGCTGATTTTGCGAATTGTCAGCGTGATGGGCTCGCTGGAGGCCGCTTGGTAGTCCGGCCCCTCCGGGAGTGTGACCACAACGTCATAAGTACCGGCGTTAGTGGGCAGGCCGTCTGTGTAGGCGCCGCCGCTCCCCTGTGCCCTGTGGGAATACTTGAGCCGGTTGTGCAGGTCCTCAGAGGACGTTATATTGATCTTTACGTCTGGAAGGTCGATTTTCTCCGCCGGACTGCCGTCATAGTCCAGTTCTACAGGGACAGGCTTGGAAGCGGTATCCCATTCCAGTACAGGCCTTTCCAGATCGTCTTTGGTGAACGTGTAGTCCTCCGTAAAGGTTCCGTTGTAGGTGATGCCCTCAACGGTGACAGTAACAGTAAAGCTGACATTGCCAACAGCGGCCTGTGTTTTATAGGTTACGGTGTAATCGGTGCCTTGGTTCAGCTCCGCCGCGGCATCTTTCACTTTGACCGTGACAGTACCGTTCGCGGGCTGGACGGTGTCGTCATAGGCCAAGGCTTTCAGGCTCTCCCGATCCACGGTAACGGTAATTTCGTTTTCGCAGAGGCCGCATGTTCCTGTCATGCCCTGCGCAAAGTCGAATGTACAGGGCTCTGACTCCTCCTTTTTGCAGACTGAGCAGACCCATGTATGCGTTGTGGCGCCAGTGTTGTGGGTGTAGGTCTTGTCTAAATGTTCTGTACACGCGGCCACAACAACTCTCTGGGCATTCTCTACGTCTGCCGCCGGGATCGGATTGCCGCTTGTGTCAAAATAGGCAAAGCCCGGCGCCAACAGAGCGGCATAATTGCCGTCTGCCGCCCGAATTGCGCCGTAGGGGCCGAAATATGTGCCAGCGGAAAGCTGGGCGGCTGCACCGGAGGCGATGTCCAAGGCATATGTCCCGGCTTCGATGCTTGTGCCTGTCTCCGCAATGCGCAGGGAACCGCCGGACTGGACCTCCACACCGGAACCCTTAGTGGCGATAAATGTGCCTCTCAGCTCCAAATCGCCAGACTCGTGAACCCATACAGCACAGGGGCCGTTTCCGGTAAAGGTAAACTCCTTTGTATCTATTATGTAGGGTCCTGATATCTCATACGGTTCGGAATAGATCAGATTATCGCCCAAGTTAAATATTTGATCTTGAGCGTAGCCGCCGCTCTGTACTGCCGCTTCCAGCTCGTCGATCTGGTCCAGCAGGGAGACGCAGGGTGACAGATCCACCTGCTGCTGCTCGTCGGCGGACAGTGCCTCGTAAAGGGCGTAGATCTCGCTGAGCTGGGCTTGGACCTGCTCGCTGTTGGCGGCGGAGATGCGGCGGGGCAGGCTGCCGATCAGATCTTCAATGGGGCAGAGCTGACAGACAAAGGCGCACGGCGCCCCGGGATTTCCCGGCACATAGCCGCAGGCATCGTCGTGCACATGGGGGCAGGACAGGGCCTGCGTGACGCAGCCGCTGTCCTCTGTGCATATATGAGCGCACGAAACCGACCCGGCCGCCTCAGCGGCGTCCGCCGAATCGGAATAGCACTGGTCTGTGTGCTCGTGTACACAGACGGTTTCTGTTGTATAGCAGCCATCGCCGTGGGTATGGGTACACGCCTGCTCCTGTACCGGCGAAGCATACCCGCACGTATCTGTATGCGCCGCGTGATGCGGGCACAGCCCATCACCTGTTTCCGCCTCGGCGGCCAAGGCCCACACGGGGAACAGGTTCAGGCACAGAGCCAGAGTGATTATGAGACTTAGTACCCTGCGTTTCATGCTTATAACCTCCCAAACTCATACGGGAGCTGTGCCCAGCACATAATCTCCCAATATAACAGTTTCAATTTTACCACCGGAGCGGCAAAATGTCCACAGCTGGAGCGGCTTTTTTCCCGGCTGGAGGGGCATATTTTCAGGGAAAAACCGGCTCCGGCGGTTTTGTGAAAACGGGATTGAATCAAGCGCGGTCCTGTGATAGGATTAGGGGGATCTTAAAAAGAGGGCATCCTCTCATCTGACAAGAAAAAAGGTGGTGTCTCATGCGTCTATCCGACCTCTTCGCCCTCCCCGAGTTTTCGGAATTCTCCCTGATTGCCGGGGGCCGAAACGGCGGCCATGTCATCACATCTGTAAACGTCATCGACTCGCCGGACAGCTACCTGTACTTTAAGGGCGGGGAGTTTTTGCTGACCAACACCTATATTATGCGGAACGACACCGGCATTCTGCTGGATTTGATCCGCTCCTGCAGCCGTATCGGCGTGGCCGCCATCGGGCTGAAGATCGGCCGTTTTATGGAGGAGGTGCCCGCGGCGTGCATCGAGCTGGCCAACGAGCTGGACTTTCCATTGGTCTCCATTCCCCTGCGCTTCGCCTTTGTGGACATCATCAACCGGGTCCTGCTGGAGATCAACAACCTGCAGGACCGGCAGCTCCGCTTTTCGGAGACGGTCCACACCGCCTTTACCAACCTTACCCTCCAAGGCGGGGAAACCGTGGAGATTATAGACAGCCTCGCGGAGATCCTTCACCGGCCTGTCCTCTACTGGGACACCTATTTTGAGTGCCTGCACCGCAGCGGCGCGGCGGAGCCCATCCCCATCCGGGAGGCGCCGGCGCCCCTGGAGGCCCTTCTCCGCCGCCACACCCACTTCGTTCAGCAGGTGGACAGCATCACCTACGGCTACCTCATTCTCACCGGAGATGAGCCGGAGACGGAGGATGAGAGGGCGAACACAAGAATTGCCGCCCAGCACGCGGGGACGGTACTGAAGCTGAACACACAGAAGAAGATCTCCAATGCGCAGATCGCCTCCAGGCACCGGGACGAGTTTGTACAGGACCTGTTTCTTGGCCGCTTCTCCTCCCTAAAACAGATTCACAGCCGTGCGCGGGCCTACAACTGGCACTTCCACGGGGATGTGGCGGCGGTGGCGATGGAGTTTGCCGCCGAGGGCCCCAACCAGAATCTGCGCAATATCGACTATATGACCGCCAAAAAGGTGCGCCAGCGGTACCGCGCCTCCATGTACACCAAGCTGGGGGACCAAATGGTCTTTCTCATTGAGCGCGCCGAGGCAGACGGCGATTTTCTCCCCCGCCTGCAGGCCTTCTGCCGGGAGCTTCTGGGGGAGCTGCGCCTCCAATACGGTGTGGAGGCCCGGATCGGCATTGGCCAGCTCCGCTCCTCGCTCTTGGAGGCACCCTATAGCTATCTGGAGGCCCAGAAGGCGGTGCGTGTGGGGGCGGCTGTAGGGCTGGAGGCCGCCCTATACGCGGAGCTGGGGCTCTTCCGTCTGCTCCAGAGCTGCGACAGCGCCTGCGCCGCGGAGTATCTTGCGCACTATATCCAGCCCCTCCGCCGCTGGGATGAGGCCCGCCGCACGGAGTACCTTCAGACACTGTGCTGCCTGATCGCCTGCGATTGGAATTTGCAGGATACCGCAAAACAGATGTATCTTCACTACAACACCGTAAAAAACCGCTACCGCCGCATAGGGGAGCTCTTGGGGGTGGACCTCGGCAGAGGGGAAATCCGGGTGGAGCTGACGGTGGCCTGTAAGCTGATGCTGCTCCAGTAGCGGGCACGCCTGCCCTGTTCAAATGTCAAAAGGACGGCCGATCTTTGGATCGGCCGTCCTTTTGTGCGGATTTACCCGCGGGGAAACCGGTTTTTGTACAAGTTGTATAAATCGGATGTAAAAATAGGGGCTATATATGTACCTGAGGGATAGTTTTATCGGCAAAATACTGTTATTTGCGTACATAGTATGACAAGAATCCCTCTGCTACAATAGTTACACTTGCATAAAGCATACTAAACGCATACAAACAAACCGCGGAACAGTGACTGTCCGCGGCAAAGGAGGGAACAAAGCCTTGAAGCTGATCAAAAACGCGCGGATCATCACCATGGACGCGCAGCGCCGGGCCTTTGACGACGGCGCGGTGGCCATCGCCGGCAGCCGGATTGAGGCGGTGGGGGAACGGCAGGCGTTGGAGCGGCGCTACCCGGAGGCGGAGACCATAGACGCCGGCGGAATGCTGCTGATTCCGGGGCTGATCAACGCCCACACCCACATCTACCAGGTCCTTTACAAGGGCTTGGGCGACGATGCGGCGCTTTCCGGCTGGCTGAAAAAGTGCGTCTACCCCATGTCGCTCAACCTCACCGGCCAAGACTGCTACCACGCCATGAAGCTCTCCGCAGTGGAGATGATCCGGGGCGGGACCACCACCTTTGTGGACTGCCACTACATGAACCGGGACCTGAGCTGTCAGGACTATCTGGCCCAGGCGGTGACAGACAGCGGCATCCGGGGAGTCCTGGGCCGGGGCACCATCGACGCGGCCCCCGCGCCGGAGCCTCTGCGGGAGAGCGTGGCGCAGGCGGTGGCCGAGGCGGAGCGGGTGATCAGGGCCTATCATGGTGCCGCGGACGGGCGGCTCAGTGTCCGGCTGGAGGCGCTGAATGAGAAGCTGGCCTCCCGGGAGATGATCTCCGCCATGCGCGGCGTGGCCAAGGAGCATCGTGTGGGGACAAACATGCACATCGCCGAGGCGGCGGAGCGGGTCAGGGAGTGCCAGGAGAAGCTGGGGATGACCTCCATCGAATACATCCACAGCTTGGGCGTTACCGGGCCGGACGTGCTGCTGGCCCACTGCTGCTGGCTCAGTGAACACGACATGGAGATTTTGTCGGACACCGGCACCCACGTGGCCCACAACCCGGTGAGCAACCAGTATCTGGCCGACGGCGTGGCCCCTGTCCCGGAGCTGCTGCGCCGGGGGGTCAACGTCACCGCCGGCCCCGACGGGGCATGCAGCAACAACAACCAGAACATGTTTGACGTGATGAAGTCCGCGGCACTGCTGCACAAGGTGCACAGTCTGGACCCGGAGATCATCACGGCCCAGCAGGTCTTTGAGATGGTCACCATCAACGCCGCCAAGGCCATCGGCAGAGAGGGGGATTTGGGCTCCATTGAGGCGGGGAAGTATGCGGATCTCGCCCTGATTGACACAAACCGGCCCTGTATGGTCCCCTGCTTCCGCCCAATCTCCAACTTGGTGTACGCCGCCACGCCGGATGTGGTGGACACGGTGATGATCCACGGGGAGATCGTCATGCGCCGCCGGGAGCTGGTGGCCATGGACGAGAAGGAGGTGCTGGCCAAGGCCGGCGAGGCAGCCTTCGCCCTGGCCCGCCGCAGCGGTTTAGCTTAGGGGAGAGGAGGGGGAACAGTGATTGTGTATGGATGATGGGAAGGCGGAGCAAAGCCCGCGCCGAGCTCCCCGCAGCCGTCCAAAGCAGAGGGGGCCCGGCGCAAAGACGCGTGCTGGAAGCAAGTCCCAGCCCGCTCTCCCATCATATCACAGCAGGAACAGGAAGTAAACAGGGAGCGCTCAGATAGGATTTCTGGGCGGAACAGTTAGGGAGGACTACTATGCAGGCATTACATGAACTTGTTTTGACTATCGGCGGGAACCTCTGGAATTTAGTCATTATTCTGGCCATTTTCTTGGGAATTTACTACGGCTTTCGCTCCAAATTTGTCCAGTTCCGCCTCTTTCCAGAGACTCTGCGCATTGTCTTGGCTAAGGCGCGGCAGGGGAAGGGCGGCCACGGTGTATCCGGCTTCCAAGCCTTCTGCATTGCGCTGGGGGGCTGTATCGGCACGGGGAACGTGGCCGGCGTGGCCATGGCGGTGGTGGCCGGCGGACCGGGGGCGGTATTCTGGATGTGGCTGATCGCCCTGCTGGGGATGGTCACCTCCTTCATTGAGAATACGATGGCCCAAGTGTACAAGGTGAAGGAGGGGGATACCTACCGCGGCGGTCCCGCCTACTATATGGAGAAGGGGCTGGGCCAGAGATGGCTCGGTGTGCTCTATGCGTTCAGCATGATCGTCTCCTTGGGCTTCGCCTTGGCGGCGCTGCAGTGCAACACCATCTCCGCCTCGGTGGGCGAGTCCTTGAAGCTGCCCGCCGTCGTCACCGCCATTGTAGTTACCGCCATGGTGGGTCTGGTGATTTTCGGCGGGGTCAAGCGGATTGCCCACTTTGCCGAGAAGTGCGTACCGGTGATGACGATGGTCTATCTGGTGCTGGTGATTGCGGTGCTGGCGATGAATATCACCAAGATTCCCAGCATGTTTGCCCTGATCTTCTCGCAGGCCTTTACCGCGAAGGCGGTGAACGGCGCGGCCATTGGCACCATCGTCTATCAAGGGCTGAAGCGGGGGGTGTTCTCCAACGGCGCCGGGCAGGGCGACGCGCCCACCGCCGGGGCGGCGGCCACCGTATCCCACCCGGCCGAGCAGGGGATGTTCGGTGTGTTCGCGGTGTTTGTGGACACCATTGTGGTCTGCACCGCCACCGCCTTGGTGATCATTGTCACCGACAGCTACGTGGGCGTGGGACTGGAGGGAATCGCCCTGTCCCAGTACGCCTTTACCAGCACCTTGGGCAGCTGGGTGGGATTTGTAATCTCCCTGTGCATTTTCCTGTTCTGTCTGACCTCTATCCTGTCCAATTACTACTGCGGCGAGTCCTGTCTGGCCTTCCTGACCAACGGTATGAAGGGCCGTACGCTGTACCGTGTGATTTTCGTGACTGCGATTTTCCTCGGCGGCGTGATCAGCGTGGATCTGATGTGGGACATCGCCGACATGTTCTGTGCCCTGATCGTATGCCTGAATATGATCTCCATTATCTTCCTCGGCGGACAGGCCCTCCGCGTAGCCGGCGACTACATCCGGCAGCGGAGCGAGGGCCGCGATCCGGTGTTCTTGGCCTCCCAGGTGGAGGGCCTTGGCCTGGTCGAGTGCTGGAAGGGTGAGGAGTGAGAGCCGTCTTTGCCCCGAAAGGGGCGCAGGCAGCCGCAAAACAGGGGGGTACAGGATATGAAAAAGAGATTGCTGCTGATTACGACAGGGGGAACCATTGTCTCGGAGCCCACAGAGAGGGGGCTGGCGCCGCTGCTGGCGGCGGAACGGCTGACGCAGTTTGTTCCTGAGCTGGCAGACCGCTATGACATCTGTGTGCGCCCTGTGATGAATATCGAGAGCCCTGATCTGCTTCCCGCCCAGTGGGAGGCGATGGTCGAGCCGATCTGCGCGCACTACGGGGAGTACGACGGCTTCGTGGTGGTCCACGGGACGGACACGCTGGCCTATACCGCGGCGGCACTGAACTATATGGTGCAGAACGCCGCTGTGCCCATTGTGATCACCGGCGCCCAGTATCCCATTGAGGACGCCGTCACCGACGGGAAGAAGAACCTCTGGGACAGCTGCGTCTTTGCCGCGGAGAGCGGCATGGCCGGTGTGTATGTGGTTTTCAGCGGCCATGTGATACGGGGGGCCAGAGCCAAGAAGCTGCGGACCAAGAGCTATGACGCCTTTGGCAGCGTGAACTGCCCGGAGGCCGGGGCGGTGCTGGGGGGCGTGCCCGTCCTCCGCGACCGCCCGGAGATCCCGGCGGAGCCGGTGTCCTTTTACCGCCGCATGGAGGAACGGGTCCTGCTTCTGAAGCTGTATCCGGGCATCCGGGTGGAGGACTTTGCCTTTGCCGGCGAACGGTATCGGGCGGTATATATCGAGAGCTACGGCGTAGGCGGTCTGCCGGCCGGGTTTATCCCGTTGATTAAAAACTGGAAAGAGAGGGGGGTGATCGTTGTCATCGGAACACAGGCGCTCTACGAGGGGACAGATTTAGGCGTGTATACAGTGGGCCGCACCCTTTTAACGGAGCTGGGGTGCGTACAGAGCCTTGATATGACCAGCGAGGCTGTCATGGCCAAGCTGATGTATGCGCTGGGCCGGTACAGCGACACCCGCCAAGTTGAGCGGGAGCTGCTGCGGAGGATTGGAGGCGATATCGCGTCCGTCTGACGGCCCTTTTCTCCCGACAGAGCACGGTGCTTCCGCAACATTTCATAGGAAACCTACTGCGCGTGATCTGAAAGGAGAAAGAAATGGGCGTTTCCCTAAAAGACCGGCGTATCCGCAAGGATACGCACCCCTTTACCAATCTGTTCATCATCCTTGTGGTGGTGACGATCTTAGCCAATTTCATTCCCAGCGGCACCTATGAGCGGGTGGTGGTGGACGGGCGGTCCGTGGTGGACCCGGCCACCTTCACCTATGCGGCGGAGAAGTCGCTGGTGGGCATCTCCACCTTCTTCCTGTCCTTCTTCAACGGCTTTAAGGACGCCTCCAGCCTGATGGCCATGCTGTTCTTCGCCGGCGGCGCCTTCGGCGTGGCCACCCGCATCGGTCTGATGGAGACCACCCTGAATACCTTGGCCCGGAAGCTCCAGCATACCAGCTTTGCTGTCATCGCCTTCGTGCTGATGGCCGCTTGGGGCACGCTGGTGGCCTTCACCAGCATGTGGGAGCTGAGCATTGTGGTGATTCCCATTGTGGTGCCGCTGGCCCTGTCCTTGGGCTACGACGTGGTCACAGGGGCGGGCATCGTGATTCTGGCCTCCTGCGCCGGCTTCGGCTCCGCGCTGTCCAATCCCCTCTTCACCGCCATCGCTCACAAGCTGGCCGAGCTGCCCATCTACTCCGCCATGTGGTACCGGGCCATCTCCTTTGTGGTGATTCTGCTGGTGGAGTATGCCTTCCTGATGCTCTACGCCCGCCGGATCAAAAAGGACCCCTCCAAGATCCTGGTGAAAACCGAGGAGACCGGGCACAAGGCCTACAGCGCCGACGAGGCCCATTTTACCCCCGCCCTCGTCCGGGCCGGCATCGCCTTCATTGTGGTCTTTTCCTTCGTCATCTATGGAACCATCAACATGGGCTTTGACTTCCCGGAGATGGCCGCCAGCTTCGCCGCGCTGGGCATCATCGTGGGTCTGGCCTACGGCCTCACCATCAACGACATTTTGGATATGATGGGCGAGGGCATGAAGGACATGTTCTACGGCGCCATGGTCATGCTCTTCGCCCGGGCGGTGCTCTACGTGATGACCGAGGCCGCCATCATCGACACGGTGATCCACTTCCTCTCCCAGTTCGTGGTGGGCAAGTCCCCCATTGTCACTGGTAGCCTGCTCCTCTGGATGCAGACGATCATTAACTTCTTCGTCCCCTCCGGCAGCGGTCAGGCGGCGATTACCGTGCCCATCCTGATCCCCTTGGCGGACATGGGCAACGTCACCCGGCAGGTCTGCTGTCTGGCCAGCCAGTTCGGCGACGGCTTCTCCAACTTTATCTACCCCACCAACGGCACACTGCTGGGCATCCTGCTGGCGGCGGGCATCCCCTACAAGAAGTGGCTGAAGTTCTTCGGCCCCCTGTTCGTCATCATCATGGCGCTGAGCATGGTCTTCGTCAGCGTAGGCGTCGTCATCGGCCTTGGCCCCTTCTGACAAACGTTTTCTTGAAAGAAAGCGTTTGCGCAAAGAGCGTTCATGCGCTGCGCACTCCGGTGTAAGCGCAAGATTACCGCAGGGCGGCGAGGGTGCGTTCTGCCTTGAGGGCACAAAAAACATCGTCCGGCCTGCGGAATAAGGAGGATACATCTATGGATGGTTTTGTAACAGTAAATGGCCACAAGGTCCACTACGTGGAGTACGGCAGCGGCAAGCCGGTGTTCAATATCCACGGCTATGAGGTGGATCACCGGATGATGACCGGGGCGCTGGAGCCCATCTTTGAGCGCAGGGAGGGCTACCGCCGGATCTACGTGGACCTGCCCGGCTTCGGCCAGACCCCCGGCGTGGGGTTAAACAGCACCGATGACTGGCTGTCCCTTCTGGACGGTGTCATTGACGCGCTGATCGGGAGGGAGGAGAAATTCCTCCTCACCGGCCAGTCCTACGGCTGCTATCTGATGTTGGGCCTTATCGCCCTCCGAGGGGCGCAGATTGACGGCACGCTGTTTTTGGTGCCCTGCACCATCGCCAAACGGGCCCCCCGCCAGCTCCCGGTAAAGGCCGTGGTGGAGGAGGACCACGAGTTCTCCAAGGAGATGGCCCCGGAGGACTACAAACTTCTCACCCGCTGGTCCTGCGTGGTAAATAAGACCACTTGGCGCATTTTCGCCCGGGACATGAAGCCCGGCATTGACATTCAGGATGTGGACTACGTCTGCTGGATTGAGAAAAACGGCTATGAGTCCGCCGGGGAGAAGGATTTCCTCACCATCCAGCACAGCGCCCCCTCCTGCTGGATCACCGCCCGGCAGGACCACTATGTGGGGTTCAAGGACGCCTTCCGCTTCATGGACAACTTCGACCGGGCCACCTATGTGTGCATGGACGCCGCCGGCCACAACGTCCACTTTGAGAAGGAGGAGATCTTCCGTTTGCTGGTGGAGGACTGGCTCTACCGGGCAGGACACGTGCAGCCCTTTGTCTACGACCGCGATTTTGTGGTCTATCCGACAAACCCATAACAACCGGAAAAGAGGGCCGAAACGGCCCTCTTTTCGTCTGCCTGAAGGGCGGACTACCGCCCTGCCGCGGTCAACTGACGGAGATCATGAAGTCGAACAGCTTCATGAACGCCTCATTCTGCGCCTGCGGGTCCTTGTCGGGGTGGACTGCCAGATCATAGACAAACGTCTCCTGTGTGCGGACCATCATCTCCGCCACCCGGTCGGCGTTTTCCGGCCGGATCACCCCCTCCTCCGCCAGCCTGCGGGTGGTGATCTTATCGCACTCAATCCGCGAGCCCTGCCGCAGCAGGGTGCGGATCAGCTCCGAGGGGGCGTCAAATTCCTCCGGGAACAGGCGGTAATACTTCTCAATCACCGTCTGGATCCGGCCGCTGCGCTTTCCGAAATACAGATTCATGTAGATCTTCGGGTCCCGGAAGGAGCACTCATTGAAAATCTGATAGATTCGCCGGTACTGCTCCAAGGCGGTCATGTCCTCCGACAGCTCCTTGGCTACCCGCTCTATGTACTCTCTGCGGTACTTGAAGGACGCGTAGAGGATCAGCTCGTCCAGATCCTCAAAATAGCTGTAGAGCGTGGCGCTGCTATAGCCGGTTGCGCCGGCGAGCCTGCGGGTGCTGAGGCCGCTTATCCCCTCCTCCCTCAGCAGATGTTCTGCACACTGGATAAACAAGATGGCGATGCGCTTGTGCTTCAATTCTTTCCGGGTGGGGGACGCCTCTGAATGCTTCTTTTCCGGATTTCTCTGTCCGCTCATCATCTGCTCCTTATTCCATCTCGACAGGTTGAAAATATTAGTTTCTTACTCCGATTATGTTCTAATCAAGATAAAATGTCAACTTCGATTTTGCTTTTGAGCCGCGCACGTCCAAAGCCGCCCCCGCAGGTTGACTGAGATAATTCCGCAATACAGATTGAAAAGCCCCTGTCTCTGTGATAGAATCAACATAGCAGGTAAACCTGTTACAGCGACTTTACAAAAAAGAAAGGGAACTCCGGTATGAAACGTATTCTGTCATTTGTCCTGTCTTTGCTCCTTGTTGTCGGGTGCTTAGCCGGGACCGCCTCCGCAGCGCCAAGTGACAACATCACCGTTTCCTTCAAAACCGCCGTCTACTCCATCTCTAAAGAGACCTTTGTGCGCTGGACAAGCGAGCGGGCCTCTCTGGACGAGTGCGGCGAGGACGAGTATATCACCGTGTGCCCCGTGCTCACCAACACCTCGGGCACGGCTGTGACGCTCCGGAATGTCTATATCCGCATTGACGGCGGGAGGGAGCTGCGCTGGGCAAATGATATCCCGCTGGAGCCGGGAAAATCGGCCCAGCTCCACGTGTACCACAGCAACGAGGAGTATCTCACGCCCGGCCTGCACACCGTGGCGATCTATACGGGAGATACGCTGATGGCCTCGGGCCATTTCGGCATCGGCCGGGACTGGTCGGAGATTTTTAAATTCCCCTCGGAGGCGCAGATTGCCGCCCGCCCCGCCGATAAGCGCTCGCCTTATCTGTCCACATGGCTCTCAACGGATGGGGCCAAGTTTGACGCCTACTGTGTGGATTTCAAGTCGGACCATATCCCCTATGGCACGTACAGCGCCGTGTTCAACGGGTATCTGGATTTTTCCAGCTTGGAAGATCAATATGTGTCGGTTGACAATGGCGGACATATCAGCCTTTACGGGGGCGTGCAGCAGGGGGCCGAAGGGAAAGAAAGCAACTCCATTTTGACCGTGTGGGACATTTACTGCACCGACAAGAATGGCAATCAGACCATTATCCACCCGGAGAGAACTTATACAGCGGAGAAAACCGACATAGACAAACTGATCGGCGGTGCTGAGGGAGAAGGATCGCAAACCCTCCTTCCCTACAACTGGCAGGCGGGCCGCTGGTACCGGATGCTGCTGCGGTGCGGCACCTCGGAAACCACCGGCAACACCACTGTGGAGCAGTGGTTCCAGGACCTTACCACAGACGAGTGGACCCACATATGTACCTACGACATCGGTGTGAAGAATAGTTGCTTCAGGGGCAATGTGGCGATTTTCTCGGAAAACTTTCTGAAGCAGTATGCCGGCGGGGTGCGCTCCTTGGAATTTACCAATGTCCGTATCCACACCAGCGAGGGCTGGAAGGATGTGACCAGTACAGGTTATATCAAATCGCGGGTGGATGAGACTGGCGTTCTCGCAGATATCTACGGCAGCTGGGAGGCCGGAGCGGATGACAGCACGTTCTATATGATTTCCACCGGCGTCCCCGGCTGGGGCCGCACAGAGAACACGGGGAAGCTCACGGTCCAAAACCGGGAGAGCGGTGACCCTCTGAACGGGAAGCCGCTGAAGAAGACCATCCGGTTTGACGATGTGGCCTCCGGCGCCTACTACTATGACGCGGTGCAGTGGGCCGTGGACAAGGGCGTCACCTCCGGCACCAGCAAGACCACCTTCTCCCCCAACGCCACCTGCACCCAGGCGCAGATACTGACCCTCCTCTGGAATGCCAAGGGCTCACCGAAGCCCGCCGGAGCCGTGGACGGCAGTGCCTACTACGCCGCCGCCGTCCAGTGGGCAAAGGAGCGGGGCCTTATTGATGGGACCTTCTCCGCCAACACCCTGTGCACCCGGGCCATGGCTGTGACCTACCTGTGGAAGCTGGCGGGGAGTCCCCAGACGGGCGGCTCCGGCTTCACCGACGTGGCCGCCTCCGCCCCCTGCGCGCAGGCGGTAGCATGGGCTGTCAGCGAGGGCATCACCTCCGGCACCGGCAGAGACACATTTTCCCCCGACCGTACTTGCTCAAGGGGGCAGATTGTGACCTTCCTCTACCACGCGCTGGCAAAGTGATCCCCCAGCCTGTCAGCGGAGCGCTGCCGTGTGCTTTCCCGTGGCTGCGGCGACAGCTTTCGTCCTGTTCCCCGTATGTGCTGCGACTTTACCCGTCATAAAGCAGAGCGGACAAAGAAGCGGAAATTGCAGCCGTTTTGGAACTCAAAGGGGCTGGGGGTGACAAAGTCCTTGGCGGGGAGCAGGTCTTAGGAAAAGCGAAGCGGCTTGCTGTCCCCGATAGGGGGCCATCCCATGCGGGGCCTAAGGGCCTTGTGCTGTCCATCCGCTCAGCCTTGAAAATTGTTGAGTACATCGCTCTCGATGCGCCTTAGATGGGGCTTGACCCACTTTCGGGCTGTCCGCCTCAATGCCAAAGGCTAAGTTTTGGTTTTTATCAGGCTGTTGCTGCCGCGGGCGAGTTGGTTTTGGCGCATTTCTGTGTACTCTCTGCGGATACGGTCAATTATACGTTAATTTACTATCCGGCATGGGATAGAATCCGCGGAATGATTTGTGATTTTTGGCATCTAAGGTTTGACCGCCTTCATCTTCACATAGAGCAAGCGGTGTTATAGCGGGTAATACTGCGGCATTTGGGAGCACCAGCACCGCAATACAAATTCGGCTGTCCTGTAAGGGGCGGAGAGAAAGGCGTATGCGGCAAGAAAATACACAGCGGCCCACAACCTCAAACAAGGGGTTGTGGGCCGCTGTTGCGCATTCTATAGGCGGTACTGTCCAGCGGGTTGATATTGGAGCGCATAAGGGGCTGGGCTTTCTAAGTGCGGACAGATCTGCCGGATGGAAATGGGATTATCCCTATACGGGGGAGACAGTAACGGGCGCCCCCAGCGCCTTGCTGATAGCATTCGTGCTGGCAATGACTTTTAGCGCAAATCGCTCACAGGTGGAGAAGGTCATGCGTGCTGCCGGTGCGGAGATACTGATTGCGCCGATGGGCGTGTTTGTGAAATCCTTAATCGGAGCAGCAATACAGAGGACACCAAGTTCGTTTTCCTCATTATCCATAGCCCACCCGCGCTGGCGGACTATCGCGAGATTTTCCAGAAGATCGTCATATCGCACGATGGTGTTCGGGGTGAGAGGCTCTATGACGCTGCGGTCCCAGATCCTGCGGACCTCCTCCTCCGGCAGGAGAGCGAGGATGCTTTTCCCCACAGCTGTGCGGTACATGGGAGAGCGGAGGCCGACAAAGGATGCCATGTGGATAACGCTCTCCCGCCGGTCCTCCTTATAGAGATAGACAACTTCGTCATTGTTGCGGGCCACCAGATGGACGGTTTCACCGGTTCCGGCGGCCAATTGCTCTAAATAAGGCCGGGAGATGGAGACCAGATTCATACCGCTGATAGCGCGGCTGCCGATTTCAAACAGCCGGACCGTGAGGCGGTATTTTCCGGTTTCAATATCTTTCTGCACATAGCCGCGGGAGACCAAGGAGGCCAGCAGGCGGTGGGTGGTGCTGACATGAAGGCCAACCTCGGCGGACAGATCTTTCAGCAACATGCCGTGAGGCTGAACGGAGAGCGCTTCGACAATATCCAGCGCGCGGTCAATAGATTGTACAGGCATGCGAGAATCAGCCAAAAAAAGCACTTCTTTCTTTAAAATGTAAAATATTGGGGTAAGTTATAGATAAATTTATGGTGAATTTAGATTATCTCTTTAGAAGTTCTTATATGTCGGTATAGC
>CANPBB010000059.1 GCA_947572235.1 uncultured Clostridia bacterium
AGAGTGCCCGCCGCACTGCTTGAAACCTTGTATCCTTACAGCCGCAAGGGGTTCCTGGGTCTTGTGGTGTAAAACGAAGTGCCGAGTGGTTTTACACCACTTTTACACCATTTGGACAAGTGGATGTTTTTGCCGCCGAGATACTGCGCTGAGTTGTTAGCTTAACTTTAGGATCCGAACCATGAGAGTCGTGCCGATAGTGTCTGGCATCCGCCACTACCCGGCATAGGTTCTCAAAAGTTCGCAGACCGCCCGTTCAAAACCCCGCAGCCTTACAGCCTCAACGGTTTCCG
The DNA here is from genome assembly GCA_947572235.1 of uncultured Clostridia bacterium. Lineage (GTDB taxonomy): Bacteria > Bacillota > Clostridia > Oscillospirales > Oscillospiraceae > CAJFPI01. The sequence continues at coordinate 294 of CANPBB010000059.1, forward strand.
GGTTTTTGTGGTGTAAAAAGAAACGACCTCCGGTTTTACACCAATTTTTACACCAATTCATTGAGAAATTACGCCAGGATTTGAGAAAATATGAAAAATACGAAAACCGTGAAACCGCTGCGCGGCAGCGATTTGAGAAGATTTGAGAAGAAAGGGGCGGTGAAGTGTACCTAAAAGCATTGGAAATTCAAGGGTTTAAGTCCTTCCCGGATAAGACGGTCCTGAACTTTGGCGAGGATATTACCGCCATTGTGGGGCCTAATGGCAGCGGGAAGTCCAATATATCAGATGCTATTCGGTGGGTTATGGGGGAACAGAGCTCCAGGAACCTCCGGGGAGCTAAGATGGAGGATGTGATCTTCGGCGGTACGGAGAAGCGCGCCGCTGTGGGCTTTGCGCAGGTGACGCTGGTGCTGGACAACAGCGAGCACATCTTCCCCCAGATCGACAGCAGTGAGGTCATGGTCACCCGCCGCTACTACCGCAGCGGGGAGAGCGAATACTATGTCAACAAGCAGTCCGTCCGTCTGCGGGACGTGAACGAGCTGTTCATGGATACAGGCTTGGGCAAGGAGGGGTACTCCATCATCGGTCAGGGGCAGATCGCTGAGATCCTGTCTCTCAAGAGCACAGACCGGCGGGAGATCTTTGAGGAGGCCGCCGGTATCTCCAAATTCCGCCACCGGAAGGAGGAGGCCGAGCGCAAGCTCCAGCGCACCGAGGAGAATTTGGTGCGCATCAATGACAAAGCCGCTGAGCTGGAGCTGCAGGTGGAGCCTCTGCGGGAGCAGGCGGAGAAGGCCAAGCGGTTTCTGATCCTTCGGGACGAGCTGCGTGTGCTGGAGATCTCCGTATGGCTGGAGAATATCGAGACGCTGAAGGCCAACGCCCGGAAGCTCCAGACGGAGCTCTCCGCCGCGCAGGAGCAGCACGCTTTGGCCAAGGAGGCGCTGGAGGCGCTCTATCAGAAGAGCGAGCAGTTCTCCCAGCGGACCCGGGATAACGATTTGAAGCAGGAGGAGATCCGCCGGCAGGCCGCCGATTTAAGCGGGCAGATGTCGGAGCAGGAGAGTGCTGTGGCAGTGCTTCAGACCAAGCTGGCGCACAACGAGGAGAGTATCAAGAGGCTCCGGGAGGAGCTCTCTGACCAAGACAGCCGTCGGGAGGGGCTACAGATCCAGATGGACCAGCAGCGGCGCCGGCTGGAGGAGATCCAATTGAAAAGTGAGGAGCTGGAGGCGGAGATGCGGGAGCTGCTGCAAAAGGCACAGGAGGCCGCGGACTCCGCAGGCAGTGCCGCCGCTGAGGCGGAGAGTCTGAGGGGCCGGGAGGCCCTGTCCGCCGCCGCCGCCGCCGACAGCCGCGCGGAGCTGTCCGCCCTGCGCTCCGCCTTGGAGCAGATGACGGAGCGGCAAGGGAGCGTTGCCGGGGAGATCGCCGGGACGGAGGAGACCTTGGAGGCCAAGCGGCTGGAGGCAAAGCGGTGCCGCCGGTCTCTGGAGAACGCGGAGGAGGAGGCCGCCGCCGCGGCCAACGTCATCGCCGGACATCGGATGAAGATGGAGGGCCGCCAGCGCCGGGCCAAGGAGCTGGAGGAGAGAAGGCTCCAGCTGACTATGGACCACAAGGCGATGGCCGACCGCATTGCCCTCCTTACGGAGATGGAGAAGGAGTACGAGGGGTTCCACAAGGCTGTACGTATGGTGATGCAGGCGGCGGAGAAGAATACACTGAAGGGCGTCCACGGACCAGTGGCCAGCTTGATTCAAGTGGACGAGCGGTGCTCTGTGGCCATTGAGATCGCTTTGGGCGCCGGGATGCAGAATATTGTGGTGGACCGGGAGGAACACGCCAAAAGCGCCATCCAGTACCTGAAGCAGCGGGAGGGCGGCCGGGCCACCTTCCTGCCCCTCACCGCCATCCGGGGGGATGTCCTCCGGGAGCGGGGTGTGGAGGGGGAGATGGGCTTTGTGGGTATCGCCTCGGAGATAGTCCGGTATGACAGAACCTATGAGAGCATCTTTCAGAACTTGCTGGGCCGGACGGTAGTGGCGGAGGACTTGGACTGCGGCATTGCCATGGCCAGGAAGTACCAGAACCGCTTCCGCATTGTCACGCTGGACGGTCAGGTGATCAACCGGGGCGGCGCCATGACCGGCGGCAGCGTCAGCCGCAGTGCTGGTATCCTTACCCGGAGCAATGAGCTGGACCGGCTGAGAGGGCAGCTTGACAGTATGGCCGGTCGTCTTGAGGAGGTGTCCCGGGAGGCGGAGGAGGCCCAGCGGGATCTCGCCGCCGCCGCCTACGAGATGGAGGTGGCCGAGGCCCAGCAGCGCGCCGCCGAGGATGCTGTGCTGAAGCTCCAAGGGGAGAAAGGCCAGTACGACATGGTCCTTGCCACGCTGGAGGCCGGCTTGGAGAATTTACAGGCGGAGGCAGAGGCCCTTGGCGGCCGGATGGCCGACGCAGAGGCCCGCGCGGCCCACTGTGGGGAGGATATCCGCCGCAGTGAGGCGGAGGCGGAGCGGTACCGGAGGGAGGCGGAGGAGAAGCGATCCGGCGGGGCAGGGCTTCAGGAGCTCACCGCCTCCATCGGCCAGCGGGTCAGCGCCTGCAAGGCGGATTTGGCCGCCCTCCGCGCGGAGGGGGAGGCCGCCGGCCTTCGTTTAACCGACCTCCAGACCCTCAGCGGGCAGATGATGGGGGACAAGGCTGACCGGGAGGCTCTGATCCGGCAGTACCAAGCTGACGGCGAGGCTCTCTCCGGTGAGATCAACGGGCGGACCGCCCGGGCGGAGGCCCTGCGGGAGCAGGAGGCCCAGTGCCGCCGGGAGCTGGAGCGGCTGGGGATGGAGAAGCTTAGTATTGAGGCCGAGCGCACCGCCTCTGACCGGGAGCTGAAGGATTTAAATGACAACCTTTTGAACATGGAGCGGGAGGTGGCCCGTTTGGAGCAGAGGAAGGCCACCACCGCCATGGAGGAGAACCAGATTTTAGACAAGCTCTGGGAGCACTATGAGCTGAGCCATTCCGCCGCTTTGGAGCAGCGGATGGAGCTGGAGAGTGTCCCCAAGGCCAACCGGCGCATTGGGGAGCTGAAGCGGGAGATCAGCGGCTTGGGTGCGGTGAACGTGGGGGCTATCGAGGACTTTGAGCGGGTGAATACCCGCTACACCTACCTCACTGAGCAGCGGGACGATGTGGAGAAGGCGAAAAGTGAGCTGGTGGGTGTGATTGAGGATATCACAAAGGAGATGACCGCCATCTTCGCCGACCAGTTTGCCCTGATCAACGAGTGCTTTCAGACCACCTTCACCGAGCTCTTCGGCGGCGGGAAGGCCACGCTGGAGCTGGAGGATCAGGAGGATATCCTGAACTGCGGCATTGAGATCAAGGTGCAGCCTCCGGGGAAGGCGCTGAAGACCATTACCCTCCTCTCGGGAGGGGAGAAGGCCTTCGTGGCCATCGCGCTGTACTTCGCCATTTTGAAGATCCATCCCACGCCCTTTGTGGTGATGGATGAGATCGAGGCGGCCTTGGATGAGGCCAACGTGGTGCGGTACGCGCGGTATATGCGGACGATTACCGGCAGGACGCAGTTTATTGTGATCACCCACCGCCGGGGCACCATGGAGGAGGCGGATGTGCTGTATGGCGTCACCATGCAGGAGAAGGGTGTCAGTAAGATACTCACGATTAACATGAATGATATGGCGAGGGAGCTAAGGCTCTCTTAAAGAGGGGACTTCGTCCCCCCTTTAGATTCCCCCTCACCAGTCTGCGGACTGGTGTGCGCGCCCACGGCGCGCGGGTTGGGGGATTTTTCCGAGGAGCGCGGTCCCCGGAAAAATGATTTTTATTTATTTCGTCCGCTTTGGCGGACGAAACCAAAGAGGGCGCAGCCCCCTTTGGATACCCCTGCGCCCTGCGGGGCGGGAGAGGAGATTGCTATGGGGTTCTGGCAAAAGCTGAAGAAGCTCTATATGGGCGATGTGTTCGGTTCGGCGATCAGCGAGGCGGATGAGGCGTTTTTTGAGGATCTGGAGGAGATGCTGATTCTTGCCGATGTGGGGATGACTACCGCCGTGGAGGCGGTGGAGAAGCTCCGGAAGCGGATGATTGAGGACAAGATCGCCGGACAGGAGCCGGTAAAGGCCGCTTTGCGGGAGATTTTGGCGGAGGCGCTGACCATGGAGGGGCAGGAGCTGGATCTTTCCACCCGGCCCTCGGTGGTGCTGGTTATCGGCGTCAATGGGGTGGGGAAGACCACCTCCATCGGCAAGCTGGCGGCGAGGCTGAGGAAGGGGGGGAAGCGGGTGCTCCTCTGCGCCGGGGACACCTTCCGGGCCGCTGCCGCCGATCAGCTGGAGATCTGGGCGGGCCGGGCCGGCTGTGAGATTGTCCGCCAGCACGAGGGGGCCGATCCGGGGGCGGTGCTCTTTGACGCCCTTCAGGCCGCCAAGGCCCGGAATGTGGATGTGGTGATCTGTGACACCGCCGGGCGGCTGCACAACAAGGCCAATCTCATGGCGGAGCTGGCGAAGCTCCGGAAGATTATTGACCGGGAGGCGCCGGAGGCGGCGCTGGAGACGCTGCTGGTGCTGGACGCCACCACCGGGCAGAATGGGCTGATCCAGGCCAAGCAGTTCAAGGAGACCGCCGGGTGTACCGGGATCGTGCTCACCAAGCTGGACGGTACCGCGAAGGGCGGGATTGTGATCGCCATTGCGCAGGAGTTAGGTGTGCCGGTAAAGTTTGTGGGCTTGGGCGAGGGGATCGACGATTTGCAGCCCTTTGATGCGAAGGAGTACGTGAACGCGATAATTTAAAGAGGGGACTGCGTCCCCCTTTTTCCGGTGATGCCGGTCACTGAAGTGTGTGCCTGCGGCGTGCGGGCTGAGGTGTTTTTCCGAAAAGCGCGGTTTCCGGGAAAATGGGTTTACTTTGGAATCCCCCTTGAGGGGAGATTGCTGAAAGGTAGAGAGATATGGGACGGATAGATGGACGCGAATATAACGAGCTGCGGAGGATCGAGATTGTTACCGACTTTGTGAAATTCCCCGAGGGGAGTGTGCTCATCACCTGCGGCAACACGAAGGTGCTCTGCTGCGCCAGTGTGGAGGAGGGGGCGCCCCGCCATGTTCCCTATGGCTCCGGGTGGGTGACGGCGGAGTACTCCATGCTGCCTCGGGCCAACCGGGAGCGGAGCCGGCGGGATGTGAGCAAGCTCAAGCTCAGTCCCCGCAGCGCGGAGATCCAGCGGCTCATTGGCCGCAGCCTCCGGGCGGCGGTGGATCTGAAGGCCTTGGGGGAGCGGACCATTACCGTGGACTGCGATGTGCTCCAAGGGGATGGCGGCACCCGGACGGCCTCGGTGACAGGGGGGTACATCGCCTTGGCGATTGCCTGCAAGCGGCTGGTGAAGGACGGCGTTTTGGGGCAGAGTCCGATTCGCCGCGCCGTGGCGGCGGTGTCTGCCGGGATCGTGGATGACCAAGCGATGCTGGACCTGTGCTATGAGGAGGACAGCCGTGCGCAGGTGGACCTCAACTGCGTGATGAACGACTTGGGGGAGCTGATCGAGATCCAAGGGACCGGCGAGGGGCGCGGTTTTACCATCGCCGAGCAGCAGGAGCTGGTGCAGCTCTGCTCCAAGGGAATTAAGGAGCTGCTGGTCCTCCAGAGGGACATTTTGAAGGGGGTAGAGTGAGATGAAATTTGTATTGGCCTCCCAGAATCAGCACAAGCTGGAAGAGATGAATCTGATCCTCTCCGCCCACGGCGTGGAGGTGGTGCTTCAAAGTGAGCTGGGCCTCCATGTGGAGGTGGAGGAGACAGGGGGCACTTTCGCGGAGAATGCCATGCTCAAAGCCAAGGCAGTGATGGCCGCCAGCGGCCTTCCCGCTATTGCCGACGACTCCGGTGTCTGTGTGGATGCCCTTCAGGGGGCGCCAGGGGTCTACTCCGCCCGGTATGGCGGGCCGGAGCTGGATGATGTGGGGCGTTACCGGCTGCTTTTGAATGTGATGCAGGGGCAGACCAATCGGGCGGCCCACTTTACCAGCGCCATCGCCTGCGTCTTTCCCAACGGGGACACCATCGAGGCTGAGGGGGAGTGTCCGGGAAGCATCGCTTTCGCCCCTATGGGGGATGGCGGTTTTGGCTACGATCCGGTGTTTTTCCTGCCCCAGCTGAAAAAGACCTATGCCCAGCTGACGCCTGAGGAGAAGGCGGCGGTGTCCCATAGGGGGAAGGCACTGGCAGTTTTTGAGGAGAGATTGAAGGAATATTTGCGCAAATAACAGCGTTTAGGAGCGTTTTATGGAACTGACAAGCAAACAGCGGGCTCAGCTGCGGGGGCTGGCCAATAGCATCAACACCATTGTACACATCGGGAAGGACGGCATTACGGAGAACCTTGTCAAGCAGGCCAACGACGCCTTGGAGGCCCGGGAGCTGATCAAGTGCCGGGTACTGGAGAGCGCCATGCTTACCGCCCGGGAGGCCTGTGAGGAGCTGGGCCGTCTGACCCGCAGTGAGCCGGTGCAGGTGATCGGCACCCGATTTGTCCTCTACCGGCAGCACTACGACAAGAGCCGTCGGAAAATCCAGCTGGTGAAGGACAAGAAGCGGGAGACACAGGCGTAATTGAGGCGGAAAAGATCCCTTGGAAGGGAACAACCGCCGGAGGATTTCGTCAATATCAGTAAGCAGGGGGGCATGGCATGAGAATCGGCATCTACGGGGGTACCTTTGACCCCATCCATTTAGGCCATATGTGCGCGGCGCAGTACGCGGCGGAGTTTCTGCACTTGGACCGGCTCTACCTGATCCCCGCCGGACTGCCGCCCCACAAGCATCTGGCGGACAGCACCCCCGCCCCGGAGCACCGCCTCCATATGACCGAGCTGGCCGCTGACGCCTTGTCCCGGCCGGAGTGCCCGGTGGAGGTCTGGGGCGAGGAGCTTAAGCAGGAGGGGAAGAGCTACACCGTCAGCACGCTCCGTGCCTTCCGGGAGAGGTACCCGGAGGAGGAGCTGTGGCTGCTGATGGGAACGGACATGTTCCTCACCATACAGACTTGGTACCATGTGGAGGAGCTTCTGCGGCTTTGTCAGATCTGCGCCTTTGGGCGCAGTGAGAAGGACTCAGAGGAGCTGTTCACCATCCAGCGGGACTATTTGAAGGATCGCTACGGTGTCTCCGCCACCACGGTGGTTCTGCCCAAGTTGGTGGATATCTCCTCCACGGTCATCCGCAAGCGGCTGCGGGCAGGGGAGGGGGGAGAGTTTCTGCTCCCCGCTGTCTACGGCTATATCCTGCGCCACGGACTCTATGGGACCGAGGCGGATTTGAAGCACCTGTCCATCCGGCAGCTGCGGCCGGTGGCCATGAGCTGTCTCAAGGCCAAGCGGGTTCCGCATGTGCTGGGGACCGAGGAGACTGCCGCCAAGCTGGCCCGCCGCTACGGGGCGGACGAGGAGGAGGCCCGGCGGGCCGCTCTGCTCCACGACTGTACCAAGCGGCTGACCCAAGAGGAGCAGCTGGCCCTGTGCCGGCACTACCATATCGAATTGGATGAATATGAGCGGCGGGAGGGGAAGCTCCTCCACGCCAAGACCGGGGCCGCCGTGGCCCGGGACGTGTTCGGTGTCAGCGAGGCGGTGTATTACGCCATCTGGTGGCACACCACCGGCAAGGCGGATATGACGCTGCTGGAGAAGATCCTCTATTTAGCCGACTATATGGAGCCCTCCCGGGACTTCTGTGATCTGCGGGAGCTGCGGCGGCTGGCCTTTGAGGACTTGGACCGGGCGCTTCTTTTAGGGTTCACCATGGCGGTGGAGGATTTAAGTGATCAGGGGATGGCGCTCCATCCCAATAGTGTGTATGCGAGGGACTATTTGAAGGGGATGTATCCATGAACAGTAGAGACAGAGGAAGAAGAGAACAGCCGGCGCCAGAGCGTTCAAGGGCGCCCCAGCGGGCCGCTTCATCCGCCGGAGGCTCCCGGCCGACGGCGTCCGGCCATACGCCCCGGCGATCCGCCGCTCCCCGGACGGGGCAGGGGAAGAAGCCGCCACGGAGCCATGTGGGGCTTATCGTCTTGGGGGTCGTGGCGGGTTTGATCTGCTGCAGTGTGCTGGTGTTCTCCGCCGTGTGGAACAGCTTGGTGAAGCCGCCGGATCTGCCCGATCCCAACGGCGGCAATTCCGGCAAGAACCCTGGTCAGTCCAGCCCGGGGAATACAGAGCCGGAGGAAAATGACCCCTTGGATGCCCTGCCGGATTTGGACATCGACGAGGAGCTGCCTGACTACATCTCCGACCAAAAGGAGGGGGTGTACACCTTCCTGATCTTGGGGCGCAGCGACGAGGACAACTATACGGATATGATCATGCTGGTGGTCTTTGACACCAACACCGGTACGGTTAATGCCGCCAGTATCCCGCGGGACACCATGGTGAATCTGTCCGTGGACATCAAGCGCATCAACTCCGCCAGCGGCGGCGGCAACGTGAGCCGGATGAAACAGTGGGTGCGCAAGACGATAGGCATCCAGCCCAACTTCTATGTGATGGTGGACTGGCAGGCGGTAGGTGACATGGTGGATGCTGTGGGTGGCGTGGATTACAACGTGCCCTTCCGGATGCACTATGTGGATCCTACGCCGGAGGTGGGCTTTACCATCGACCTGCAGGAGGGGTGGCAGCACCTGAACGGGGAGCAGGCCATGCAGGTGATCCGCTGGCGCAAGAATAACGTGGGCGGTACCTACGCCCCCGGCGACAGCGCCCGGATGAAGCTCCAGCAGCAGTTTATACGGGAAATGGCCTACCAGTTCCTAAAGCCCAAGAATATCACCAAGATCGGGGCATTTGCCACGATCTTTAAGGAGAATGTGGACACGGATCTGTCCTTAGGGAATCTGGTTTGGTTTGCCCAGAAGGCGCTGGAGAAGGACAGTATAAATAAGCTCACCTTCCACTCCCTGCCCGGGGACTACTCCAAGATGGCCTACAGCCGGAGCATCAAGACCATGCAGTCCTATGTGACCCTCTATCCCAACCAGCTTTTGACGCTGATCAATGACAACCTCAATCCCTATAACCGGCGCATCTCCTTGGGTGATCTGGATCTGATGAGCATCAATGCCGACGGCACCATCAGTTCCTCCACCGGGGCTCTGGCAGATGTGTATCACAACAAGGTGGTGCTGAATTTGGAGCCGGTCAAAGCGGGCTTGGCCCACTTCGATAAGAATTGGGACTTGGTCTATGAGAACCCGGAGGACGATCCCAACAACCAGATATTGGATGAGAACGGCAACCCGATTGAGGGCGGCGAGCCTATTGACGGGGAGGACCCCAGCGGGGGCGATGAACCCGGCGGCGATCAGCCCAGCACGGGAGGTACCACCGATCCCAGCGGCGATCCCAGTCAAACGGAGGGGCTGGTTGCGCCTCCGGTGGATCCGGATCCGGAGCCTGACCCTGAGCCTGAACCGGAGCCGGATCAGGGGGAGTATGATCCCGATTCGGACCCCAACTACAACCCGGACCCTTGGGCCACGGAGCGGGAAGAGAACGCGGCGTAGGATTGCGCAGAGCTTGTGCTGGCAGCCGGACGGAGGCACGGCAGGACATAGGAAATTTGTGATTTGAAAGGAGAAGGCTATGACACCTAAGGAGATGGCGCAGGCGGCGGCTAAGGCGCTGGACAGCAAGAAGGGCGTGGATATCAAGGTAATTGAGGTGACGGAGCAGACCACCTTGGCGGACTATTTTGTGATCTGCACCGGGTCCAGCAATACCCAGATCAATGCCCTGTGCGACGCGGTGGAGAAGGACTTGGAGGCGCAGGGCGAGAAGGCTCTCCACCGGGAGGGGCACCGGGGCGGCACTTGGGTACTGCTGGACTACGGCTGTGTGGTAGTCCATGTGTTCAACAACGAGGCCCGGGAGTTTTATGCCTTGGAGCGTCTGTGGCAGGACGGTAAGGAGCTGGAGGTCCTATAAGCGACAGGCGCGTTCTGTCTGTACAGATGACTGACGAGCGTTTTGGGAAGAATCGAGCTGGGGGACAGTGGGAACTCTGTCCCCCGGCTTTTTTCTCGGCGGCGGGGGCGAGGGGACGTTTTTTGCTCAAATATGCGGCTTGGTTTATGTGTGGATGTGCTCTGAAATCTGCAAATATGCGTGGTGCTGCCGGAGGATGGAGCAAGCTGAATCACATCCTGATATAAAGCGAGGGGAGGAGGTACGGCCCTGCTGATGGCCAGCTTTGCTGATATGGACTCCATTTTTTTGTTATTTTTAACACAAATTTTTTGATTTTCCCAATAAATATTTCCGCTGGTTTCAAAAATATTTTGAAGCTGAATCCTTTGCGGTGCAATATATTCAGAGTTTATTTCCTATTTTGCATGTTTATTGTTCCGTATTGTCATACTAACTAAAAAGTTAAAATCAACAAAAAACCTTGCATCAAGAGGCTTACTATGATACAATATAACAAATCCAGCAAGTGTAGGACCGCGGGCTGATTGCCCGAATGGCCAAGAGAACAGCGGACAATGGGGACGAATCCCCATGGCAGATGGACGGAATACGGCGCGTCTTTGCGGAAGGGAGGTATGTTGAGGGCGCGTCGGATAAATCGGTTTCAAAGGCAAGGCCATGGCCTTGGTTTCTGTGCGTACTCGCACAGAATGGGTCTTGACTGCCGCCGGACCGGCGAATCGGCTGTCATAATACAAGAGGGCGGATTCCTCCCCCGGATTGAAATGTCTCCAGCGGCAGGCTGCAGCCGCCGGGTATCAGATGTTTCGGTTGGACATACGCATACCAAAATGCGCGCAGCACTTCAACTCGGCGCAGCGTTGCGCTTCCCCACGTGACCTGGCTGCCCTTGGGCGGTCGATAGAAAATGAAGGAGGAAACAATCATGCGCAAATCTATGAAAAAGCTGCTTGCACTCACTCTTGCCTGTTTGATGCTCTTGGGTCTGATGGCCTGCGGAGAGAAGGGCGGCGACGGCGGCTCCGGCGGCGGCGACACGATCAAGCTGGGCTGGATGGGTTCCCTCACCGGCGATCAGGCGGCCTACGGCAAGTGCGAGAGCCAGACGCTGATGATGCTGGTGGAGGAGAAGAACGCCGAGGGCGGTATTCTCGGCAAGCAGATTGAGCTGATCTGCTACGACACCAAGGGCGACGCCCAGGAGGCTGTGAACGTGGCCAAGCGCCTGTGTGCGCAGGATAAGGTCTGTGCCATTATCGGGCCCAACGCCTCCGGCCAGTGCATCGCCATTCAGTCTGTTCTGGACGAGTACAAGATCTCCGATATGTCCACTGTGGCCACCAACGAGAAGGTCACCATGCAGGACGGCGTGCTCAAGGAGTACAACTTCCGCGTCTGCTTCTTGGATCCCCAGCAGGGCAACATCGCCGGTTCCTTCGTGAAGGACTACCTGAAGTTTGACAAGGCCGCCGTGCTCTACGACGTGAACGACGACTACGCGCTGGGTCTGAAGGACAACTTCATCCGCGTGTTTGAGGAGAAGGGCGGCACCGTGGTGGCCCAGGAGGGCTACACCAACGGTGATACCGACTTCACCGCTCAGCTGACCAAGATCAAGGAGGCCGGCCCCCAGATCATCTTTGCCCCTATCTTCTATCAGGATTACATCATGATGCACAAGCAGGCCCGTACTCTGGGCATTGAGCTGCCCTTCCTGGGCGGTGACGGCTGCGCCTCCGAGGTTCTCTTCGATGCTGCCGATGAGCTGGACGGCTCCTACGTCATCAACCATGTTTCTCTGGTTGATCCCACCGCCGATGCCTACCGCGCCCGCTACTCCGAGCGCTGGGACGGCGCCAAGATGGAGCTGAACGGCTACATGGCCCACGACGCTTTCCTGCTGTGGTGCGCCGCTGTTGAGAAGGCCGGCAGCGATGATCCTCAGGCTATCGCCAAGGCCTACTGCGAGGTAGAGGTGGACGGCATGGCCGGTCACATCAAGATCTCTCCGGAGACGCACAATCCTATAGGCAAGAGCGGCTGCGTGGAGCGGATTGACGGGGAGAACAAGACCTATGTCTTTGAGACCTACATTGCTGCCGAGTAATTTTGCCATTTCCACGGTTCGGTAAGTTAAATAAAAACCCCTTTCTGACACTCGGGCGCCCCAGTGAAATGGGGCGCCCGAGGCTAAGAACCTGTATTCACAACTCGAAAATGTTGTTTGTGGCTATTTTTGATACCACGGAACTGTATTTTCAGCTATGAATGCAGGTTCTAACAGGACCAAAGGAGGCTAATACATGCAATATTTTCTCCAGCAGCTGGTCAACGGGATCTGTCTCGGCGGCATGTACGCGCTGATGTCGGTGGGATACTCGCTGGTTTACAGCATTATGAACTTCTCCAACTTCGCCCACGGCGGCGTGATTATGGTTGGCGCCTATGTGGGCTACTTCACCCTGACCGCCTTGGGCTGTCCCTTCTTTGTATCGTTCCTGCTCTGCGGTCTGGGCAGCGGACTGCTGGCCGTTATCATTGAGCGGCTGGTCTACTCTCCTCTGCGCAAGCGCCATGCGCCCTCACTGTACTTCATCATCTCCGCCATGGGCGCGTCGATCTTCCTTGAAAACTTTGTTATCGCCGCCATTGACGGCACACCCCGGAACTTCCCCACCCTCTTTTCCAACAGCATCAACATCGGCGGCATCTCCTTGGGTGTGGACAGCCTGATGATGATCGTGGTCTCTGTGGTGGCACTGTTGGTTCTGATGTTCATCATCCAGAAAACCAAGGTGGGTCTGGCGATCCGGGCCTGCTCCTACAGTGAGAAGGCCTCCACCCTTATGGGCATCAACGGGGATTTGGTTATTTTCACCATCTTCCTGATGGGCGGCGTACTGGCGGGCTTCGCCGGTATGCTCTACGGGATGCGTTTCATCGTCCGCCCCACCATTGGTCAGGTGACCAACAAGTCCTTTGTGGCGGCGGTGTTCGGCGGACTGGGCAGTCTCCCCGGCGCCATTGTGGGCTCCGTGCTGCTGGGCGTCATGGAGATCTTTGTGGCGTCCTTCAACTCCAATCTGCGCGACCTGTTCGTGTACGGGCTCCTGATCCTTGTCTTAGTTGTCAAGCCCTCGGGCTTGATGGGCAAGGTCGTGGAAGATAAGGCGTAAGGAGGGAGACAGATATGAGTTGGTACTACATCGAAGGTATTCTGATCCAATCCTGCTACACCCTGCTGATCGTGCTGGGCCTGTCCATCCTCACCGGCTACACGGGTATGTTCTCCTTCGGCCACGCGGGCTTTGTGTGCATCGGCGCCTACATAGCGGTCATCTGCACCATGTCCTTTGGCCTGCCCTATCTGGTGGCCCTGATCATTGCGGGGCTGGTGGCCATGGCCTTGGGCGCGCTGTTAGGTAAGATCACCTTGAACCTGAAGGGCGACTACTTTTGTATCGCCACCTTGGGCGTGGGCGAGGCAATACGGCTGATTTTCAACAACCTCCAGCTGAGCTGGACGGCCAACGGCAAGGAGTTCGTGCTGGACGGCGCCAAGGGTATCGCCAGTATCCCTTTGAAGACAACTTTTGTTGGTTCTTTGGTGATTGTGTTGGTTTTCGTCACCGCCACGGCGCTGCTGATGAACTCCAAGCACGGGCGCAGTATGCTGGCTGTCCGGGAGGACGAGCTGGCCGCCCAGATGAGCGGCATCAACACCTTCCGCAGCAAGATGCTGGCCATGTGCATGTCCGCGCTGTACGCGGGCATTGCCGGCGGCATGCTGGCCCACTACTTCGGTTATCTCCAGCCCAAGATGTTTATGATGGTCAAGTCCACCGAGTACACCATCATGGTTATCTTCGGCGGCATGGGCTCCATCACCGGCGCCGTCTTGGGCACGGTGCTGCTGTGCGCCCTGCCGGAGCTGCTGCGTGCTGTGGGTGACTGGCGCTTGGTCATGTACGGTCTGGCCGTTATTATCATTATGATTGTCCGGCCCAGAGGCTTGATGGGCGGCAAGGAGATCACGGATCTGAAGATCTTCCGTGCGCTTTTCACCGCAAAGAAGAAGCCCACGCTGCCTGCCGAGGACGGCAGCGGCGCGGACAGCTGAGAGGAGGCGCAAGGTATGAGCAAAGAGCAAATGGTATTCAAGCACCACGACCCTAACGTGATTTTAGAGCTCTGGCATGTGACCAAGCGCTTCGGCGGCCTCACTGCCGTGGGCGACGTCTCCTTCCAGATCAAGAAGGGCGAGATTTACGCCCTCATTGGCCCCAACGGCGCGGGCAAGACCACGATTTTTAATCTGATCACCGGTGTCTATGCCATTACCGAGGGCCGCATCATCTTTGACGGAAGGTGCATCGGGCAAGGCAGCGACATTATCAAGGACGATGCCCGGGAAACCGACGTGAAGCCTTTCCAGATGAAGCCCCACGCCATCATGTCCCAAGGGATGGCCCGTACCTTCCAGAACATCCGCCTCTTTAAGAGCGAGACTGTCTACAACAACGTGCTCACCGCCTGCCACGCCATGGCGGACTACAATATCTTCCAGTCCCTGTGGCGTTTCAAAGCGGGTCCCAAGTGGCTGACGAAGTACGCCCGCCAAGAGGAGGAGCTGCGCGCGCGCACCGAGGAGCTCTTGAAGCTGATGGGCATCTGGCAGTACAAGGATATGGTGGCTGTGAACCTGCCCTACGGCCAGCAGCGCCGTCTGGAGATCGCCCGGGCGCTGGCCACCAATCCCAAGCTGCTGCTCTTGGATGAGCCCGCCGCCGGTATGAACCCGGAGGAGACCTTGGCGCTGATGGAGATGATCCGGGAGATCCGGAGCAAGTTTGATCTCAGCGTGCTGATCATTGAGCACCACATGGATCTGGTGATGAACGTCTCCGACCGGATCTTCGTGCTGAACTTCGGCAAGCCTCTGGCGGAGGGGACTCCGGCGGAGATCCAGAAGAACCCCGAGGTAATCGAGGCCTATCTTGGAAAGGAGGATGACGTCGATGGCGATGCTTGAAATCCGTGATCTGAACGTCTACTACGGCGGCATCCACGCCCTGCGGGGCATCTCTCTTGACGTGGAAGAGGGGCAGGTCGTGTCTATGATCGGTTCCAACGGCGCGGGCAAGTCGTCCATGATGAACGCCATCTCTGGCTTGGTGAAGTATCAGTCCGGTGAGATCCGCTTCAAGGGGGAGCCTCTGTCCACCACCGCCAACAAGGTGGTGAAGGCGGGCATCTGCCAAGTGCCCGAGGGCCGTCTCATCTTCGCTAACCTCTCTGTCTATGACAATCTCCGTGTGGGCGCCTACCTGCGCAGCGACAAGAGCGGTATTGAGCGGGATATGAAGCGGGTATACGAGATCTTCCCCCGTCTGGATGAGCGCAAGAACCAGATCGCCGGTACCCTCTCCGGCGGTGAGCAGCAGATGCTGGCTATGGGCCGGGGCATCATGTCCGCGCCGGATCTGATCATGTTGGATGAGCCCTCCTTGGGTCTGGCCCCCCTGCTGGTGAATACGATTTTCGACACCATTCAGGAGATCAAGTCCATGGGCAAGACCATCCTGCTGGTGGAGCAGAACGCCCTGAAGGCGCTGTCCGTGGCCGACAAGGCCTACGTGCTGGAGCAGGGCTGCATCACCATGAGCGGTCCCGGCAAGGAGCTGTTGAAGGACCCCTCCATTGCCGAGGCATACTTGGGCAAGGCCGCAGAGTAACCGGTGCGGTACTTGGATTGATAAAAGAGGCCCCCCGCACATCAAGGACGTTGCCATAAGAAAACATGGAGAAACCCAGTAAAATGCAAGGGTTTCTACGCATAAAGAACATTTTGATATTTCGGAGGGAAGTAACAGCTTGGTGCAACAGCGCCATGCTGTTACTTCTCTTACCGGCGAAATTCCGGGAAAAAACCAACCTCCCCAATAAAGTTGTAGTGTATGTTAATCCGCTGGACTTGTCGGCTTTGTGGACAACGATCTTGTCCACAAATTCATGCAGGAGTTGGGGAGTCAACGCTGTC
>CANPBB010000060.1 GCA_947572235.1 uncultured Clostridia bacterium
ATCTACACATACTGCCACACTCTTTCCCTACACGACGCTCTTCCGATCTGGGAGAATGTGAGGGGGATTTTGCAGAGGGAGGTGGGGCTGGCCTTCGCTCAGTGCCTCTGCCATGCCGGCGTTTTTAAGGCCTCTCCGGAGGGCCGGGAGGCCTTCGGACGGTTTGTGGAGAGTCTGTAAGTTAACGGGGAAATGCCCCGAAAAAGTTCTGTTTTTTGGATTTGAGGTCGAAAATTTAAGGGCAAAAATCGCGGTTTTTGGGCAAAAAACCGCGATTTTTGCCCTTAAACCACTACCCAATTGCACGGGAGTATGCAACGTGAATGCCCTGAGCCTCCCTCCCCCCTCCCCGGCAGAATGGGGGCGGGGGAGGATTTTCCTTTTTTAGGAAAATATTGTTGGAAATTGGGTTTCCGGGTGGGTGGTGGATGGTGCAAGAGGGATGGGGGGCTTTTAGGGTTCGGTAAGGTTGTATATATTTATGTTTATCAATGTGTTCGAGGCGGGCGCACAAGAACCGCAAGGGGTGCGCCCCTGCATAATTTTTGGAGGCACGAGATTTTATCCGGTTTTTTTGCGGGACAAAAACTTGCGGCGGGGGCTCCTTGAATTTCTCCCTTTTCAGATTGGTGCGGCCGAAAGCCGCTTCGCCAAACCGCTCACCGCAATATCCAAAGCGGGCGGCTATCTGTCGATGGATGGGTGTCTGGTGAATTGGAATTTTTTAACAGAGGCAATTTTTGCCCTTGGAACGGCATCATCCAAGCATATCGTCGGCAGGTCTGTGGGCAGGATAAATAAGGTTGTTCAGCCTATTCTAATCCTTGTCTATCCGCACCTTCCCTGAACGTTCTGCATACGGAAAAATCCAATTCGTGTGGCAATACTTCTGGATACCTTCCCTGTTTCAAGATACCATTTTATTATAGGATGGATATGCTCCTCTTTTATTAAAAGGGACTTGGATTTTACGCTGTTTACAAAATCTGTCGAATTCTGTATACTATAGATGCTGCCTGTCCTTCTCTAATCTGGCAACAGAGAGGAGGTGAGTGCGTTGGATACTTTTACCATATTCCTGTTGTCAGTCGGTGCGGGTATAGTTAGTTACTACATCTGCAAATGGCTTGACGACCAGCGCAGGGACAAGTAAGCAAAAATGACCCCCGGAGAGCCTTCACCTCTCCGGGGGCCTTTTTCGCGTGAGTGCCTTGGATTTTACCACATTCCTTGGCTGCTTCTATTATAGCACAGCCGGTAAGCTATATGCAAGGAGAATTTACTATGCCGGTGCGCTTTCCTACCAGTGGATCAGATCGCCGAAGAGGCGGGTCAGGTCCGCTCTCTTTTGCCGCAGAACGGCGTGGCTGTCGCTGGAGAGCTTGATGTTCAGTGCCCAGCTCAGGTCCACGCTGATCAGGTACTCCGGGGCGACGCCGCAGAGGCGCACACTGTCGCTGAACCAAGCGCGCTGGAGCTCCCAAGGGGCTAAGAGCTGCTCCATCAGGTCCATAGGTGAGCGGTAGGAGAGGGCGGAGCAGCGGGATAAAATGTCCTGGAAGTCCTCCTTGGAGGTGGAGCAGCAGGCTTGGTATAAAAACTGGGTGTCCTCCGCCCTTCGGAAGGCCATCTGGAAGAGATAGTTCTCAAAGGAGTCCGCAAAGCGGCCGGCATAATGGTCAACAGGCGGGTTCTCCTCCCCGGTTAAGGGCAGAAACAGGTTGCTCTCCGTCCAGTGGGAGGAGAAGAGAAGGTGGCCTTGCCAGCGGGGTTCATCAAAGTAGTCGGGGTACTCCTCTAAAATCCGGTCTATGGATGCCTCGGTGCCCCCGTCCCACTCCTGCTCCAAAAGGCCGCCGTCGTCCTGGCCCATGGCCTTTAGGAAGTACCGGTAGGCGGCGGGAATGGTCCAGCCCCGCCGGGTCAGGTCCGACGACAGGGTCTCGATCTTCTCCGCCGGGGCCGGTTTGATCCGGGCGGACCACTGCCGGTCCATGGCGTCCATGGTTCGGCAAAGACGGGCGGTCATGGTGTCCAGCGGGCCGGGGTCGAAGGGGATCTGGTGCAGGATCATGTCGGTTCCTCCTGTTGATCTGCGGGGGGTGGGGGGATGGTGGGGTCATCCTGTGTGTGGGGGGAAGGAGGGGCGGGCGCAGGGTGTGCGCCCCTACGGGTGGGGTGTCGGGGGACGGGCCAGTGGGGGGCGGAGTGATCCGGGGGCGGGCCGGTGGGGAAACCGGCCCCCTGCTTTTATCTTGTTACGTCATTGATCCACTTTCCGCTCCTCGTCCGCCAGACGCTCAGGGGCATTTTGCATAAATTCTCACTGTACATGGCAACGCACACCCACAGTACGTCCGCCTTCAAAACTAAGGCCGTCAGGGCGCTGAGGGGGACGGCTACACACCACAGGGGGATCAGGTCGATGGTGATGGCCACCTTCACGTCCCCGCCGGCCCGGAGGACGCCGGTGATGTTGGTGGAGTTGAAGGCGTGGAAGGGCATCACTAAAGCCAGCACCGTCACCATGCAGGTGGCGGCGTAGGCGGCTCCCGGCGAGAGCTTGAAGAGGGGGAACAAAAGAGGCCGGAAGAAGGCCGGCACCAGCGCCAGCAGAAGGCCGCCGGTGACCACGCCCACCAGGAACGACGCCCACAGCAGGGCCCAGCCCACACTGCTGACCCGCTGACGGTCGCGGCCCTCGCCGATCTCCTTGCCCACCATCACCGCCGCCGCGTCGGCCAGGCCGAAGCAGATCACCGAGGAGAACTTGCTCACATAGCCCACCAAGGCGTTGGCCGCCAGCATGTCCTGGTTGTTCTCCATGTGCCCCAGCACCACGGTGAGCATGGAGGTCCCTAAGCTCCAGAGGGCCTCGTTGCAGATCACCGGGGCGCTGTAGCGCAGGAAATTCCGCCAGACGCCGGCGCCGGGGTGGGTCAGCGCCGCCATATCTATGGGCACGCGGCGGCTGCGGAGGGTACAGACGGCGGAGATGATGAACTCCGCCACCCGGGATGTCAGCGTGGCCACCGCGGCCCCGGTGACACCCAAGGCCGGCGCGCCGCACTTGCCGAAGATCAGAATATAGTTGAGGCCGGTGTTGAGCACCATGGAGACACCCATCACCAGCATCCCGAACTTGGGGTTCTCCACACTCCGCTGTGTCCCGGCGCAGACGCTGCTGATACCGTTGAACACGTAGGACAGCCCCACCAGGCGCAGGTAGGGCGCGCCGATGGCGATCAGGGTCTCATTGGGGGTGATCAGGCCCATAACGGCGGCGGGGAAGCAGAAGAGCACCGCGGCAATCAGGACGGTGAAGCCGGTGATGGCGCACAGCGCCACCCCCATCACCCGGTTGATGCTCTTGAGGTCCCCACGGCCCCAGTACTGGCTACCCAGCACGATCATGCCGCTTTGGAAGCCAAACAGGGCCACCTGCACCACATAGAGCGGCGTATTGGCCGCGTTCACCGCCGCCATCTCCGCGTTGCCGAGGAGGCCCACCATGAAGGTATCCACAAAGCCCAGGGAGGTGGTGATTAAATTTTGCAGCACCATAGGCGCCGCCAGCAGACACATCCAGCGGTAAAAGCCGGGCTCACGGCGGAGAGGATTGGTCATGGGGAGGACTCCTTTCTTTTGAGTTGGGAATGAGGGATTAGAAATGTGGATTTTTAGAACAGTATCAGCAGACTATCCGGACAATCCCAAACCGCCCCGCCGGAGGCGGGGCACACGCACCCCTCACGCCTACAGCATGGGGAACCGCCGTCTCTGGTGCTCCGCCAAGGCCTCCGCCAAGGCTTCAATGTCGGCTGTGCTGCTCTCCGGGCCGAGGCTGACGCGGATGGTGCCGGCGGCGGTGCGCTTGTCTATGGACATGGCCGTGAGGACGTGGCTGGCCCTGCCCCGGTGGCAGGCGGAGCCGGCGGAGACACAGATGCCTTGGTCGCTCAGGTCGGTGACGATGTTTTGGCTGGGGTAGCCGGGGAGGGAGACGGAGAGGATGTGGGGGGCGGCGCCCGCGCCCACCTCCACAAGGCCGGGGATGGTCTTCAAACGCGTCAGTGCCTCGGCGCGGAGGGCGGACATGTGGGCGCGGAAGCCGTCCAAGTTGGCCTGCCAGTGTGCCACCGCGGCGGCGAAGCCGGCGATCTGGGCGGTGGGCTCGGTACCGGGGCGGAGGCCGTCCTCCTGCCCGCCGCCGTAGAGGAGGGGGCGGGGGTGGGGCAGGCGGGGGCCGATGTACAGCGCGCCAATGCCCTTGGGGCCGCCCAGCTTGTGAGCGGAGAGGGTGATCAGGTCCGCGCCCAGGGTTTCGGCGGTGAAGGGAATTTTCAGGAAGGCCTGCACCGCGTCGGTGTGGAGGAGGGTGTCCCGGTTCTGGAGGAGGGCGGCGATGTCCTCGATGGGGCAGCGGTTCCCGGTCTCGTTGTTGACCAGCATGACGCTGACCAGGGCCGTGTCCGCTCGGAGGGCCTCCGCCACCTGGGCGGCGGTGATGTTCCCCCGGCTGTCAGGCTTCAGGCAGGTTATCTCGTAGCCCTCGCTCTTCAGGGCCTTCAGGCAGGATAGGACCGCGCTGTGCTCCACGGCGGTGGTGATGACGTGTTTGCCCACGCGGCGGTTCTGCCAGAGGGCGGCGCGGATGGCCCAGTTGTCCCCCTCGGTGCCGCAGGAGGTGAAGCGGAGGCGGCGGGCCTCACCGCCTAAGGCGGCGGCGATGGCGGCGCGGCGCTCCTCCATCCGGTCCCGGGCGGCCCGGCCCAGGGCGTACTGGGCGGAGGGGTTGCCGAAGTCCTCCGTCAGCTCCCGCAGCATGGCCTCCGCCGCGGCCGGCAGAACCGGCGCGGTGGCCGCGTAGTCCAAATAGTGCATAGGGTTCCCTCCCCGCTGCCGCGCCGGGCGGCAGGTAAAATGGCTGCCCTTTACGGGACAGATGATAAAATCTCTCTTTTATCATAGCAGAAAAGGCGGCTGCCGGTGGCTGTACCACCGGCGATTTCTGGTATAATCGCCGGAAGTTCCCCGTTGGAGCCCTCTGCCGCCGGCCTGTCCCCGGCCGGCGCCCAAAGCGCCACAAAAAGGGGGCCTTCGGTGGGAAAAAACGTGTAAGTTGCCGCTTGTCAGAATGGGAAAGTGCGTATATAATAGATAAACTGACATGTAAGAGGCATGACGCAGGACGGCGCGGGCCAAAGCCGCGCCTTTGGAGGAAAACCGCTGAAAGCAAGGAGGAGTTGCAGCTGAATATCGCGATTTACACCCTTGGCTGCAAGGTGAACCAGTACGAGACGCAGGCCATGGAGCAGGCCCTGACCAGCCGGGGGCACGCTCTGGTGGACTTTGACGGACCCGCCGACGCCTACATTATAAACACCTGCACCGTGACGGCGGTCAGCGATAAGAAGTCCCGGCAGATGATCCGCCGGGCCCGCCGGATGAATCCGGCGGCGATTGTGGCCGTGTGCGGCTGCTATGCCCAGCTCCATCCGGAGGAGGTCCGGGACCTGAACGTGGATCTGATCGCCGGCACCAGCGACCGCATGGCCTTCCTCCGCCTCTTGGAGGAGGCCACCCGGGAGAGGGAGCCCCTCCTCCATGTGGGGGACATCATGCGGCACCGGGACTTTGAGGTCCTCCCCGCCGGGGGGATGGAGCGGCGGACACGGGCCATGCTGAAGGCGGAGGACGGCTGTACCAATTTTTGCAGCTACTGCATCATCCCCTACGCCAGAGGGCCGGTCCGCTCCCTGCCGCTGGACCGGGCGGCGGAGCAGGCCAAGGAGCTGGAGGCGGCAGGGTATCGGGAGATCACTGTCACCGGGATTGAGATCTCCTCCTACGGCCGGGACCTGCCGGGGGGCGTGGGGCTCATTGATCTGCTGGAGCGGGTGAGTCAGGCCGCTCCCGGCCTGCGCCTGCGCCTTGGCAGTCTGGAGCCGCGGACCATCACCGAGGAGTTCTGCCGGCGGGCCGCCGCGCTGCCGGGGCTCTGTCCCCACTTCCACCTGTCCCTCCAGTCCGGGTGCGACGACACCCTGCGGCGGATGAACCGGAAATATACCACCCGCCGCTATCAGGAGGGGCTGGAGCTGCTTCGGGCCGCCTTCCCACGGCCGGCCATCACCACCGATCTCATCGTGGGGTTTCCGGGGGAGACCGAGGAGGAGTTCCAGCAGACCCTGCGCTTTGTGGAGCAGTGCGCCTTCGCGGAGATGCACCTCTTCCCCTACTCCATCCGCAGCGGCACCCCCGCCGCCAGCATGGCCCAGGTGGAGGCGGCGGTGAAGGAGGAGCGGTGCCGTCAGGCGGCACAGCTGGCCCGCGGCCTGCAAAAGCACTATCTCACCGGCTGTGTGGGGAATGTCTACCCGGTGCTCTTTGAACAGCTCATCGGCAGGGGCCGGCGGTGGGTGGGCCACGCCCCCAACTACTGCACTGTCACCGTCCGGGGCAGCGATCTGCATAACCTGATCCTCCCCGTGCGCATCGACGCCGTGGAGGAGGACATGCTGGTGGGGGAGATCCTGTAGGCGGCGGGTCCGCTGTACAGGAGAGAGAAAAGGAGGGGATGGTGTGTACCACTTTTTTGCCTACATCTCCCGGATGAAGTACATCGACCGGTGGTCGCTGATGCGCAACAGCGTCACGGAGAACATCCAGGAGCACAGCCACATGGTGGCCGTGCTGGCCCACGCGCTGGCGGTGATCCGGCGGGACGTGCTGGGTGTCCCCTGCGACGTGGACGCCTGCGCCTCCGCGGCGCTGTTCCACGACGCCACGGAGATCTTCACCGGAGATCTGCCCACCCCCATCAAGTACTACAATCCCGCCATACGGGACGCCTACAAGCAGGTGGAGGCCGTGGCGGCGGACCGGCTGCTCCGGATGCTGCCGGCGGAGATGCAGGGGGCCTACGGGCCTCTGCTGGGGGAGATGGACGAGGAGGTCCGGGTGATCGTCAAGGCGGCGGACAAGCTCTCCGCCTACATCAAGTGCCTGGAGGAGCTGCGGGGCGGGAACAAGGAGTTCCTGAACGCCGCGGAGGAGACACTGGCCGCGCTGAACGCCATGGATCTGCCGGAGGTGCGGTATTTTTTGGAGCAGTTCGCGGCGGGCTTTGGTCTGACGCTGGATGAGCTTACATAGAGTGAGGCGTTAGGAGCGGATGTATCCCGCCTCCGGCGGGATGATTTGAGTTTTTATTTGGAATAGGCCCTTTGCTCAGAATGATTACTTCCTACCTTTCAGGCCGGTAGTACTATGTGCCATGTTCTGCGGCTCAAATCAAATGCGGTATTTCCGGATTTTTTATCCGGGAATACTAAAAATCGTCCGGCGCAAGCCGGACACATAACTCCTAACCGGAAGAAAGAGAGGGTTATTATGAGAGCA
Organism: uncultured Clostridia bacterium; assembly: GCA_947572235.1. Lineage (GTDB taxonomy): Bacteria > Bacillota > Clostridia > Oscillospirales > Oscillospiraceae > CAJFPI01. Next base: position 7,405 of record CANPBB010000060.1, read on the forward strand.
ATTGTGACAGTCACAGGGAAGGATCATGTGGGGATTATTGGCGCGGTCTGTACGAAGCTGTCCCATTTCAATGTGAACATCCTCGATATCAGCCAGACGGTTTTGCAGGGGTTCTTTACCATGACTATGGTGGTGGATGTGTCTGAGGCCAACGAGGAGTTCGGAACACTGATCCAGCAGATGGCCGACTATGGCGCGGCGCGTAAGCTCTCTATCCGAGTGCAGAGAGAGGATATTTTTGACGCCATGCACAAATTATAAAGAGGGGACTTCGTCCCCCCTTTGGATTCCGCCCCACTGGGTCTGCGCCCCAGCGGGGACCCCAGATGATTTGACTTGCGCAGGCGGAATGAATCCGCCTTTGCGCCAAGGTTTTGGCCGCTGGCCAAAACGCTTGTACGCGCCACTCGGCGCGGTCAGTGACATCGGTCACTGGTGTGCGCGCCCACGGCGCGCGGGTCGGGGGATTTTTCCAAAAAGCGCGGTTTTTGGAAAAATGATTTTATTTTATTTTGTTTGCGCAGCAAACAAAACCACGGGGGCTGCGCCCCCCCTTGGATACCCCCGCGCCCTGCGGGGCGGGGATTTGTGAGGGACACACTATGCTGAATCAGAAGAATATTTTGGAGACCATCGAGATGATTGACAAGCAGCATCTCGATATTCGGACCGTTACGATGGGGATTTCGCTGCGGGACTGCGCGCGGACAGACGTGAAGGCCTGCTGTGAGGCGGTCTATGATAAGATCTGCACCAAAGCCCAGCGGCTGGTGCGGGTCGGGGAGGAGATTGAGCGGGATTTTGGGATTCCCATTGTCAACAAGCGCATCTCCGTCACCCCTATGGCGATGGTGGCCGAGAGCTGTGAGGCCAAGGACTATGTGCCCTTTGCCGTCACGATGGATCGGGCGGCCAAGGCCTGCGGGGTGAATTTTATCGGCGGGTACTCCGCGCTGGTGCAGAAGGGGTTCACGGTGGGGGATGAGCGGCTTATTGCCTCCATTCCCGAGGCGCTGGCGGCTACGGAATTTGTCTGCTCCTCGGTGAATGTGGGGTCCACCAGGGCCGGGATCAACATGGACGCGGTGGCCCGGATGGGGCGGATTATTAAGAAAACCGCCGAGCTGACCCAAGAGCAGAAGGGGCTGGGATGCGCCAAGCTGGTGGTGTTCTGCAACGCCGTGGAGGACAATCCCTTTATGGCCGGCGCCTTCCACGGCGTGGGCGAGGGGGAGTGCGTCATCAATGTGGGCGTCTCCGGGCCCGGGGTGGTGTATCACGCCCTTCAGAGCGTGAAGGGCGCCCCCTTTGACACCGTGGCGGAGACGGTGAAGCGGACCGCCTTCCAGGTGACACGGATGGGGCAGCTGGTGGCGCAGGAGGCCAGCTGCCGTCTGGGGGTGCCCTTTGGGATTGTGGATCTGTCCCTGGCGCCCACTCCCGCCGTGGGGGACAGCGTGGCGCGGATCCTGGAGGAGATGGGGCTGGAGATCTGCGGCACCCACGGCACCACCGCCGCACTGGCTCTTCTCAACGACGCGGTAAAAAAGGGCGGCGTTATGGCCAGCGGCCACGTGGGGGGGCTCTCCGGGGCCTTTATCCCCGTCAGCGAGGACGAGGGCATGATTGCCGCCGCCCTGCAGGGGACGCTGACCATCGACAAGCTGGAGGCTATGACCTGCGTTTGCTCTGTGGGGCTCGATATGATCGCCGTCCCCGGGGACACCAGCGCCGAGACCATCAGCGCCATCATTGCCGATGAGGCGGCGGTGGGGATGGTGAACAGCAAGACCACCGCGGTGCGGATTATTCCCGTCCCCGGCGCCAAGGTGGGGGATATGATGGAGATGGGCGGGCTTTTGGGCAGCGCGCCGGTGATGCCGGTGCATGGCGCCTCCAGCGCGGCGTTTATCGCCCGGGGCGGGCGGATTCCCGCGCCGCTGCAGAGCTTGAAGAATTAGGATCTGAAGGGCGCGGCCGGCGATGTACATACCCTGTGGGGGCGAACTGTGTGCCTCCACAGGGTGTTTTGTTTTGTTGAGAGGGTTCGGTTGACGGGGGCGGCGCGCCCTGCCGGGATGGTTTGTTGCAAATGCGCCGCATATAGACGGGCCGGGGAGCGTTCCCCGGCCCGGTTTCGGGGGCGAGCCCCGCTTGCTATACCTTGCTATATCCTGCTATACCTTGCTATACCTTTTATGCCTTTTATGCCTTTATGCCTTTATACCCTGTTATACGATGATGTACGGGTTTGCTTAGTCTCTTGCCAGGACGAAGCTATCCACCAGCTGCTTCAGGCTGGCGGCCTCGGCGGACAGCTCCTCGCTGGCGGCGGCGCTCTCCTCCGCGGTTGCGGAGTTGGTCTGCACCACGGCGGAGATCTGGTCCACCCCCTCTGTGACCTGCGCAATGGAGGTGGTCTGGTTCTCCACCGCCTCCACCACGATCTCCATCTGGGAGGTCACGTGCCCCGCGTAGTAGCTGGTCCGCTCCAGAGACTCTGTGACCTTGCTCACCGCCTCGCCGCCTTCGCTTACCGCGGCGATGGAGCTGACGATCAGGTCCTTGGTGGCCTTGGCGGCCTCGTCGGACTTGCCGGCCAAATTCCGCACCTCGTCGGCCACCACGGCGAAGCCCTTGCCGGCGCTGCCCGCCCGGGCGGCCTCCACGGCGGCGTTCAGGGCCAGGATATTGGTCTGGAAAGCGATGTTCTCAATGGCGGCGATGATCTTGCTGATCTCCTCGGAGGAGGCGGAGATCTTCTCCATGGCGGCGTTCAGCTCCTTCACATGCTCCACGCTGATCCCCAGCTGTCCGCCGGCCTGCTCCACGTACTTGCCCGCCTCCACAGCGGCCAAGGAGGTGCGCTGGGCGCTCTGGGAGATGTCCGTGATGGTGGCCGCCAGCTCCTCCACGGAGCTGGCCTGCTCAGTGGCGCCCTGCGCCAAGGACTGGGCCCCGTTGGACACCTGCGCGCTGGCATTGGACACCTGCGCGGCGGAGCCGTTGATCTGGCGCATAGCGCCGCTGAGCTCCAACTTCAGGGTGCGCATGGAGTGGAGGATGCTCTGGAAGTCCCCCACGTAGGCGTCCGGGTGGGCGGAGCGGATATCCAAATTCCGGTTGGCCATCTCCGTGAGGAGGTAGCGGATGTCCTTGATGATGGTGTTCAGCCCCGCCACCATCTCCGCGGTGGAGCGGATCAGCTCCGCGGTTTCATCCTGGCTGGTGGTCTTTGGCACCGGGGACTCCAAGTCCCCCTGCACCAGCTGCTTCATCCGCTTGGCGCAGGCCTGCATGGGCACGCTGATATTGCTGGAGAGCTTCAGGGCCACCACAATGGAGGCGGCGATGGAGGCGATCATCACCAGAATATTGAGGAACATCCCCACATAGGTGTCCGTCAGGTAGTCCTTCTTCATGGCGGTGACGGCCACGCTCCACCCGTCGGTGCCGTTCACCGGGGCATAGGCGGCGTAGCGGGGGCCGTCCGCGGCCTGGAAGCCGCCGAAACCGTTCTCCCCCCGGCGCATGGCGGCGTGGATGGCGGCCAGGCCCTTCAGGGAGCTGTCGCTCTGGGCTTCCCGCTCGATGTTCTGGGTGGTGATGGTGTCCAAGGTGATGTCGGCGATGGTATCACCGTCGCGGTTGATCATATAGGTACGGCTGGTCTCCCCCAGCTTGATGGAGGAGACGATATCGTTGAGGAAGGTCTCCGGGGGAACGAAGTAGACCACGCCCACCACCCGGCCGCCCTGCTGGCCGCTGCTGTAGAGAGGGGCGGCCACCATGATGGAGAGCTCGCCGGTGATCTTGCTGATCAGGGGCTGGGAGACGTAGACATTGCCCTTCATGGCCTGCTGCACATACTCCCGGTCGGAGTAGTCCTTGCCGTCAAAGATGCTGTAGCCATTGAGGCCGATGATGTTGCCCCGCTGGAAGTTGTGCATCTCACAGCGCTCGTCGATGATGGCCTGCTTCTCCGAAAGGGGCACGTCGTCGTTGGAGAGCTGAGGGATACAGCCGGTGTCCATCGCCACATTCTTGTAGGCGGTGAGCTCCTGCTCGATGCGCTCGGCAACCAGGACGGCGGTCTCGCTCATCATCTGGTCCACGGTGGCCACGGTACTGCGGTAGTTCAGGGCGATGCTGACGCCCCCCACGGCAAACAGGGCGATCAGGACTGTCGCCATCAGGCAGACGGTGATCTTTTTGCGGATACTTCTCATCTCTCTGCACCTCACAACATAATAGAAGGGGCACCGGCACCCCTGTGGTAACGGTTCTATTATAAGAGGTTTGGAGCAGTCTTGTCAATGGCTGGCAGCGGGTATTTTAGTAATGCCGCTTGGATGGCAGGGGGTGCGGAGGCGTTTCCGGGGAGGCAATGCCCCGGTTTCTTCGATACTCCGCCGGGGAACAGCCCCGGTGCTCCCGAAAAGCGCGCGTAAAATAGCTGGCATCCTGGAAGCCGCACTGGGCGGCGATGTCCGCCACCCGCCGTCCGGTGGAGAGGAGCAGCTCCGCCGCCTTCTGGATGCGCAGCTGCTTCACATACTGAATCGGCGTGGTCCCCAGCATGGCGCGAAAGCACCGCAGGCACTCGCTCTCGCTCACCGCGGCGCTCCGGGCGATGCGGGCGGTGGTCAGCTCCTCGCCGCAGTGCTCCTCGATGTACTGGAGCATCGCCTTGATCCGCTCCCCGGTGCGGAGGGTGCGCTCCGGCGGGGCCCGCCGCTCCGCCGGACAGTGGGCGCACAGCAGGAATACCTCCTGCGACAGGGCGGAGCGGACCTGGAACTCGTAGCCCGGCGGCTCCTCGGCGCAGGCCTCCCAGGCCCGCCGGACGGCCTCCAGCGCCTCCCGCTCCCAGGGTACGCTCCGGCGCAGGAGGACATAGGGGCGGCAGGGGTCGGACAGCAGGGGCTGGAGATACCCCTGATAGAAGATGCTGTCGATGCCGCCGCCCACCAGGCGGGGGTGGTAGAGCACCGCCCGCAGGCGGCAGGGGCCCGCGGCGGCGGGCCACATCCCGTGGAGGACGCCGGTGTTGATGAAAAAGCCGTCTCCCGGCTGCACCCGGCAGGTCTCTCCCCCTGCGGAGAGGACGATGTCACCGCCCTCCACGATGGTGGTCTCGATCTCCTCGTGCCAGTGCCAGGGGACCTTCATCACCTCTAAATTGTCGTGGTAGCAGACGGCGGGAAACAGGGCGGTGCCGTGCGCCAAAAGCTCCCGTCCCCGCTCGTCCACGGTGGGGACGCACTCCTTCAGGGCCATGTGTGCCCTCCCTCCTTTGACGGTTTTGTCCTATAAATACGGCTCTTTTGTCCTAACACTCCCGGATTTTTAGTGGTAATATCATAGCAGAACAGGAGGAGGAATGCAAGATGATCCAGCTTCTTTTGGCGGTTATTTATCTGTCGTTTATCAGTCTCGGCCTGCCGGACTCCCTGCTGGGGGCGGCTTGGCCCTCCATGTATGGGGGTCTGGGCGTGCCGGTGTCCTGCGCGGGGATCATCTCCATGATCATCTCCGGCGGCACCATCGTCTCCAGCCTTCAGAGCGACCGGCTTACCCGGCGCTTCGGCGCGGGGCGGGTGACGGCGGTCAGCGTGGCCATGACGGCGGCGGCCCTCTTCGGCTTCTCTGTCAGCGGCCGGTTCTGGATGCTCTGCCTCTGGGCGGTGCCCTACGGCCTGGGGGCGGGGAGCGTGGACGCGGCGCTGAACAACTACGTGGCCCTCCACTACGCCAGCCGCCATATGAGCTGGCTCCACTGCATGTGGGGGGTGGGCGCCTCCCTGGGGCCCTACATCATCGGGCGGGTCCTCTCCGGCGGGGGGCACTGGAGCGGCGGCTACCGCACGGTGGCGGTGCTTCAGATCGCCCTGACGGCCATTCTCCTGCTCAGTCTGCCCCTCTGGCGGGGGCCGGCGGCGGGCGGTGAGGGCGGCGAAACGGCCCGGCCGCTGTCCCTGCGGGAGATCCTATCCATCCCCAAGGCACGCTCCAGTATGGCCACCTTCTTTGCCTACTGCGGACTGGAGTCCACCGCCTCCCTGTGGAGCAGCAGCTACCTCACCCTCTGCCGGGGGGTTCCGGCGGGGACGGCGGCGGGGTACGCGGGGCTCTTCTTCATCGGCATCACCGCCGGACGGGCCCTCAGCGGCTTTCTCACCTACAGGCTCAGTGACCGGCAGATGGTCCGGCTGGGCCAGGGGGTCATCGCCCTGGGGGTGGCGGCGGTGGCCGTGCCTCTGGGGGCGGCGGCACCGGCGGGGCTGCTCCTCATCGGGCTGGGCTGCGCCCCCATCTATCCCAGCGTGATCCACGCCACCCCGGACCACTTCGGCGCGGCGCGGTCCCAGGCGGTGATCGGCGTGGAGATGGCCAGCGCCTATGTGGGCACCTGCCTGATGCCGCCGCTGTTCGGCCTCGCCGCCGGACGGGGCGCCGCGGCGCTGTTCCCGGTGTACCTGCTGGCTCTCTTGGCGGTGATGGTATTGGCGCATGAGCGGCTGCTGCGCGGCGGCGGAGAGGAGAAGCGGCTATGTTCGCGGTAAAGCTGCGCCAGATTTTCAACAGGCGGGCTTTTTTGAGCTGGCGGCGGAGAGCCGCGGGGAGGTGCTTTTGAACCCGCCCGACGGCAGCCGCGCGGATCTGAAGCGGGACAGCGCGTCAGCTCCCGCGGATGCTCCGGCCGGGGGAGGAGCATCCGCGGCCGGGCCTCCGCGGCCGGGGACTGCGGCCTCGTTTGTGCGCTATCCGAGCGAGGCGGCGCTGTGAAGCACGGGGCAGCATGGAAGCAACATAGAAGCAAAATAAAAAATAGTTCCCGCCGCATCCTGCGACGGGGACTATTTTTGCTCCGCAGAGGCGTCAAGCCCCGATAAAATTAAAACAAATGTACCAATTTTCCTGCCGGGAGAGGCGCGGCGCCTTGCCGGTGGGTGTTGCCATTTCGATGGCGGGGGGCTATAATATGGGAAACGAAAGGGGGGCGGCGGGGGTGATCCGTGTCTTGATTGTGGAGGACGAGAAGCCCATCTCCAACCTGATCCGCCTGAGCTTGACCAAGGAGGGCTATCACTGCGTCTGCGCCTTCGACGGCGGGGCGGCAGCGGACCTTATAGAGCAGGAGAGCTTTGATCTGATCCTCCTGGATGTGATGCTCCCGGAGGTGGACGGCTTTGAGCTGATGGAGTACATACGGCCCATGGAGATCCCGGTGATCTTCCTGACGGCCAAGGACGATGTGGATGACCGGGTAAAGGGTTTGCGCCTCGGGGCGGAGGACTACATAGGCAAGCCTTTCGCCGTGGCGGAGCTGCTGGCCCGGGTGGATGTGGTCCTCCGGCGCTATCAGAAGTGCGACATGGTGCTGACCGCGGGGGGGCTTACCATCGACACCGGCTCCATGCAGGTATGGCGGGAGGGGCGGGAGATCGCCCTCACCCGGACGGAGTATGAGCTGCTGCTGCTCTTTGTGCGCAATCCCCACCGGGCGCTGTACCGGGAGACCATCTACGAGCGGGTCTGGGGCGGGGAGTATCCCTATGGCAGCAAGGCGGTGGACATCCATGTCCAGCGGCTGCGGCGGAAGGTGGGCTGGGAGCGGGAGCTTCAGGCGGTGAATAAGGTTGGATACAGGCTATTCGTTTGAAATCCGCGGATTTCTAACGAAAGGGAGGGCGCTGCGCTCTCCGCCTCGCCCTGTACCGCCCCCGCTGGGGACGGCACAGGGTTCGACGCTCGCTCCGCGAGAGGGATTTTTCCCGAAAACGCGGTTTCCGGAAACCGCAGCGTTAAGAAAATGTGCCAGTGGCACATTTTTAGCGTAGGCCCCGCCAACTGTGTTGGTGGGGTAGCACTGAGAGAAACGAAACTCCTGCGGAGGGCTTTGTTTGCGGCTGAGACCGCAAACTTGGGGGACTGGGGGATTTTTATGCGGAGGGAGGGGGATTTTTGAGGTTTCGTTTGAAGCTCACGCTCTGTATGCTGGCGCTCCTCTCCCTGCTCTTCGGGGTGGGGGGAAGCCTTCTCATCTCCAGCTTCTTTCGGGACAGCCTCCAGCGGGAGAAGGACGCCGCCTTTGCCTCCTATCGGATGGTCTGGGGGGCGATGCAGATCGTCAGCGATATGGACCCCTATTTAGCGGCGGAGGAGATGGTGCCGGCGGTGGAGCAGCTCTACACCCAGAACAGCTCCGCTTGGGCCGCTCTGCGCCTTGCCACCCAGACCAGGGTGCTCTATGAGTCCGACGGCGCGCGGGCCTATCTCGGCACCCAGCTGGAGCAGCCGGAACCGGGGGCCTGCCTTCTGCAGATCCTGCCGGGGCAGGACAGCCGGCGGTGGCTGCTGCTCTCCGGGGCGGTGACCACCTACAGTGACACTCTCTACCTCTACACCGTCCACGACATCACGGATCTCTACACCATGCGGCACAGCCAGCAGCAGGTGTATCTGCGGGTGTTTTTGGTGCTCTCCGTCCTGTGCGCCGCGGTGGTCTATCCGCTGGCCAAGGTGCTCACAGGCCCTTTAACGGCCCTGTCCCGGGCCACAAGAGCCATTGCCTCCGGGGACTACAGCAGCCGGGTGAAGCTCTCCGGGGAGGACGAGGTCTCCCAGCTGGCGGCGGACTTCGACCAGATGGCGGAGGAGCTGGAGAGCACCATCTCCGCCCTGCGGGAGGCGGCGGAGCGGCGGGAGCGGTTTGTGGGCAGCTTCGCCCACGAGATGAAAACCCCCATGACCTCCCTC
>CANPBB010000061.1 GCA_947572235.1 uncultured Clostridia bacterium
CCTGCCGGGGACGGTAGAGTCCGTCTCCTCCGCCGAGCTGGTGGGGGCCGGCGGGGCACTGGTGCGGCAGGTGAAGATCCGCGTCAGCAACCCTGGCGCCCTCACCTCCGCCAACGCCGCCACCGCGCAGGTGGGGGATATCGCCTGTGCCGGCGGGGCCAATTTCGAGGAGAACCTGCGCCAGACCGTCACCGCCCGGGTCAGCGGGGAGGTCACGGACATCCCCGTCACCGCCGGCAGTCAGGTCTACGCCGGCAGCGCTTTGGTGATGTTAGGCGGCCCCTCCGCCCAGAGCAGCCTGGAGGACGCGGCCATCAGTTTGGAGAACGCCAAACTGTCCCTGCAGCGGGCGCAGGATGTTTTGGAGAACTACACCATCACCGCCCCCATCGCCGGTACCGTCATTGAGAAGAACGTGAAGGCCGGGGACAAGGTGGACGGCATCGACTCCGGCGTCCTGGCGGTGATCTACGATCTCAGCTACTTAAAGCTGGAGATGAACATCAGCGAGCTGGACCTGAGCAAGCTCCAGGAGGGGCAGGAGGTGGACATCACCGCCGACGCCATCCCCGGGGAGGTCTTTACCGGCACCGTGGACCGGATCAGCATCAACGGCACCACCACCAACGGCTTCACCACCTACCCCGCCACCATCCTGCTGAAAGAGTACGGCGGCCTGAACCCGGGGATGAACGTCTCCGCCGACATCATCGTGGAACGGACGGAGAACGCCCTCTCCATCCCCGCCGCCGCTGTCCAGCGGGGGGACACCGTGCTGGTGCCCCTGGAGGGCGCCTTGGCCCCTGACGGCACCGTGGCCGACCCGGCCAAGAGTGAGGAGAGGTCCGTCACCCTGGGCGGCAGCGACGGGACATATGCAGAGATCACCTCCGGCCTGGAGGAGGGGGAGACGGTGCTGGTGCCCGCCCTCGCCGACGCCGCCATGGGCGGCGCTGTGTCCTAGGGAGGTCGCCGCCTTGGAACACCTCATTGAATTGAAGGACGTCTATAAGATCTATCAGATGGGTGAGGAGACCGTCCACGCCTTAGACGGGGTGGATATCACCATCGACAAGGGGGAGTTTGTGGCCATCGTGGGCTCCTCCGGCTCCGGCAAGTCCACCGCCATGAACATCATCGGCTGTCTGGACGTGCCCACCTCCGGCACCTACCACTTAGGGGGCGTGGACGTGTCCACCATGGACGATGACCAGCAAGCGGACATCCGCAACAAGATGTTAGGTTTCATCTTCCAGCAGTACAATTTGATCCCCAAGCTCACGGTGCAGGAGAATGTGGAGCTGCCCCTGCTCTACGCCGGCGTCCCCACAGCGGAGCGCCGGGAGCGGGCCCTCCGCTCCCTGAAACGGGTGGGGCTGGAGGGGAAGAACAAAAACCTCCCCTCCCAGCTCTCCGGCGGACAGCAGCAGCGTGTGTCCATCGCCCGGGCCCTAGCCGGGGACCCCTCGGTGATCCTGGCTGACGAGCCCACCGGCGCCCTGGACTCCCGCACAGGCCGGGAGGTGCTGGGCTTTCTCAAAAAGCTCCACCGGGAAGGGGACACCGTGGTGCTCATCACCCACGACAACTCCATCGCCGTAAAGGCCGACCGGATCATCCGCCTGCAGGACGGCAGAATTATCTACGACGGCGACGCCCAGGACCCCCGGGCGGTGGTCCAGCCCCACGACGAGGGGGCGGAAGAGGAGGTGGAGGTATGAGAAGCGGCGGCATGAACTTCAGCCAGTCCTTCCGCCTGGCGATCAAGTCCCTCACCACCAGCAAGATGCGGGCCCTGCTCACCATGTTAGGTATCATCATCGGCGTGGGGGCGGTGATCGTGATCTTGTCCCTGGGCAACGGCCTCACCGGCATGGTCCAGCAGCAGGTCGACAAGCTGGGCATCAACATGATCCAGGCCCAGTTCTTCGGCGGCACAGCGGATATGCTGCCCGACCCGGAGGATATGTATGACATGGTGGAGGCAAACGCGGACATTCTCACCGGCGTATCCCCCTATCTGGGGGTCAATGCCGTGGTCCGCCACGGCAGCGACAAATTCGACCGTACCAGCCTCTACGGCGTCAGCGAGATCATGTACAACGCCGCCACCGGCTACACCATCGACGGCGAGCAGCTGGCCAAGGGCCGCTTCATCAGCTACATGGACGTGGAGCGGCGGGAAAACATCTGTGTGATCGGGGCCTATCTGGAGGAAGAAGCCTTTGGCGGCGACGCCCTGGGGAAACAGCTTTCCATCAACGGCCGGCCCCTCACGGTGGTGGGGGTGCTCAAGCGCAACGCCGAGCTGGAGATGCTCCCCGGCAGCCAGGACGATCAGATCTACATCCCCTACACCACCGCCCTGGAGATTATGGGCAGCCGGTGGGTCAATTTGTACATCTTCACCAGCACCTCCGGCGAGACCGCCGACGCCGGCAAAAGGATTATCGAGGCCTATCTCAACGACTTTTTCCGTACCGACGACGGCATGTGGAATTACTTCTACATCACCACCATGGCGGAGCAGGCCAACCAGATCAACGCCATGATGGGGGTGGCCATGGGGGTGCTGGTGGCCATCGCCGCCATCTCCCTGCTGGTGGGCGGCATCGGCATTATGAACATCATGCTGGTGTCCGTCACCGAGCGCACCCGGGAGATCGGCGTGCGCAAGTCTCTGGGGGCCAAGCGGAAGGACATCCGCAGCCAGTTTGTCATCGAGGCGGGCACCACCTCCGCCATCGGCGGCATCCTGGGCATTGGCTTCGGCTGGATGCTGGCCAAGGGCATCGGCGCGCTGCTGGGGGGGATGCTTTCTGAAAGTATGGGCGGCGGTGTCTTTGACGCCACCCCCACCTTTGGGGCCATCATGCTCAGCTTCGGCGTCAGCGTAGGCATCGGCGTCCTCTTCGGCTACCTTCCCGCCAACAAGGCCGCCAAGCTCAACCCCATTGACGCGCTCAGGTACGATTAGCGCTGACGCGCTCGTTTGAAATCCGCGGTTTTCAAACGAATTTGGGGACTGCGCTGCACTGGCTCCGCAGGAAGTATTTTTGCCGAAAACCGCAGCGTTCAGAAAACGTGCCGGCGGCACATTTTTAGCGCAGGCCCCGCCAACTGGGTTGGCGGGGCAGCACCAAGAAAGACGCGAAACTCTGCCGGGGGCTTTGCGCGGGGGCGGATACCGTCCGCTTGCCGGCCGCGCCGTGGTTTCACAGGCGGAGGATATCCGCCCCTACTGATACAGAAAGGAACATGCCACATGAGAACAAAACGCCTTTTCGCCGCTCTTTTAGCGGCCTGCCTCAGCCTCACGCTGGCGCTGCCCTGCGCCGCCGCGGGGAACGCCGGCGACGGGGATGCCGCCGTGCAGGCCATGACCGCCCTGGGGATCCTCACCGGGGACAGCAATGGCAATCTGAACCTCTCCCGCCGCGTGACACGGGCGGAGCTGACCGCCATGGCCGTGAAGGCCAGTCCGGTGGGGGACGCCATCGGCCAGGCGGCCACCTCCCCCTACCCCGACGTGCCCCGGAGCCACTGGGCCAGCGGCTATGTGGAGGCCGCGGTGGGCCTGGGGATCGTCACCGCCTTCAGCGACGGCACCTTCCGCCCCAACGAGGAGGTGAAGCTGGCGGAGGGCGTCTCCATGGCGCTGGCCCTTATAGGCTACCACAGCGGAGACTTCTCCGGGGCCTACCCCTCCGGCCAGATGGCCATGTACCGGAACCTGAAGCTGAACACCGGCGTCACCGCCGCCTCCCCCACCGCTCCCCTCACCCGGCAGGACGCGGTGTACCTGTTCTATAACCTCCTCTCCGCCCGGACCAAGGAGGGGACGCCCTACATCCAGTCCCTGGGCCACAGCCTGGACGCCTCCGGGAAGCCGGACATCGTCTCCCTGGTCAACGGCAGAATGGACGGCCCCCTGGTGGCCCAGTCCGGCTGGCGCAGCGCGCTGTCCTTCACCCCCGCCACCGTCTACCGCAACGGCGGCAAGGCGGCTTTGAAGGACATCCAGAACTACGACGTGCTCTACTGGAACGAGGCCATGGAGACCGTATGGGCCTACGCCAAAAAGGCCACCGGACCCATCCAGGCCATCGAGCCCTCCTCCGCCGCCCCCGCCTCGGTGACGGTGGCCGGCCGGACCTACGCCATCGAGAGCTCCGCCGCCGCCTATGACCTCTCCGACTTGGGCAGCTACCACTTGGGCGACAGCGTGACCCTCCTTCTGGGCCGCAGCGGCGGCGTGGCCGCCGTGGCCGACGTCACCGCCAGCGCCGGGGAGAAGGTGGGGATCATCACCGGCACCGCCAACGCCAGCTATCCCGACGGCTCCGGCGGCACCTACACCGCCCAGACGGTCACCATCCTGGCCTCCGACGGCCAGACCTACCAGTACCAGACCCGGGGCAGCTACAAGACCGGCACCTTGGTCCGGGCCACCGTGGCCCCCAACGGCGGTGAGGTCACCCTCCGGGGGCTGTCCTCCGCCTCCATCTCCGGCAAGGTGAACCGGGAGGGGACCAAACTGGACAAGTACACCTTTGCCCAAGGGGTGGAGATCCTGGACATGGGCGACAACAGGGGCGCGGTGCTCAGCCCCGACCGCTTGGCGGGCCTGACCCTGAGCGGCGACAAGGTGCGCTACTACGCCCTGAACCCCCAAGGGGAGATCGAGACGCTGATCTTGGACGATGTCACCGGCGACGCCTACCAGTACGGCATCCTCTCCGGCATCGACGAGTCCGGCGAGGGGATGAGCCGCTACTACACCTACAGCTATGACATCGCCGGCACCCCCTACACCCTCCCCAACACCACCGCCCGCTTCCACGTGACCGCCGGCCCCATCCGGCTCTCCGGCGAGGCGTCGGACCCCAAGGGGATGACCTCCCTCCTCTCCGCCAAGACCGGCCGGATCGTGGGGAATCAGTTCGTGGCGGGGAGCTATAAGTACACCCTCTCTGACAGTGTCTTGGTCTACGAGTTCCGGGACGGCCGGTACTACCTGTCCAGTCTGGCCAGGGCGGAGGACAGCGCCGCCACAGTCACCGCCTACTACGACCGCTCAGAGAGCTCCGGGGGCCGCGTCCGGGTCATCGTGGTCAAATGAGCCGCCTCCGGCAGGTTGACAGCGCCGCCGCCCCTGTGGTAAGATAGCCCCAAAAACGGGGAAAACAGAAGGAGACGGCCGACATGAGCAGCTTTTCACGGATGACAGACGACTATCTGCGGTCGCTGTACATCCCCCACGTCTACCAGCACGACATCTACGCCATCGACTACCAGCGCCTGCGGGACGCCGGCATCACCCTCCTCACCTTCGACATTGATGACACCATCGCCACATGGCTGGCCGCGGACCCGCCCAAGACGGCAAAGACCCTGATGGAATACCTCAAGGGCATGGGGTTTCGCGTGGTCCTCCTGACCAACAACAAGGACGCGCGGGGGAGCCACTTCTCCCAGGCCCTTGGCGTCAGCTGCGTGGCCCAAGCGGAGAAGCCCCTGACGGCAAATTTCCAGCGGATCCAGGCCCGGTTCGGCGTGGAGAAGTCCCAGATGGCCCACATCGGCAACAGCCAGACCAGCGACGTGGCCGGAGGCAGGGCCTTCGGGATCACCACCTGCATGGTCCGGGCGGTGTGGCGGGTGATGGAGACGGGGAATCCCCTGATGAAGTCCGAGGGGCGGAAGCTGCGGGAGGAGCTGCTGGCCCGCGGCCTCTGGCGCAAGCACCACAAGGCGGTCAGCGGCGACCAGTACTACCAGCTGGGGGAGACGCCGCCCTACCTGCGGTAAACCGGCCCAAGGGGCGGGACCGGGAGTGAGCAATCACTCCCGGTCCCGCCTTTTTTGATCCAAGCGGAGGCGTCTGAAAAAAATATCCCCCACCCCGGCTTGTGAAAAAAATCGCAGGCGGGTACAATAGGCGGGACAGCGGGCCCGACTGCGGGCCGTCTGTCCGGAATCTACAGCCAAGAGAGGTATCACCATGAGAGTAAACCGCACCAGACTTCTGTCCCTCCTCCTCCTGCTGGCGCTGCTGCTGTCCCTGACCGCCTGCGCCCCCAAAGACCAAAACAGCGGGCAGGACGACGTCCCGCCCCCTGCCGACGGGACTGCCGGCACGCGCACCATCACTGACGGCGCCGGCCGCACCGTGGAGCTTCCCGCGGAGGTGACGCGGATCGTCCCTCTGGGCAACACCCCCCGTATGATCACCTACCTGGGCCTCGCGGACCGGGCGGTGGGCATCGAGGCCTGCGAGATCGCCGCCAGCCCCCTCCAGGCCTACGCCTACGTCAATTTGGAGGCTTGGTCCGCCCTGCCTAACTGCGGCACCAACGCTATGGGGGAGACCGCCTACTACCCGGAGGAGATCATGCTGGCCGCCCCGGACGTGATCCTCACCACCGACCCCGCCGACGCGGCGGACAACCTCCAGAGCCAGACCGGCATCCCCGTGGTGGCCGTGTCCCAGGGGACCCTCTTTGGCGAGGACTACAATGAGTCCCTGCGGATTTTGGGGGAAGTCTGCGGCGTCAGTGACCGGGCCGAGGCGGTGATCCAATTCCTTGACGACTGCCTCAGCGACCTCTCCGACCGGACCGCCGGAGCGGGGGAGACCCCCACCGTCCTGGGGGCCGGGGCCACCTTCAAGGGCAGCCACAGCATCGACGGCGTGTACACCAACTACCCGGTGTTCCAGATCCTCTCCGCCAACGACGTGGCCAGGGAGGTGGCCGGCCAGACCGGCGCCAGCGGCGTCATGGTGGACCGGGAGCAGATCCTCACCTGGGACCCGGAGATTATCTTCTTCGACAGCGGCAGTATGGAGCTCTTACGCACCGACTACGCCGAGAACCCAGGCTACTTTCAGCAGCTCCAAGCGGTGCGGGAGGGCCGGCTCTACCAGTGGCCCAACTCCACCTGGCACTGGTCCAACGTGGAGATCCCCTTGGTCAGCGCCTACTACACCGGCACCCTCCTCTACCCGGAGGCCTTCGCCGATGTGGACTTCGAGGCCAAGGCCAGCGAGATCTTCGACTTCTTCTTGGGCCAGCCGGACTACCTGCGTGTGCTGGAGGCCGCTGGGGCGGGCTACGGCAGCGTGACATTGGGAGAGTAAGGCATGGACAATCACACCGCTGAACAGCTGAAGGTCTATGACCGCTACCTGCGGCGCAAGCGGGCGGCGCTGCTGGTGGTCTTTGTGACCGCGGCCCTCTCGGCGCTGTACGCTGTGGGGGTGGGGTCCATCTCCATCCCCTTGGGCGAGGTGGTGCAGGTCCTCTTAGGCGGCGGGGAGGCCGTGGCCCGGACCGCCATCTGGAATATCCGCCTGCCCCGTGTCGCCGCCGCGGTGCTGGTGGGGGCGGCGCTGGCCTCCGCCGGGGCGGTGATGCAGTGCGTGCTGCAAAATCCCCTGGCCTCCGCCTCCACCCTGGGCGTGTCCCAGGGGGCCGCCTTCGGCGCGGCGGTGGGGATCGTGGTATTCGGCGGCGGCGTGGTGAACTCCGCCAGCGCCACCACCGCCATCACCATCCAAAACCCCTATATCATCACCCTCTGCGCCTTCCTCTTCGGCTCCCTCTCCACCGCGGCGGTCATCGCCATCTCCCAGCTCAAGCGGGACGTGGGCCCCGGCGGCCTGGTGCTGGCCGGTGTGGCCCTCAGCTCCCTCTTCAGCGGCGGCAGCACGATTTTGCAGTACTTTGCCGACGACACCAAGCTGGGCGCCATCGTGTTCTGGACCTTCGGCAACCTCGGGAGCACCAACTGGCGGGAACTGGGGATTTTAGCGGCGGTGCTGCTGGCCTCCCTCGCCTACTTCCTCTTCAACCGCTGGAACTACAACGCCATGGAGACCGGGGCCGACGCGGCCCGGAGCTTAGGCGTCAACACCCGCTCGGTGATGCTGGTGAGCATGGGCATCTGCTCCCTGCTCTCGGCGGTGGCGGTATCCTTTGTGGGGATCATCAGCTTTGTGGGCCTAGTGGCCCCCCACATCATGCGCCGCTTCGTGGGCAGCGACTACCGCTATCTCATCCCCTGCTCCGCCGCGGCCGGGGCGCTGCTGCTGATTCTGGCGGATACCTTCGGCCGGTCGGTGATGGCCCCGGTGGTGCTGCCCATCGGAGCGCTGACCTCCTTCTTGGGGGCGCCCATGTTTCTGTTTTTGCTGTTTAAAGGGGGGAAAGCCCATGGTTAAGGTGGAAAATATCACATACACCTATCCCCACAGCAGCCGGGAGATCCTCCGGGAGGTGGGCTTCGACCTCCCCGCCGGGGAGTGCGCGGCGGTGCTGGGCAACAACGGCGCCGGGAAGAGTACCCTTCTCAAGTGCATCGACCGGATTCTCCCCGCCCGGGGAGGACGGGTGACGGTAGAAGGGGCGGATATGTCCGCCCTCAGCGGCCGGGAGCTGGCCCAAAAGATCGCCTATGTCCCCCAGAGTGCCCGCGCCGCGGACATGACGGTCTTTGACGCGGTACTCCTGGGCCGCCGACCCTACATCCGCTGGGACGTGGGGGAGGAGGATCGGAGGATTGCCGGCGCCATCCTCCGGCAGATGGGCCTCTCGGGCTACGAGCTGCGCAGTGTGGCGGAGCTCTCCGGCGGCGAGGCCCAGAAGGTCCTGCTGGCCCGGGCCTTGGCCCAGCAGCCCCGGCTGCTGCTGCTGGACGAGCCCACCAGCAGTCTGGACCTGCGCAGCCAGCACCATGTCCTCCAGACCGTCCGCGACGTGGCCCGGGAGCAGCGGCTCTCCGTGGTGACGGTGCTCCACGATCTGAACTTGGCCATCCGCTACTGCGACAAGTTCCTCTTCCTCCGGGACGCGGAGGTGTACGCCTACGGCGGCTTGGAGGTGATGACCCCGGAGATCATCGAGGCGGTCTACGGCGTCCACGTCCACATCATCGAGCACCGCGGCCTCCCGGTCATCGTACCCTTCCCCGAGGTGGGGCAGGAGGAGGGCTGAGGGCTCAAAAGCATAAAAATTGTCCCTTTTACCCTTCGTACTGTTTGGCGGAGACGCTGACAATTTGGCGGGCCACAGGTTAAAACGAAAAATCGACCATGATATAATCAGTACAGCCAATCATGGTTTGATGCGGGGGCGGACTGGTGAAGAAGAAGGCACTGATGATAAGCGCCGTTGTTTTCATGGTAATTGTTTTGCGCTCAGCCTGTATGTCTTTGTCATGCGGAAATTCATGAAAACGTACACTTATACCCAGCTTGAATATAGAAATTACGCCGCACAGGATGTCAGCGAATTAAAAATAGAACACTCTTATTTGAATCGAATTCCTTAGTTATAACGAATGGATAATATCGGAAGGATTTAAAAACGGGACTTTATTGTTAGAATAAATTCCGGTTTTGGGGCGGCTATTTATCACGGACAGCTGCCCGCGCCGTCACTTTGACGAAAAGCTAAGAGATGGGGCCTTCATCAACACGAGAGGTAACAGGGCGTAAAAATCGTGAAAATCGTGTAGAAAAAACGGCGCGCCGCCTTTGGCGCGGGAATTAAACGCGGAAAAAAGGAGAACATTATGGATCAGAATGAACAGAAAAAACTGTGGGAAAAGTGCGTGGCTTTCCACGGTCACGCCTGCGGGGGCCTGACCATCGGCTACAAGGCGGCGCTCTACGCCATCGAGCTGCTGGGCCTGACCTTCTCCGATGACGAGGAGGTGGTCTGCATCTCGGAGAATGACGCCTGCGGTGTGGACTCCCTTCAGGTGATCTTAGGGTGTAGCGCAGGGAAGGGGAACCTGCTGTTCCACATCACCGGCAAGCAGGCCTTCTCCCTCTACAATCGCGCCAGCGGCCGCTCTGTCCGCTTGGTACTGCGTCCCAAGCCCCGCGAGATGAGCCGGGAGGAGTCCTTCGACTACTACCAGAGCCTGCAGCCGGCGGAGATGTTTGACACCATGGAGACCCGCCTGCGCCTGCCGGAGCCGGCCCGCCTCTTCCGCTCCCTCCCCTGCGAGGGCTGCGGCGAGATCACCGCGGAGCACCTGTTGCGCATTGAGAACGGGAAAAAGCTCTGCTTGGACTGCTGCCACCCCTATGACCGCTTCCACGTCTGAGAGACCTCAGCGGAAAGCCCCCCGCCTGCTGTCAGCAGGCGGGGGGGCTTGATTCTTTAGAAAATAGCCTTTGCACCCAGCTTAGCGGTCAAAATTGCCGCTGGCTGCGTTGAAAATCTTGAAATACACAAAGTATTCCCGCGATTTTTCGTCTTGCCACCGTCAATTTTTGGCTCGCGAATCTGAATACTTCGGCTATTGGTACAGCTTCTTAGAAAAAATTCCCCCTTTCCCCGCTTCCGCCCCCTTTTCCCGACAGCAACCTCATATTTCCCCCTGTACACTGTCCTGTACCACGACAAAGGGGGACAAGCATCCATGCGGCACACCTTAAAATTACCCACCCAGTGGAGAAAGCGCCTGCGGCCCTGCCGGGAGCCGGCGCTGTACACCCTGTGGGGCCTCCTCTCCGCCCTGTTCGTCTTTGAGGGGCGCGCCCCTTGGGCCATCGCCCTCCTGTCCGCCTGCACCGGGCGGGACCGGGCCCTCTTCGCCTTAGCCGGGGCGGCGGCCGCCGCCCTCCTCACCATGTCCTTCACCGACGGCCTGCGCCTGATCGGCATCCTGACGCTGCTCTGCGCCGCCCGGACCGCCTTCCGGGACACCAAGTACATCGAGCTGCCCCTCTTCCGCCCCGTTGCCGCTGCGGCCATGACGGCGGCGGTGGAGCTGGCCTACCTGCTGCGGGAGGGCTTCACCCTCCCCCACCTGATGGCCTACCTCACCTATCTGCTGCTGATCTTCGCCCTGAGCCACTACTGCTGTCTTATGGCCTCCCGCCGGCGGACGGACCAGTCCGCGGATACCTCCCTCCGCCGGCGGCTCCAGCTCTCCGCCGCGGCCTTCCGGGACCTGTACAACAGCTTCGGCAAGGCTCCGCCGGTGCGGGGGGAGGAGAACCCGGCGGTGGTATTCGACCGGGCGGCGGAGGCGGTGTGCCGAAGCTGCAAGCAGTGCCCCCTCTGCTGGTCCCAGACCTATATCGACACCTTCAACGCCCTCAACGACGCCACCCCCGCCATGCTCCGCCGGGGGAAGTCGGTGACAGAGGACTACCCCAGCCACTTCACCGACCGCTGCCTCCACCTGCCGGAGTTCCTTGCCGCGGTGAATCAGGAGCTTGGCGCCCTGCTCCTCCGCCGGCAGTACACCCGCCGCCTGGAGGCGGAGCGGGCGCGGACAAGGGGCCAGTATGCCCAGCTCTCGGAGTTTTTGGGGGAGGCGGCGTGTATGGAGGAGGCCGCCGCCGCCTCCCGCGCCGCCGGAACCTGCCGCACCGGCGGCGCCTGCCGCCCCAAGGAGGGGGAGCGGGTCTGCGGCGACGTGATTACCCACTTTGAGACCGACTGCGGTATGCTCTACCTCCTCCTCAGCGACGGGATGGGCAGCGGCGAGGCCGCCCACAAGGAGGCCTCCACCGCCGTGCGCCTTTTAGAGCAGTTCCTCCGGGCGGGGGTGGCGGCGGAGCCGGCGCTGAAGACCATCAACGCCGCCCTGGGCCTTCGAAACGAGGAGAGCGGCTCCTTTACCACCATCGACCTCTTGGCCATGAACCCGGCCACGCGGGAGGCCGCCCTCTACAAGTACGGCGCGGCCCCCACCTACATCAAACGCCACGGGGTAGTCCGCCGCGTGGTCAGCTCGGCGCTGCCGGCGGGCCTCCAGGAGGGGCGCACCGTCCCCGCACCGGTCCGCTTCCCTGTGGAGCCGGATACCTACATCCTCTTGGTCAGCGACGGCCTGGTGGACGCCACCGAGGACGACTGGCTCCAGGACCTGCTGGCCGGCTGGCCGGGGGGCGAGCCCCAGCGGCTGATTTCGGTACTGATGGCGGAGAGCCGCCGAAGGGTGGGGGAGAGGGACGACTGCAGCTGCCTCTGCCTCTACGCCCCCCAAGCCGGCCGGGAGGTGTAGCTTTCCGCGTGCAGGTATAAAACGGGGAAGCTGGGACATACTGGCAGGGAGCCGTCCGCGGCCAAGCGGGCAGCTCCCTGCGCGCATGCTGTGTGCTTGCAGGAGAACGATTCCATCAGGAAAAAAAGGAGTTGACACCCTATGGTAAAAGGAGTTTCCCGCCGGGTGATCGTAGTGGATTCCCCGGACCCCAAGCTGTTTGAACAGGCGATCTTCATCGTCCGCAACGAGGCCTTCGCCCAGGAGGGCGTCACCTCCGACCAAGTGGTCAGCGAGGCCTGCCGGGTGGCGAAGGGCTACACGGCGGCGGCAGCGGGCCGCCCCATCCCTTGGCGGGGCCTGCCCGGCTGGATGTACGCCATCTGCGGCGGCGGCGCAACCGCCCTCCTCTGGCTGATCGTAAGCCTGTTGTGGTGATATAGCGAAAAGGCAGGGCGCCGCTCCGCGGCGCCCTGCCTTTTGCGGACGATCACAAAAGCGGCAGGGTACAATGGCGGTAAAGGGGATGGTGTGGAAGGAACCCTTCTTGGGTCCCTTTCACGGCAAATCATCCCGCCGCACTTCAAGGGCATTTCCTCGCCGCTGCGCGGCTTGGACACAGATGACCGGTTTCGCCAGACGGGAAAATCAGCGTTAGCTTGCCAAAAAACTATTTAGTTTTTTGGCAGGCTGGAGGTGTGTTTTGATAGTTCCTCCTCCTCCAGTACGCGGTAGGCGACTTTTCCCACCAAGGTTTTCGGCAGCTCCTGCCGAAACTCGATGTCGTATGGCAGCGCGTACTTGGCAATATTCTTTCTGGCGTAGGCCATAAGCGTTTTTTTGTTCTCCTCCGAGGGGAGCTCCCCCGGCTTGAGCATGATGAATGCCTTCACCTTCTGCATCTTCAAAGGGTCCGGCAGCCCGATGACACAGCTCATCTGTACCAGCGGGTGGGCGTCAAATATGTTCTCCAGCTGGGAGGGATACACGTTGTATCCGCTGGTGACGATCATCCGTTTGATCCTCTGCTTGAAGTAGATAAACCCGTCCTCGTCCATGGTGCCTAAGTCCCCGGTGTGGACCCAAGTCAAGCCGTCGGCGTGCTTTCGCAGGGTTTTGGCCGTCTCCTCCGGGTGGTCCAAATAGCCCAGCATCACTGTGGGGCCGGCGAGGCAGATCTCCCCCGCCTCGCCAAAGGGCAGCTCCTCCTCCGTGTCTGGCTTCACGATCTTGTAGTAGGTATCCGGGAAGGGGATGCCGATGCTCCCCTCCTTGGCCATGTGCAGCGGGGTGAGGCAGGAGGCGGTGACGCACTCGGTGAGGCCGTAGCCCTCCCGGACCTGTATGGCCGCGTGGTGGTCGTAGAGGAACTGGTCCAAGCGCTTCTTCAGCTCGATGGACAAACTGTCGCCGCCGGAGTAAACCCCCTTGAGGCAGCTCAGGTCCTTCCCGCGCATCTTTTCCAGACGGAGCAGGGCCTCATACAGGGTGGGGACGCCGGCGATCAGGCTGCAGCGGTATTTGACCAGCAGCTTGGCGTAGCTGTCCGGGGTAAACCGGGGCACCAGGATACAGCAGCCGCCGTACATCAGCATGGTGTGGATGCACACCCCTAAGCCGAAACCGTGGAATACAGGCATGGCCGCCAGCATCCGGTCCCCGGGACGGAAGAAGGGGTTGGTGGCCAAGATCTGCGCCCCCAAGGCGTTGAAGTTCCGGTTGGAGAGCAGGATGCCCTTGGTCACGCCGGTGGTGCCCCCGCTGTAGAGAATCACCGCTGGGTCGTCTGCCTGGACGGCGGCCCTGTACTTCCAGTGGTAGCTGGCCCCCCGGCGGAGGAACTCGTTCCAGCGGAGGATGGGGGCGTCCTTGGGGATCTTCTGGAGCTTGCGCCCCTCGGTAAGCATATAGCCGGTGCGGATGGGCTGGCTCAGGGCGTCCTTGATGGAGGCGATGATGATGTTGTCTAAATCCACATTCTGCCGGATGGCCTCAAACTTGTGGTAGAACTGGTCCAAGGTGATGGCGGAGATGGAGTGGGACTCCTTCAGGTAGAACTCAATCTCCCGCTCGCTGGACAGGGGGTGGACCATGTTGGCGACGGCGCCCACCAGATTCAGTGCGTAGAGCATCACCACAGTCTGGGGGCAGTTGGGCATAGCGATGGTCACCCGGTCCCCGGCGCGGATGCCCATGGACTTCAGCGCCCGGGCGCAGAGATTTACCTCCTGCACCAGCGTGCGGTAGCTGGTCTTGCGGCCCATGAAGAGAAAGGCGGTGTGGCTGGGGTACCGCTGGGCGCACTGCTCCAGAGCCTCATACATGGAGCAGTTCAGATATGTGAGGCGGGCGGGGGTATCGCCCATGTGCTTCAGCCAAGGGGCTTTGACGGCGGGTGTGGATGGGGTGTTCTGATCAGCAGACAAAGTCGATCTCCTCCTTCAGAGGCCGATCCAGCAGGGCGGGATGGGCCAGCATATACTGTACAATTTTTAGTGAGCGGGCAAAATAAAACCCGTCGGCAATCCGTTCGTCGATGGTGACGCCCAGATCTACCATGTCCCGGATCCGCTTTGCCCCGTCCTCACCGATGACCTCCGCCTTGTGGATGGTGCCGATGGCGGCAATGATGGAGTTGGTGCCGTAGTTGTTCAGGTGGTGGTAGATACTGGGGCATTTGATGCTGCCTAAGTTTGTGAGGAGCACGGTGGCGTAGTTGGTGTCGTCCTCTGTGAGGGCTTTGGGCATCTTTCCAAAGAAATCTAAGGTGCGAAAGCACCACATAATAAACATCATAATGGGCCGGGGCATGTGCTTGAGGAAATTCAGGGTGTTGTCCAGACCGTAGCCCGTCCCCTCCCGGACCTTGTGGACCGTGCCCGCTACCCGCTTTGTGGCGGCGGCGAGAGTCCAGTCCTCCGGGGCCTCGGCTACGATCAGCGCCTCCTCGCTGTGGTCCTCAAAGCGCCGCTTGGCCACAAAGCCCAGTGTGATCCTGTGCCGCTGATAGTAGCGCCGGCCGGAGATGTAGCGGTTCAGATTGGGCCGCAGGTAGATGGTTTTGGCGATGGCCATGAGAAAGCAGTGGAACAGCGTTGTGCGGTACTCGCCGCCGCCTTGGTTTTTCTGGTCGATATAGGCCAAGGCGTCGGTGACATCCAAGTGGATGTTGATATAGACCTCCGCGTCGGTGCGCTTTGGCATCAGGTGGGGGAAAATGGCGTGGAGCCCGTCTACCTCCCGGATCCAGCGGGCGTCTCGGCGATCGCCCCAGCGTTTGTTTGATTTTTCCATAGAAAGGGGCCTCCGGCTTTATTTTGATAGGGAGGAATTGTCCTATATAAAAGATAGTATATCACAGGTTGGGGAAATTTTCTACTGCGGATTTTTTGGGGAGGGCGCGCTGTCGGGGGATTCCGTCCCCCGTGAGGAGGCGGGGGACGGAGCCCTCCGGTGTGCCGCCCCGTCAATAGAAGCCTCTGTGCCGGCGGTGCGCGGGACTTTTCTCCCCGCCTGCGGCAAATATTTTACCCTTCTTGCGCAAAATCCGCCCGACACTTTCGCCCCCATCGCCTTGACAAACAGGGGGCGATCCCCTATAATTTATCATGGTATGGGAGTGCTTTGTGATAGAGACAACCCTCCCAATGCCCCCGGCGTTTGTGTACGGGTTCGCTGTCACCGCCGTCTTGGCACGGCTGGACGGCGGCCCCCAATACGGGACGTGGTTTGAGGCGCGGCCCGAAAAAAGGAAAGGAAGATTTGCCATGATCTACTCTACCGAAGTGCAGCACATGTGCCCCGTCGCCAAGGGCGCGTACCATGGTCCCGCCCCCATCCCCGAGGAGGGGAAGTGGGTGCAGGCCAAGGAGATCAAGGATATCAGCGGCTTTACCCACGGCGTGGGCTGGTGCGCCCCCCAGCAGGGCGCCTGCAAGCTGACCCTCAACGTCAAGGAGGGCGTCATCCAGGAGGCCCTGGTGGAGA
>CANPBB010000062.1 GCA_947572235.1 uncultured Clostridia bacterium
AAGACCGAAAAATTGAGATTTTTCTAAATCTTTTGCCGCAAAAATGGACTTTTGTGCTGGAAAATCTGCGCAAGTCTCAGAATGCCCCCCCGGTGCCGATGTCCGTCAGCAGCCCTTTCAGCTCCGGATAGGGCATGGAGAACCGCTGGCTCAGATACCGCAGGGAGGCCCCCAGCTCGCCGTCAGGCCCGCCGTACTGGGAGATAATAGCCGCCGCCAGCTTGGGATTGGTATTCTTGATCCGGATGGGGTACTGTAACTTTTTCTCGTAGACAAACATTACTTGGTCCCTCCTTCATACTCCCAAGGCCACGGGTCGCTGAGCCAGCTGTAGCTCCCTAAACGGGCCGTACTCATCTGCTCTATCGGGCCATAGAGCTTCTCATACTTCTCCTTGCCCTCCTGATAGAGCTTCACGTAATTGGTGTAGAGGGTGAAGGCCTCCTTATCGTCCTTGTGGGTGTCCAAATAGAGTCCCAGCTCCACAATGGCGAAGTTCAGCGCCATCAGCTCCACGGCGGGGCCGCTCTTGCCGGCGCGCTTCTGCATCTCCACATGGAAGGGGAGATCCAGACCAGGGAACAGCGTCCCCCGCTCCAAAGCCTCCCCTTGGGGATAGACCTCGGGGTTCATGTCCTGCATGGGGATATAGGGAAACACCATCTGGGCGCACTTTCCGGGGAGCTTTCCCTCCATAACGCCGCAGGTCGTGTTGGTAGGATTCTGCTGCAAAGGATGTTCCTCCTTACTCATAGTCCGCCCCGCCAAGCGGGGCGGTGCGGGCGGTTTTCCCCCGCACTCCATACTATGCCGGCCCCATTTCCCGGGGAACACCGTCTGCGGCCCCGCCCGCAAACAAGGGTTGAATGTTTCCCATATCGGTGCTATACTTTGCTCATAGCGGCTGACAAATTGGAATTTAGCCTCCTCTAAAAATAAAACAGCTCCTCGAATTTTTTATCCAGCGCAATGCAGAGCACCAGCGCCAACTTCGCCGTGGGGTTAAACTGTCCTGTCTCAATGGAGCTGATCGTGTTGCGGGAGACTCCCACCAGCTCCGCCAGCTGGCTTTGCGACAGCTTCCGTTCCGCCCGCGCCTCCTTGAGGCGATTCCTTAAAATCAGTATATCTTCCAAAATCATCACCACCTTACAGGATGGTGGACGAGGCGATCAGATGATAGATATGTCCTCCGGAGAACAGAGCGACCATCGCCGTATGGACCAGCGCCATTACAAGCTCATGCCGGCGGCGGAGTTTCCAGTATTTCACCCAGAAAATCGTCATATTTGTGCTGAAAACAAGGGCCCAAATGCCCCAATTAGACCCGCCGCCTACAAATATCTGAACCGAAAAGAAGACGGTGGCAAGCACCATCATAACAACAACGGCGCATGTGTACGCCTGCTTTAAGACCTCCTGCTCATAGATATCCCTGTTCTGATTCTCCGCCCTGCTTTTCTCCAAGATCTCTTCCTTATTCATAGAGAAGCCTCCTTATAAAATTGCCAAGTTTTCTTGGCGTGACCACACTATAGCACCGCCAAGTTTACTTGTCAACACTTTTGCTGAATTTTATTTGCACAATCTATGCCGATGAAAGGAGGGAGGCCCTATGAGCTGTCTCGGTGTACTGTTCGCCCTGAATAAATGGCAGGTGGACGCCCTGCGGGCCGTACCCCGGTCGGAGTGCCCCGGCTATATCGCCGAGGGGATCGAGGAGGACTTCTTCAACCACCACCGGGAGGACCTGTGCCAGCTGGACAAGTCCTGGGACGCCATGCACCGCGCCCTTGCCGGCGGAGCCCTCCGCTTCGGCGGCAGCCATCCTCTCAGCGGCGTAATCTTGGGCGGGGAAGTGCTCTACGGCAATCGGGCAGGGGAGGAGGACTATATCGCCGTCCTGAAACACCCTGACAAGGTCCGCAAAACCTTGGAGGCCATGGAGAAGCTGACAGAGGAGGCCCTCCATAAGCGCTACTTCGCCATTCCGGCGGAGGACTACGGCTTTCCCCTCAGCGCGGAGGACTTCCAGTACACCTATAACTACTTCCGCTCCAGCCTCCCATTCTGGCGGTGGGCCGCCGCCAGGAGCCGGTATGTGCTGTTCACCGCGGATCAGTAAATATCACATAAAACCCGCCCGACCCCGCATATAGTGTGGGGGAGGGATGCCTGTGTTTTTGGTAATCCAAAAGAGAAGTATTGTCATTTTCCTATTTCTGCTGGTGTTTTTCGGCGCCTACGCCGCCATCCTGTGGAGCGGCTCCGCCCTCACCGTGTTCAACCAACAGGCAGAAGCAGGGGAGAGCCCGGTGGTAGTCATCGACCCCGGCCACGGCGGCGCGGACGGCGGCGCGGTGGCCGCCGACGGCACCACAGAGGCCCAGATCAACCTGTCGGTGTCGCTGAAGCTGCGGGAGGTTCTCCGCTTGGCCGGCATAGACGTTCTGATGACCCGGGAAGAGGACATCTCCGTCCACTCCCCGGAGGCTGCGACCCTGCGTGAACAGAAGATCTCCGACATCCACAACCGGGCCGCGCTGGTCAGTGACACCCCCAACGCCCTGCTGATCAGCATCCACCAAAACAGCCTGCCCCAAGTAAAGAGCGTCCACGGAGCACAGGTGTTCTACAACACCGCAGAGGGCAGCGAGTCCTTGGCCCGCGCCCTGCAGGAGGACCTGAATACCTACGTCAACACCCACCGCGCCAAGGAGGTCAAGAAGATCGACACCTCCATCTACCTGATGAACCACATAGACGCCCCCGGCATCCTTGTGGAGTGCGGCTTCCTCTCCAACGAGGCGGAGACCGCCCAGCTGCGCCAAGAGGACTACCAGCTGAAATTGGCCGTACTGATCGCCGGAGGATACCTGCGCTGTCAGACCGCGGAGCCCACCGCTCCGGAGAGCCCGACCGTCCAGTAGCACAATACAACCGATAAAAGGGGAGTACCCATGAGAGCAAAAACCGTTTTCTTCTGCACCGAGTGCGGAAACGAGACCCCTAAGTGGGCGGGCCGCTGTCCCGCCTGCGGAGCTTGGAACACCATCGTGGAACAGACCGCCCCCAAGGCGAAAAAATCCACCGGCAGTGTAGGAAAAAGCCGCGCCATCCCTGCAAAGGCTTTTCCCTTAACAGCCATTGAAGTAACAGAGGAAATCCGATTTTCCACCGGCATGGGTGAGCTGGACCGGGTGTTGGGCGGCGGCGCAGTAAAGGGCTCGCTGGTCCTGGTGGGCGGCGCCCCCGGCATCGGCAAGAGCACCCTGATGCTCCAGATCTGCGGCACCCTCTGCCGGGAAAACAAGGTGCTCTACGTCTCCGGCGAGGAGTCCGTCTCCCAGCTGAAACTCCGGGCCCAGCGGCTGAACGTGGCCTCAGAGAACCTTTTCGTCCTCTCGGAGACAGACCTCGGCAGCGTCATGGAGGAGGCCCGGCGGGACAGCGACGCCCTCCGGCCCGTGGACTCCATCCAGACCCTCTAGACCCGCCCCGTGGACGCCGCCCCCGGCAGCGTGGGGCAGGTGAAGGAGTGCACCCTCCGCCTGATGGAGCTGGCCAAGGGCTCCGCCGTCACCGTGTTCGTCATCGGCCACGTAAACAAGGAGGGCTCCATCGCCGGCCCCAAGGTCTTGGAGCACATGGTGGACTGTGTGCTCTACTTCGAGGGCGACCAGCACATGAGCTGCCGCATCCTCCGCGCCGCCAAAAACCGCTTCGGGGCGACTAACGAGATCGGCGTCTTCGAGATGCAGAATGCCGGGCTCTCCGAGGTGGAGAACCCGTCGAAGATGCTGCTCTCCGGCCGGCCCGACGACGCCCCGGGCACCTGCGTCACCTGTGTGATGGAGGGGGTGCGTCCGGTACTGGCGGAGATTCAGGCCCTGCTGGCCCCCAGCAGCTACGCCGCCCCCCGCCGAACCAGCAATGGCTTCGACTACAATCGTTCCGCCATGCTGATGGCCGTCCTGGAGAAGCGGGGAGGGCTGAAGGTGTCCGCCTGTGACGCCTATATGAACATCATCGGCGGACTAAACTTGGACGAGCCTGCGGCGGACTTGGCGGCGGTTTTGGCGCTGGCCTCCAGCTATTTGGACAAGCCCGTACCCAGCAGCATGGCCGCTGTCGGCGAGGTGGGGCTCACCGGAGAGCTGCGGAACGTGCACCAGCTGGAGCAGCGCCTGTCGGAGATCCACCGCATGGGCTTTGAGAGCTGTGTTGTCCCGCGTCAGCGCGGGAAAAAGCTGCCCCAGTATGACCATCTCAAAGTCATCGAGGCATCCAATATCGGCGAGGCCATCCGGGCCGTCTTGGGCAAATGAGCCCAAGGCGGCCGCCGAAAACCAACAACACAAAAGAGGGGAGGCAATTTGGAGGGACATCAACAATTGAACAAAATAAAAATTTTGTTCAATTCAGGGGAGGGACAAACCGGATAAATGCCCTATACAGGCCCAACCGACGGTTCCGCCGCCCCGGCGCCCCAGCCGGTCCGACCTCGGTATCACTCCAAATACGTATTCACTATGCTGGACTACCGCTTAGACTCACCGCGCATTCTGATCGACTTTCTGTCCTACCACGAGACCATCAAAGCCCACTCCCAGAAAACCGTAGACGAATACTACTTGGACCTGCGAAATTTCTTCCGCTACATCAAGCAGACCCGCAATCCGGACCTGCGGTCCCTGCAATTGGACGAGATTGACATCCGGGACGTGGACATCCGTCTGATCCGGGAGCTAACCCTGACGGATATCTACGGCTATATGTCCTACCTCAGCCGGGACCGCGTCGTCCACCAGAACAGCCGGGACCAGCAGCGGGGCCTCTCCGCCGCCTCCCGTGCCAGAAAAATCGCCACACTTCGCTCGTTTTTTAACTATCTCACCAACAAGGTTCACCTGCTATCCGAGAACCCCATGAAGGACATGGACTCGCCAAAGCTGCAAAAAACCTTGCCGAAATACCTGACTTTAACGGAATCTATAGAACTTTTAGAATCAGTTGAAGGCACCAACAAGGAGCGGGACTACTGCATCCTGACGCTGTTTCTCAACTGCGGCCTGCGTATCTCAGAGCTGATCGGCATCAACCTATCCGACATCCAAGACGACGCCCTCAGAATTGTGGGCAAGGGCAATAAGGTACGCATTGTCTACCTCAACGACGCCTGTCAGGAGGCCCTTCGCCGCTACCGCTCGGTCCGCCGCCCCATCGAAGGACGGGACGCCGACGCCCTGTTTCTCTCCAGCCGGGACCAGCGAATCAGCAAGTCCAGCGTCCACGCCTTGGTGAAAAAGTACCTGTCCCTATCGGGCTTGGACAGCAGCCAGTACTCCTCCCACAAGCTCCGCCACACCGCCGCCACACTGATGCTGCAAAACGGCGTGGATGTGAAGGCGGTGCAGGAGGTACTGGGCCACGATCACCTGAACACCACAGAGATCTACACCCACATCGACAACGAGGCCCTCCGCATAGCCGCCAAAGCCAACCCTCTGGCAAAAATAAAGCCGTCAGACAAGGAAGCGCAATAATTGTAAAGCAAAGATACTTGTCATAGAAATCACGCGAATCAATCAAACCCACCGGCCGTACCGGCAGTATGCACAGCGCCCCTTTGGGCCTTTTACCAGCTGTGTCTATAGGTTCATCGAAATATATTTGTTCGCGTAGGGCGCTTCTCTCCCAAACTTCCAAAACTATCAGATTTCTTTTCAATCGCTTCGTTGTTGTTCCTCGCTGCGCTCGGATATTTTTTCTGGCTATAGCTGAAGCTATTTAGAACCGCCGGCTCTGCCGGTGGTTTTCTTTTTCACAACAAAAGAGGGGCGGCTTTTGCCGCTCCTCTCTCCCATCCTGTCCCGTCTACAGCTTGCTGTCATAATACATAAAAGTAGCCACATCGGCAAACAGACACAGCCCTATAGCCACAGCCAGCCCACAGCCCATGTGGACGAAGAGCATCTCCCCTGTGATCTTCCCCACCACAAAAAACACTGTCTCCAACACTAAACAGCCGTACTCCACCACCTGAAAAGCGCAGCTTCGATTCTTCAGCAGCACCAAACAGTTTCGCTCGTCCCGCTCCTCCAGAAGATCATCTTTGGACAGCTTTTTCGAAACACTCCGGATGAAAAGCCCGCCGCCCATAAGCAGCAGCCCCCCGGACAGAATATAATCCCGCCAGTCCAAGTCACCGCGGAGCAGTCCCAGAGGAATGAGAGCGCTCCCCAACAGCACCATAAACAGCCCATGGACAAAATTTTTCCGATTATAGACTTTCATACGCCTGATCCTCCAGTTCCCTATTCTCCCGCAGACAGCACAGCTCCTCCACCGTTGTCTCAAAGACCTCCGACATCCGGTAGGCCAGCATCAGCGACGGACTGTACTGTCCCTTTTCGATGGAGATGATCGTCCGGGCGGAGACATGGACCAGCGCAGCCAGCTGCTGCTGGGTGATCCCCCGCTGACACCGCAGCTCCCGCACCTTGGTTTTCACCGCGCACCTCCTCTGAGAATATGAAGTTAGCTTCTCATGAAGCTAACTTCATATTACCACTGCAAAGCCGGCCTGTCAAGAGAGATATGAAGTTTATTTCACATCCACCGGAACAAGGGAAGGGGCCGCCAATCTCAGCAGCCCCTTCCCTGTTCCATTTCCATCAATTCCCCAAAAACACCGGCCGATTCACCCCGATAATGTGCAAAAACCGGATGCCGGTAAACTCATACCTGCTCAAAGGCCAATAGTCGCGGTCATAGCTGTGGGCGGCCACCAGAACATCGGAGAGCCGCTTCGGGTGATCGGCAGCCACCACCACCGGCGTGTGAGAGAACCGCTGCCCGTCGAAGGAGAGCTGCACCAAGTCCCCCGGCTCCATATCCTCCAGCGCGGCCTCCACCGCCGCCGGCCCCACCGACTGCTGCTCCCGGGTGAGGAACTGGTAGAGGTACTGTACCCCAGTCCAAGCCGGGGCTTTTTGGTTGGCGTCGATATAGTACCAGCCAAAGTCCGGCGTATAGTTCATAATCCCGCTGCCGGCATAGAGGCACTGGGAGGCGTAGTTGGTACAGTCCCCGCCGATCTTCTCATAGTCGTAGTAGGCGGGATTGCGCCGAAAGGCCCATCGGTGGGCATAGGCTACCGCTGCCGCGCGGTCGTAGGCTTGAAGCGAAATGGATGCGATAGGCATAGGCGGCCTCCTTATGAATAAATATACACCATCAATATGCACCCGCGATGCATAAATGCCGCGGAGTGGTACTACTATCTGTAATATCCATTACAGATAGTAGTACACCGTATCGGGCAGAAAAACACCGCCGCTCTCTATCCTATGAGAACGGCGGCTCTTTTGTGCGCGGGTATTCCTGTTAAAAGCGGTTCAAATTTGGAAAATTAACCCAAAATCGTTGCATAAACCGGTGCAACGACACCCTATTTTTTTGCGTTTTTTTCGGCCTTTTTTCAAAAAAATCGCCAAAAAACATCGGTCAAATTCACCCGTTTTCACGGCAAAAACAACTTAGCGACCTCCCACATCCCCGGAAACTGCCTTTCCACCGCCTGCCAAATCGCCGCCCCATCTCCATCAAGAGCAAAGGTCAGCGCCCCATCCGCCTCCGTGCCCACAGCGATCGCGCCCACCGCCGCCTTGCCGACAGCCAGCTGATGAGAGAGCGCTGCACCGCCCACCGCCAGCTGCTTGGAGGCGGCCACGCCGCCGATAGCCAGCCACTGTCCCATCGCCACACCGCCTGCGGCACAGAGCCCCAAGGCCACGCCCCCTGCGGACACCGCCCCCAAGGCCATGCCGCCCAAGGCCAGCAGCCCCACACTGAGGCCGGACAGGGACACAACCCCCACGCCGATCCCCCCCAGCGCCACCAGTCCCACAGCAATGTTCCCCACCGCCACAATCCCCCTGACAGGCCGGTTTCCCCCGCCCAAGCGGACGTGGACCAAGGGCAGTCCCCAAAGTCTCCGGGGACTGATGTATTCGTAGTAGACCCTGCCGCGGGGGCACCCAAAGCACTCCGCCGGCGCCGGTGAACCAAGCCTCTCCCCCGGCGCCTCCCGGCCCACCAGCTCGTCGATGCTCCTATCAAACACCGCCGCCAGCTCCAACAGCTTCTCCAGCTCCGGCGTGGTCTGGCCGGTCTCCCACTTGCTCACCGTCTGCCGGGACACCCCCAGCCTGTCCCCCAAATCCTCTTGGGACCACCCCCGGCTCCGCCGCAGGCCCATCAAATTCTCCGCAAATCGCATACCAGACTCCCCTTTCATTTCATGGGAGAATCATAGCAAGCAGCCCTGCTGCCGTCTACCAAACACCATTGGAAATTTGTCAACCAAACTTAACATTGTCCATTCAGTCACAAAATAATCCCTAATTCCTAACTTCTAATTCCTAATTTCCCTCCGTCTCCTCGCTGCCGTTCACCTTCTCCAAAAACTCCTCCTCCGTCAGAACGGGAATCCCCAGCTCGTTGGCTTTCTTCAGCTTAGACCCGGCGTTCTCCCCCGCCACCACATAGGTGGTTTTCTTGGAGACGGAGCCGCTGGCCTTGCCGCCCCGGGCCTCGATCATCGCCGTGGCCTCCTCTCGCGTAAACGCCGACAGCGAGCCGGTGAGCACAAAGGTCATGCCGGCAAAGCGCCGGTCTACTACCTCCGCCTTGCTTTCCATGCACACCCCGGCGTCCTTCAGCCGCGCCATCAGGTGCTGGGACTGGGGGCTGTCCAGCCACTCCCGGATGAACCGGGCGGTGATCTCCCCCACGTCATCAATGGCGGTGAGCTCCTCCACTGTGGCTTGGGAGAGGGCATCGAAGGACTGGAAGCAGCTCCCCAGTACCTTCCCCGCCTTCTGCCCCACCTGACGGATACCCAAGGCGTAGAGCAGCCGCTCCAGCCCCCGGTCCTTGGAGGCCTCGATGGCCGAGATGGCATTCTCCGCGGACTTCTTCCCCATCCGCTCCAAGGCCTCTAAGTCCCCGGCCTCAAGAAAATACAGATCCGCCGCGTTCTTCACCAGCCCCTTCTCAATGAGCTGCTGCATCACCGCCGGCCCCATACCGTCGATGTCCATAGCGTCCCGGCTGGCAAAGTGGGTGATATTGCGCAAGAGCTGGGCCGGACACTCCGCCCCGGTACAGCGCACCGCCGCCCCGTCCTCATCCCGGCTCACCGGCGCGCCGCAAACCGGACACCTCTCCGGCATCTGATAGGGCTGTGTCCCCTCGGGCCGCTTGCCATAGTCCACAGACACCACCTCGGGGATAATCTCCCCCGCCTTCTGGATCAGCACAGTATCCCCGATGCGGATGTCCTTCTCCTTAATAAAATCCTCGTTGTGCAGCGTGGCCGTGGTCACGGTGGTCCCCGCCAGACGCACCGGCGCCACAATCACCTTGGGCGTCAGCACCCCGGTGCGGCCCACCTGCACCACGATGTCCTGTACCACCGACAACTTCTGCTCCGGCGGGTACTTGAAAGCGATGGCCCACCGGGGGCATTTGGCTGTGCTGCCAAGAACAGAGCGGTCTGACAAGTTATTTAACTTTACAACCGCTCCGTCTATATCAAATGGGAATTCTTCCCGTTTCTCGTTGAGCCGACGGATTTCGTCATTGATTTCGCTGGCAGTGCGGAGGACTTTACAGGGGATCACCTTGAACTGCTGGCTGCGCAGATACTCCAACGTCTCCGCATGGGTGGCAAATGTCCGTCCTTCAGAGAGCTGTAGGTTGAACACCGCAATATCTAATCTCCGCTCGGCGCAGATCTTGGGATCCAGCTGGCGCAGAGATCCGGCGGCGGCGTTCCGGGGATTGGCAAACAGGGCCTCCCCCCGCTCCTCCCGGGCGGCGTTGAGCTGGGCAAAAACCCGCTTGGGCATGTAGACCTCCCCCCGGACGATCAGATGGGGCAGCGCCTCCGGCAGTGTCATGGGGATGGAGCGGATGGTGCGGATGTTCTCTGTCACATCCTCCCCGGTGCGGCCGTCCCCCCGGGTGGCCCCCCGGACGAACCGCCCGTCCCGGTACTCCAGTGCCACGGACAGGCCGTCCACCTTAGGCTCGATGCTGTAGGCGCACTCCCCTGCCGCCTCGGTCATCTTTTCACAGAACTCCTCTACCTCGCCGCTGTCGAACACATCCTGAAGGCTCTCCAAGGGCACCGGGTGGCTGTAGGGGGTAAAAGCGCTCACCGGCGCGCCGCCTACCCGCTGGGTGGGCGAGTCCGGCGTGATTTCCTCCGGATGGTCCCGCTCCAGCTCCTCCAAGCGGCGGAGCATTCGGTCGTACTCATAGTCAGAAATAACGGGATCGTCTAACACATAATAGCGATATCCGTGCTGGTTCAGCGTGTCGCGGAGCGCCTTCATCTCTTGCCGATAATCCATCCTGATCTCTCCTTCTCATATCGGAACCCCGCCGAGGGCCCCTTTTCCGCAGTAAATACAGGTTTTACCCCTTGTTCATGATATACTCGTGGGCCTTATCCTCCGCAGGATCACCGGAGCTGAAGTAGGTGTAGGTGTCCGGCACGGAGCCCACAATCACCGTCTCCGCCACCGCAAAGGCGTTGGAGACCTTGGTATAGGCGGAGAAGCCAGGGAGCAGAATCGACACCGACACATCCACATAGAGGATAATCCGGTGCTTGGTCTGATTGATCCCAGCCTCGGTAAACTCGTTCTCAAACCTGGCGCTGGAGCTGCCCACAAACTGCATCCGAACGCTGACGCTTGGTCCCCGGCCCGCCAGCAGCGCCGTACCGGTGAGGGTCCCCAGAGGGATGCTGAGTTCCGAGGTGGACACCTCCGACAGCCGCTCCAAAATGTCCGAGACAATCTCCGACTGGAGGCGGTTAAACTCCGCCATATTGGTCTGGAGGGCGGTGATTTTCCCCTCGTTGTCCTTCTCAAAGAAGATCAGCTGGTCATAGCGGATCTCCCCGCTGCTCACCGTGTCATTCACCGCGGCTGTAACCACCCGGTTTACCGTGTTGGACACACGGGTGGTGGCCAGACTTGTGAGCACATTTTTCAAGTGAAAGGTGGTCACGATCCCCAGCACGGTCAGCAGCGCCGCCGCCAGCAGGCACAGCAGCTGCCATCTCTGCCGTCTGGTCAGGCGCAGCGGCGGACGGCGCGAGTAGTATCGGCGCATTCTCTCTCCCCCATTCCGCGGACTATCTCCTGCGGGATGGTATGCGTCTACGGCTTATCCCTATTCCAGCGCCCTACTCCAAAGCGTTCACCAGTTCCTTGAACACCCTCCCCTTTTCCATAAAATTCCTAAATAGATCAAAGGAGGTGCTGGCCGGGGACATGACCACCACATCCCCCTCTTGGGCGAACTCCGCCGCCGCGTGTACCGCTGCAGCCCAATCGGAGACCTCCGTAATGGGCAGGCCGGCGTAGTTCTCCGCCTGTGTCACGGCCTCCCGGATCGCCCCCGCGGTGGCCCCGCAGAGGATCAGGGCCTTCACATGGTCGTTGATCACCGGCCCCAAGCTGTTGTAGGAGATCCCCTTGTCCTTCCCCCCTGCCAGCAGGATCACCTTCGAGCAGAAAGCGTTGAGGCAGGCGGTGGTGCGGCTGGGACTGCTGGCGATGGCGTCGTTGTACCAGCGGACCCCCCGCAGGGTGCGCACCAGCTCGATCCGGTGCTCCACGCCGCCGAAGTCCCGGGCAAAGGCGCGGATGGTCTCGTCATCCACCAGACCGTCTACCGCGGCGATAGCGGCCATATAGTTTTCCACGTTGTGGACGCCGGGGAGCTTGATCTCCGACAGGGGCAGTACCATCCGCCGGCCTTGGTCGTTGGAGACATAGATGGCTTCCCCGTTTTGGCCGCCGCTCCAGAGATACGTCCCCAGCTCCACCGGGTGGCGGCGGCTGAACAGGCGCACCTGTCCCGGCGCCCGCGCCGAGGCGGCCAAGGTCAGCTCGTTGTCGGCGTTGAACACCGCAATATCCTGTGCGGATTGGTGTGTAAAGATATTTTCCTTTGCAGCGATATACTCCGCAAAATCCCTGTGGACATCCAAGTGGTTGGGGGCCAAGTTGGTGGTGACGGCAATGTGGGGGCTTCGCTCCATGGTCATCAGCTGGAAGGAGCTGAGCTCTATAACGGCCCAGTCCTCCGGCCTCATGCTCCCCGCCTCGCTGAGGAGCGGGTGGCCGATGTTGCCCCCCACGTGTACCATCCTCCCCGCTGCCCTCAGTAGCTCTGAGATGATGGTGGTAGTGGTGGTCTTTCCGTCGCTGCCGGTGACAGCGAGGATGGGGCAGGGGCAGACCTGAAAAAACGCCTCCATCTCTGAGGTGATCTCGCTCCCCCGCCGCCGGGCGTCCTCCAAGAACCGGGGATGCAGGCCGGGGGTGCGAAAGATGACATCTTGGTCCAGCCGGCTCAGGTAGTCCTCCCCAAGGACAAAGCGGCACCCCTGCTTCCGCAGGGAGCGGAGCAGCTCCTGGTCGAAGGAGGTCTCCTCCTTCTGATCGCAGGCGGTGACGTCGATCCCCGCCCCCAGCAGCAGCGACAGCAGGGGCGTGTTGCTGACGCCGATGCCGATCACGCCCACAGACTTCCCCTTGAGGCTTTGCAGATATGCTGTAAGGTCCATAGTGTTCCCCCTCGCATCATAAAATTACCAACATAGTATTATAGCGGAAAATCGAAATAATAGCAACGGTTGTTGACAACTGGCCAGAACTTTTGTAGAATAGCAGAGTGAGTAAGACAGACGGCCGCGTGGCGGAGGCGAAAGGCTCCGCCATGAGGAAAGTCCGGGCTCCACAGGGCAAGGATAACGGGTAACGCCCGCCGAAGGCGACTTCAGG
This sequence comes from uncultured Clostridia bacterium, assembly GCA_947572235.1. Classification (GTDB taxonomy): domain Bacteria; phylum Bacillota; class Clostridia; order Oscillospirales; family Oscillospiraceae; genus CAJFPI01. The sequence continues at coordinate 12,873 of CANPBB010000062.1, forward strand.
AAAAGTGCAACAGAGATATACCGCCCCGCTGTCCCCTGAGGAAGGCGCCGGGATACCGAGTCGACGACATCAATTGAGTCGGCGGTGACGTGGAACGGGCCGCGGGGTAAGGGTGGAAAGGTGGGGTAAGAGCCCACCCATCGGCTGGAGACTGTCCGATGCTGTAAACTCTATTCGGAGCAACACCGTGGGAGGACACATGGCTGGCCCGGCCGTCCTCAGGAGGTGGCTTGAGCCTGCCGGCAACGGCAGGTCGAGATAGATGGCCGTTTGATACAGAACCCGGCTTACAGTCTTACTCGCGGCAAAACGCCCCACCGGCTTGGCCGGTGGGGCATTTTGCCGCCGGGGAAGGGGCCTTTCGGCGATTTCATGTAGGGGCGGACACAGGCCGTCCCTACAAATGGTCTCTTGCGATACGCGGGAAAAATGGCTATAATGCAGGAAAAAGGAGGGGATTCATTATGGAGACACGTCTATGGAAGCTCCGCGCGAAAGCGGCGCTCCATACAAAGTGCCGGTTTGATCCGCCGATCTCCCTGAAGGAGGTGGAGGCTGTCGAGGCCCGGTGCAGCTTGAAGCTGCCCGATGCGTATCGGGAGTTTATCACCAAAATCGGAAACGGAGGCAAATTGCCGCCGCTCAATCCGCAGGCGAACTCCGGCCCTTCTTGGCTGCTGCCGTTCCAAGACAGTCCCGCGCTGGAAAAAGTCCGCTTGGACTTCCCCCTCTCCGAGAGTTGGGAATGGGACACAGACCCGGATTTTTCCGGCGACACCCCGGAGGACGAACAAAAATTGGCCTGTGTGCTGGAAAATGGTGTTCTCTTTTTAACAAATGAGGCGTTTGAGGGCAGCCAAAACTACTTCCTGATCGTCTCCGGCCCCCGCCAGGGAGAGGTCTGGGAGCAGGACGAACACGGCGTTCTGCGGCTGCCCGGGTGTACCTTTTTGGATTGGATGGAGTACGCCCTGTCCCAAAAGCTCGCCGCCTATACTGGCCGGCTCTTTCAGCAGGAGCGGGAAAAGCAGGAAACCGACAGCCCCCGCTCCCAGATCCGCAGGCTGATGGCGGGCAAAAAGAGGCAGAACATCCGTTGGAATCCCCCCGCCCCCTTGGACGCAGTAAGAGACTTTGAGCGCCGGCATGGCATAACGCTGCCGGCGGAGTATGTCACATTCATTACGGAAATCGCCGATGGCTGCCAGAATTATCCCTCCGTCAACAGCAAGGGAACGGGCGGTACCATGTTCTCCCTGAAGGAGCTGGACAGCGTCCTCCACATGGACGAGCCATTTCCCTACCAGTCACCCAACGACGAGACCCTCAGGGCCGCGCTCCTCTCCCACAACCGCCAGCGCCCCCTCTGGCAGACGGACTATGCCGATCTCCCGCAGGAGGATCCCGTCAGCCTCATATGGGCCTCCCCCGCCTACAGCGTCCTCCGCGGAGTCCTCCCCTTCGCCATCAACAACGACACTGGCACCTTCGGAAACCACACACAGGTACTTTTAGTCCTAAACGGCCCCTCCGCCGGCCAAGTCTGGAAAGCCAAAAAGTTCACCCTTCAGCCCCCCACCTCCCAATTCACATTCTTCGACTGGCTCCTTAACACCCTAAAAAACGGCGATATATAACCTCGGGAGAAATCCAAAGGGGGCCGAAGCCCCCCCTTTGGTTTTGTTTGCTGTGCAAACAAAATAAATTCAAATCATTTAGCTAAATTTTTTCCGGAAACCGCGCTTTTCGGAAAAACATCTCGACCCAGCCGCCGTGGGCGGCAACTCCAGCTCGCAAACAGGTAAGGGGGAATTCTTATCCCGCGCCGAGCGGTACGTACAAATATTGGGGTCAAAGGCCAAAACCTTGGCGCGCAGGCGGAATGAATCCGCCTGCGCAAGTCAAATCAAAAAGGGCCCCTGCTGGGTCAAGACTTGGCAGGGATAGAATCTAAAGGGGGGACAAAGTCCCCCCTTTTAGTCTTACTCCTGTTCCCAATTATGATACACGTTCTGAATGTCGTCGTTGTCCTCCATCAGCTCGATCATCTTGGTCATGTTCTTGATGTCCTCCTCGCTGGTGAGCTTTACATAGTTCTGAGGCACCAGCTCAATAGCAGCGGAGGCGAACACATATCCCTTCTCCTCCAAGGCGGCAGTCACCGCGTTGAAGTCGTCAGGCTCGGTGGTAATCTCGAACACCGGGCCGTCGGCCTCGAAGTCCGCCGCGCCGCAGTCCAAGGCGTCCATCATCACCGTCTCCTCGTCCAAGTCGCCCTCCTCATTGTCGATAACGATGACACCCTTTCGGTCAAAGGACCAGCTGACGCAGCCGGTGGCGCCTAAGTTCCCGCCGTACTTGTCAAAAAGGTGGCGGACCTCCGGGGCAGTGCGGTTGCGGTTGTCCGTCAGGGCTTCCACGATCACCGCCACACCGCAGGGGCCGTAGCCCTCGTAGACCACGTTCTCGTAGCTGTCGCCGCTGCCGGCACCCAAGGCCTTGTCGATGGTGCGCTTGATGTTGTCGTTGGGCATATTGGCGGCCTTGGCCTCGGCAATGACGGTAGCCAAGCGGGAGTTGTTGGCCGGGTCGCCGCTGCCGCCCTCCTTCACCGCCACGATCATCTTCCGGGCGATCTTGGTGAAGATCTGGGAGCGTTTGGCGTCCGCCGCCCCCTTGGTCTTTTGGATATTATGCCACTTGGAATGTCCAGACATAGTGTTTTTCTCCTTATTTTTTCTTAATCTATAAGCTTTTTATCGCCTTTACAAATAGTACTGAATCACCTCGCTGTGACAGCTGGACTGCCGCAGCTCCAGCGCGGGGAACCGCCGGCCCAGCGCCGCCAGCAGCTCAGGGCAGATC
>CANPBB010000063.1 GCA_947572235.1 uncultured Clostridia bacterium
GGGGGCGCCGATGGGCCCGGCCATCTGGCCAGACTGCCCGAACCTATCGGCTGTCGTCTATATTTCAGCCGGCCTGCGCTGACCGGGTGAAACCGTGCTACCGCAGCACCCGTGTGCGGCGGTAGTTGGGGCCCTTGGGGGGCTCCTGACGCCGCCTTTGCTGGATACAGGCGGGAATCTTCCCCATGGACTCCTGCACCTTGGCACGGCGGATGTCCATGGACTTGGGGGCCTCGATGGCGATGCGGAATACGTCGCCGGTTTTTAGGACCTGGACCACGATGTCATCGCCGATGGTCACATAGTCGCCCTCTCGGACTGTTAAGGCCAGCATGGGTGTCCCCTCCTTTTTGGTCGTTCGCCGTCGATGTTTGTTACAGGAAGTATACAACCTGTAACAAAATGTCGAGGTTGAAATTTTTTTGTAAAACCCCTTATTTCTTCCACTTCCTTGCCGATATTGTTAGTGAACAAACCCATGATTCCCTGTTACAGGTTGTATACTTCTTGTAACAAGATTCAGGCAAAAAAGTGACCGGATTTCGCGGATATTTTGCGAAATCCGGTCTTTTGGTTTTGATTTGTGCGGAACGGTTTGTTACGGATTGCCCTTAAATGACCTGTAACAGGAATGGGAGGGAAAAATTGCCTGTTTGCGGAGCGGATGGCGTATTATTGGGATGTGTGTATGAAAAAAGTGCCTGCTCCTTTTGGAGCAGGCACTTCGCCGCGGGGTCACGGTTTGCCGCGGGTGACTACGAATTTAAATTTGTCCGCGCGGAAGCACTCGTAGGCGTAGATCAGGGGGGTGCCGTAGATGTCGGTTACGGTGGCCTGGAGGACCAAGACGGGGCTGCCTGCGGGGATGTTCAGGGTCTTGGCGATTTTTTCGTCGGCACACTGGGGGATGATCTCTGTGGTGCTCACGCCGATCTTGATGTCGCAGGTGCTCTCCACGTAGCGGTAGATGGACATCTCCGCGTCAGTGAGGCCCAGAAAGGCGGCCGCTAAGGCGGGGGCGAAGTGGTCCTTGGTCAGCACCACCGGGATGCCGTCTGCCGTGCGGACGCGGACGCAGACGGGAACGTCGATCCCCTCGTCTACCATCAGTGCCTCGGAGACGGCCCGGTCGGCTTTGACGATCTGTTTTTCAAAATAGATGGATCCCGGCTCATAGCCGCTGCAGCGGATCATGTCGGTGACGGAGGAGTTTACGTTCAGCGTGTCCGCGATGTGGTCGCTGCTGCAGGCCACGAAGGTCCCCTTGCCCCGGACGGACAGGATGATCCCCTCGGACTTCAGGGCGTTCAGGCCCTCCCGCAGGGAGAGGCGCCCCACCTCCAAGTACTCCGACAGCTCCTTCTCTGTGGGCAGCTGGTCGCCGGATTTCAGGTGGTTGTTTTTAATGTACTCTAAAATTCCCGCTTTTACATTCTCATAAGCCAGCATAAATCGTCCCTCCAATCGTCGTTTCCCCGGCGCCGCCGGCCCTTTGGCCGCCGGGTTGGTCGCGGCCGCCGGTGGACGGTCCGCGCCGTGCTGTATCCGCAGTCTTTTGGAGCTGGACAGGCCGCGCCCTCCTCCGGGTCTCCGCCCGGTCGGCGCGCCCGCTGCGCCCGTCTGTCGGCGGGGATCGCGGCCCCTCCGCCGGCGCTTCGCATCTCGTCAGTTTCCTCCGCTGGGGACCCTTCTTCCTCTGGAAACGATTGGATGTCAACTGGTCAAGAATTTGCTACTGTTTCTCGGAGAAATTGCAGAGTGCCCTTCTGGAAACACATACATGATATAGTATATTCTCCCCTTTTGCAATACCATAATGTAACTTTAATGGGCAAAAAAGCGATACATCATATAATTTATTTTATATATCATAACTTTTTATATCGGAATATGTCTAATTGTTGCGCGACTATAATTTACCATTATGAATTGTCGCATTTGTCCCATTTTATGCTATGAATCCTAAAAAAATCCGAGGAATCCACTGCGGCAGTAGGGGTTGCGCGTTTTGCTCAAAATTGGAGCTGTGGGATGATTTCTTACAAATGGAATTTTTATAGCTTAAAAAATCATAAAATTTTTGAAAAATGGTGCATATTGTGATATTCAAATTGAAATCGACATGCGGTCTGCTTTTTCGGGGAGATTCGGCAGAGGCGGGGGGAGTAAGGGAAAAGGGGGAGGCGGGACGGCGGGAGAGTGTGTGGAACTGTGGAAAAGTGAGGGGGAGTTTGAGAGTGTGTGGGAGGGGGAGAAACTTGTTTGCGGGGCGGCGAGGCGGTGGGGGCTCTGAGGGCTTGGAGCGCAGGCAATGCGAAAGCGGGTGTGCTTCAGGTTTTTGGCGGTTTTTTTGTTGGTGATGTGGCTTCGGGTGGGTTTCAACATGTCTTTTTGTGTGTTATCTGTTAATGACTCGTTAAGAATGTGGGATGCCGCGGCGGGGCGGATGGGCGGTTCGCCTGTGGCAGACAGTGAAAAAGTGCCGCTGCACTTTTTTCACCCTTGATGGGGTGGGGCGGGCGGAGGGGGATAGAGTTGGTACTGTCCGGTTTTTGGAACTTATTTTGGGGTATGATGGGACCATCAAGAAAAGGAGGTCATGCCAAATGGAGTTTGTACAGCTGACGGAGTCCCTTGTGCGCAGTGTGGGCGGGAAGAAGCGCACCTTCTTCATCGGACACCAGAATGGGCGCTATGGCGTGGTCGCCGCAGGGAGCTGGGAGACGGTTCTCCCCTTCCGGTTTCGGCGGATCAGCCTGCTGCGGGACGGCAGCTTGGCCGTCTTTCAGGGGAAGCGCTGCGCCGTCTACCGTATCATGGAGACGGAGGAGGGCGTAGAGGCCCGCCGGGCCGGCCGCCGCGGCGCAAACCGGCCCCTCGGTCTGGCCGCCTCAGGGGGATGGGACAAGCCGCTAAAAAGATAACACGCCCTCCCGGTCACGGCGCCGCCGTGCCAAGGAGGGCGTTTCTTTTGCGGGGAGGGGGGACAAGGTGGGGGTGGATGTGGTATGATAGGAGTACGTTTTTAGGATTGCATGTTTGCGGGGGGTGCTTCTATGCGTATTCAGAATGCTGAGGTTTTGATCGGGCGGTCCTTTTGCCGCGCCGATGTGGCCTTTGACCAGATGATCACCGCCGTGGAACCGCGGGCGGGGGCGGGCGGGGACTGCTATGTGCTGCCCGGTCTGGTGGACATCCACACCCACGGGGCGGTGGGGGCTGACTTCTCCGACGGGGACAGGGAGGGGCTGAAAGCGCTGGCCAGGTGGTACGCCGCCCAAGGGACCACCGCCTGCCTGCCTGCGCTGATGGCCCTGCCGGAGGGGGAGCTGGCGGCGGCGGCGGAGGCGGTGGCCCTCTGGCCTGGGGAGGGGGCCCGGTGTCTCGGCGTCCATTTGGAGGGGCCGTTCCTCAGTCCCCGGCGCTGCGGGGCCCAGCCGGCGGCGTATCTCAGAAGGCCGGAGCTGCCGTTGCTGCGGCGGGTGGACCGGGGCGGGCTGGTTCGGCGGGTCACACTGGCCTGCGAGGTGGAGGGGGCGATGGAGCTGCTGCGGCAGATTGCCGGGAGGTATGTGGTGTCCATCGGCCACAGCGAGGCGGACTATGACACCGCTATGGCGGCCTTTCGGGGCGGGGCCAGCATGGTGACGCACCTCTACAACGCCATGCCGCCTCTGCGCCACAGGGAGCCGGGGATCATCGGCGCGGCGGCGGACAGCGGGGCCTATGCGGAGCTGATCTGTGACGGCTTCCACGTCCATCCCGCCGCCGTCCGGGCCGCCTTCCGCCTTTTTGGGGAGCGGCTGGTCCTTGTCTCCGACTCCCTCCGCTGCGCCGGGCTGGGGGATGGGACGTACACGCTGGCGGGGCAGCAGGTGACGGTGGCGGGGGGACGGGCGGTACTGGCCGACGGGACACTGGCCGGCTCCGCCATCTCCCTGCTGGAGGGGGTCCGGCGGGCGGCGGAGTTCGGAATCCCGCTGGCCTATGCCGCCTATGCCGCCTCCACGGCCCCGGCTCTGGCCATGGGGGCGGGGGACATCGGCGCGGTGGCTGTGGGGCGGCGGGCGGATCTGCTGGTGCTGGATCAGTCGCTGGAGATTATGCAGGTCTATGTGGGCGGACGGCCGGTGCTGCCGGTCAGCGGCTGATGGGGCGGGGGCCGAAAAGGCAGACAGCCGCGCCCGCCGCTTGCTGGCCGTCAGGGACTCGCCGTACAGGAAAAAGCCGGATAGGGCGATGCCGCTGGCGAGGGGAACCGGTTCGGCTTGGCGTACGCCTAAAAAAACAGCCGCCCCGGCGCATGGCGGCGCGGGGCGGAGAGAACCGCCCCGCCAGATAGGTGACGGCGAGAGGCCGTGGGGGGCAGACTTTTGGGGACGGATTTGGCGCAGATGCGGCAGACCGCGTTGGACGCCGCGGTGAGCGGGACAGGCCGGAGACGGGAAAGTATGGGGAACTCCCCCTAATTGTCCGGGGGCGCACGGCGTGCGCCCCCGGTGCTTTATTTGGGTCAGGCGGTGCCGGCTCTTGGCTTCTCCGGCTCTTTGGGCTTGGGTTTGGGGAGGAAGCCCTCGAAGATGGGGATGGCGCCGGCGGCCTCCGCCTTATCTAAGTCCTCCTGGCTGCGGATGGTCCAGCTGACCTCCTGACCCCGGAGGAGCTCCACGCAGGTGCGCAGGGAGAGGCAGTTTCGATCCTCGTAGCGGTAGGCCACAAAGTCCGGGCGGGTGGCCAGGTTGGTGAGGAGGGTGGTGAGCAGCAGGCGGGCGAGGAGGCTGAAGCGCATTCCCTCCTTCCGCCGCAGGAAGTTCTGGGAGAGCTGGCCGCGGATGATGAAGGGCTCGTTCCGGCGCAGCCACCACAGGACCCGGGGGTCGAAGGACTCCACGCAGTAGTCCCCCTGGTAGCCCTCCAGCAGGCGGCAGGTCCGCTCGCAGAGGGAGCGGAGGTTGCGGCCCTCCGGCTTCAGCTCAATGATCAGGGGGGCCTTGCCGCTGAAGATGGCCAGCACCTCCTCCAAGCGGGGGATGCTCTCGTGGGTCCCCTGGAGCTGGAGGAGCTTTAGCTGCTCCAAGGTCATGTCCTCCACGCGGCCCTTTACGCCGCAGAGGCGGCGGAGGTCGCTGTCGTGGATCACCACCAGGTGCTTGTCCTTGGTCATGCGCACGTCGATCTCCGCGCCGAAGCCGCCGGCCAAGACGTAGCGGTAGGAGAGAATGGAGTTCTCCGGAATGCCCCGGCGGGCGTTGTGCAGGCCCCGGTGGGCGTAGCGGTACTGCTTGAGTACTTGGAGTTTTCGCTGTCCCCGGCGGGTTTTCAGGGAGAAGAACCACAGCAGGATCAGCAGGGCTATGGCTAAAAGGATGTATACATACAGGATCGGTTTCATATCGCGCCTCTTTTCCTATGTAAGGCCCCTGCGGGGGCGGTTTCTCTCTTTTAAAAGCAGTGCCAATAGGCGAAGCGTCCGGATTGGCTTATAAGCGGGGTGCTGGGCCTATTGGTTCCGCCTCTTGATCAGTCGTCTACGTCGAAGGCCTCCAAGCCCCGGCGGCGCTCTGTTTTGCTGTCTCCGTGGCGGACGAAGAGCATGGTGACAAAGGACGCGGCGGAGAAGAGGGCGGCGTAGGGGAAGAGGGTGAAGTATCCCACGCGGCTTAGGAGCCAGCCGGAGAGCACCGGCGTCACCACCTGGGCGGCCATGGAGAAGGTGTAGTAGGTTCCGGTGAACTTCCCCACGTCGCTGCCTCGGCACATCTCCACCACCATGGGCAGGGAGTTGACGTTGATGGCGGCCCAGGCCAAGCCCACTAAGGCAAATACAAGGTACATGACGCCGTTGATCTCGTCGCAGAGGGCGGTGAGCACGTAGCCGGCGGCGAAGCACAGGCTCAGGAGGACCACGCCGCCCAAGATGGTGCGCTTGCGGCCGACACGGCTGGAGATCTCGCCGATGGGGATATAGGAGACGATGGCCCCCGCTGTGGCCACCATCAGGCAGGTGGAGGCGCCGCCTAAGGCCCGGCCCATCAGCTCCTGCACGTAGGTGGTGAACCAAGTGGTCACCGCGTTGTAGGCGATGTACCACAGGGAGATGGAGAGGAGGAGGAAGATGAGGCTCCGGCGCACGGGGGGCGGCAGTGCAGCGGCGCCGGAGCCGCCGCCCTCCGACAGGTCCTCCTCCGGGTGGGCCGCCTCGTATCGGGCGGTCTGGGCGGCTAAGGCCGGCTCCCGGACGGTGAGGAACAAAATCAGTACGGAGAGGACCATGATTGCCGAGACGATGGCGAAGAGGAGGCGGTAGTCCACATGGGCGAGATGGCCCGCGCGGGCGTCGGAGTAGAGCAGGGAGGCGGCGGCGAGGTAGAGAACACCGCCTACGGCTCCCATCAGGTTGATGATGGCGTTGCCCTTGCTTCTAAGGGGCTTGACGGTGACGTCGGGCATCAGGGCCACCGCCGGGGAGCGGTAGGTCCCCATGGCGATGAGCAGCAGCCCTAAGAGCACCACGAAGGCCGCCCGGGCGGCGGGGGAGGGGGCGGCGGCATAGCGGTTGTCCAAGAGGGGCAGCAGGTTCATCAGCACCACCGCGGCGGCGGTGCCGCCGAGGATGAAGGGCATCCGGCGGCCAATTTTCGTGCTGGTCCGGTCGCTGAGGGCCCCGAAGAAGGGGAGGAGGAACAGCGCAAGAATGTTGTCCGCCGCCATCACCGCCCCGGTGAGGGCCTCGTCCAAGTGGAAGGTGCCCTTGAGCATCAGGGGGATCACGTTGTCATACATCTGCCAGAAGGCGGAGATGGAGAGGAAGGCCAGGCCCACAAGGACCGTCGTCTTCTTGTTCAGCTTCATGGTGGTGAAACCCTTGCTTTCCTATAATCAGGCCGCAGGCCCTCTGTCAGTTTGCCGCGCCGGGTGGGAAAATATACCGGGCTCCCCGAGGGAGCGGTCTGTCCCCTATCCTACCACAAAAATCCCTGTGCCGCAAGGTGCAATCGCCTGTTTGCCGCGTCTCGGGGCGCATTTTGGCGGGGGCGGCGGCAGGGAAGAACAGCATGCGCCCCGTCCTTGGGCGGGGCGCAGCTGGCTTTTCCTGTTTTTCCTACCTCTCATAGGCCGCGCAGAGCAGGTCCACGCAGGCGTCCTCCCCCAAAAAACCGCTGTGGAGGGTCAGGTGGTAGTTCTGGGACATGCCCCAGGTCTGGCTGGTGTAGAAGCTGTAGTGCTGGGCGCGGGCCTTGTCCCGCTTGGAGAGGATTCCCGCGGCCTCCCCCTCCGGCAGGCCGTGTTCCCGGACGGAGCGCTCCACCTTGTAGGGGAGGTCGGAGTGGATGAACACGTTGAGACAGTCCGTCCGCTCTTGCAGGATGTAGTCGGCGCAGCGGCCCACGATGATGCAGGCCTCCCCCTCCGCCAGCTCCCGGATCAGGGAGGTCTGGACGAAGTGCATATGATCCTGGAGGGAGCTCTGGGTCTGCATGGGGGAGGCGAAGCGGCCGCCGTAGCCGATGATATGGCCCAGAGAGCCGCTGCGGAAATACTCCCCGTGGGCGTCAATAAAATCGGGGGACAGCTTGGTTTTGGCCGCCACCAGCTCCACGATCTCCTTGTCGTAGAAAGCGATCCCCAGACGCTCCGCCACCCGCTTCCCGATGGTGTGCCCGCCGCTGCCGCACTCCCGGCCGATGGTGATGATTCGCTTTGACATACATCAGTTCCCCCTTTCGCTCTGCCGTCCGTGAAGGTGTTCTTGGTTTATGTGTATAATAGCACAAAACGGGCGGGATTGCAAGTGTAGAATTGGTATAAATGCCTAAGACCGCTGCTCCGCCGCGTACAGCTCCCGGGCCATGAGGACGCCCATCACCGAGGCCATCATCAGGCCCCGGGTCCAGCCGCTGGAGTCGCCTAAGCAGTGGAGGCCCTGGATGTTGGTGGTGAAGTGCTCGTCCATCTTTACCCGGTTGGAGTAGAACTTCAGCTCCGGGGAGTAGAGCAGGGTCTCATAGGAGGCGAAGCCGGGAACCACATGGTCCATGGCTTGGATGAAGTGAATAATGTTGGTCATGGCCCGGTAGGGCATGGCGGCGGTGATGTCCCCGGCCTCGGCGTCGGGGAGGGTGGGGCGGAGGTTGGAGTGGGAGAGCTCCTTGGGCCAAGTGCGCTTGCCATCTAAGATGTCCCCGAAGCGCTGGACCAGGATGTGGCCCGCCCCCAGCATGTTGGTCAGCTCCCCCACCTTCTGGGCGTAGGCGATGGGCTGGTTGAAGGGGACGGAGAAGTTGTGGCTGCAGAGGATGGAGAGGTTGGTGTTGGCGCTTTTGAGATCCTTGTAGCTGTGGCCGTTGACCACGGCCAGGTTGTTGTCGTAGTTCTCTTGGCTGACGAAGCCGCCGGGGTTTTGGCAGAAGGTGCGGACCTTGTTTTTGAAGGGGCGGGGGTAGCCCACCAGCTTGGACTCATAGAGCACCCGGTTCACCGTCTCCATGATCTCGCTGCGCACCTCCACCCGGACGCCGATGTCCACGGTGCCCGGCTGGTGGGCGATGCTGTGCTCGGCGCAGAGGCTCTCCAGCCAGTCCGCGCCCCGGCGTCCGGTGGCGATGATCACCCGGTCGGCGGTGAGTTCACGGGTCTCCCTGCCGTTGGTGATGACCACGCCCCGGCAGAGGCTGCCCGACAGGAGCAGGTCGGTGCACTCGTAGCCGAAGAGCAGTTCCACGTCCTTCCGCAGGAGGTCCTGCTCAATGGCGTAGTAGATGTCCTGGGCCCGCTCGGTGCCAAGGTGGCGGATGGGGCAGTCCACCAGCTTCAGGCCCGCCTGGATGGCCCGGCGGCGGATCTCCTTCACCTCCTCGTCGTTGCCAAGGCCCTCCACGTGGGCGTCGGCGCCGTAGCTGAGGTAGATCTGGTCGGTGTAGCCGATGGTCTCCTGGACCTTGTCCGCCCCCACCAGGTTGGGCAGGTCGCCTCCCACCTCGCAGCTGAGGGAAAGTTTGCCGTCGGAGAAGGCGCCGGCGCCGGAGAAGCCGGTGGTGATGTGGCAGTAGGGCTTGCAGTTCACACACTGCCTGGTCTTGTCCTTGGGGCAGCGGCGGTCCTCAATGGCGGCGCCCTTCTCCACGATGAGGATGTGCTGCCGGCTGCCCAAGCGCCGCAGCTCCAAGGCGGTGAAGATGCCCGCCGGGCCCGCGCCGATGATGATGATGTTGGGATGTGTGTTCATTTTGGATGGTCCTCCTAAGAGTTGATGGGGAAAAGGAAGCGGTCAGGCTGTGATAAGCTGATAGATGGCGTACAGTACCAGCATATGCAGGGGATAGAAGGCGTAGCCAAAGTGCTGGAACCACTTGGCGCGGCAGCCCTGCCGGCCCCGGTAGAGCCAGATGGGGAGGAGGGCGAACAGGGCCAAGCCCTGCTGGACGATCTCAAATTCGTGGCCGAAGAGGGTGATGGTGAAGAAGTAGCCGCCGAGGAGCTGGACATGGAGGAGATAGAGGCACACCAGCTGTCCCAGAAAATCCCACCAGCGGCAGCCGCGGAAGAAGTAGAATACCAGCACGGTGAGCACACCCACGCCGTAGTAGTCCGCCATGGTGAGATAGCCGGCGAAAAAGCCCGCCGCCGTCAGGAGGGCGCAGAGGAGGAGGGACGGGAGGGGGGCGCAGCGCTGGCGCACCTGATCTAAAGCGGCCATCAGCAGCAGGGCGATGAGAAAGGTCCACAGCACGTTCTGGTGATAGGGATACAGGGGGGCACCGGCCATCATCAGGTTGAAGGGAATCTCTGTGACCACCGCCCAGAACAGCATACGGAGGCAGTATCGCTTGAGGCTGTGGGTGTGGAAAAAGCCCTCGGCGAGGAGGAAGGCGAAGATGGGGAAGGCCAAGCGGCCGATGCAGGTGAGCCACTGCTCCTCCGGCAGGAGCAGCGCCCAGGTGTGGTCGCAGAGCATCAGGACCATGGCGAGAACACGGAGGGAGGCGGCAGAGAGCGTAATAGGCTTTCGGGGAGCGGACATGGGGGACACCTTCTTTTTCTTTAGATGGGGGGCACAAGGGCTTGCCTGCTGCCGGCACGATTCAAATCGTCCGGCGGAGCTGGACGCATCAGCTTCTGACGCTTAATTGCTTATTCGACCCTCGATTTGTGGACAACGAGCGGGCTTTGTGGTATACTGGGGAAGTTATGATATGAGGTCGCAGCCTAATTTGATGAAGAGCAGGATTAGGACCACGAAGATCATGGAGCGTATCCGCCGGCCGCCGCCGCGGATGGCGTAGCGGGCGCCGCAGAAGCCGCCTAAGATACAGCAGGCCGCCGCGGGGAGCAGGAAGCTCCACAGGACCTTGCCGTGGAACAGGTAGATCACCGCCGCCGCGATGTTGGAGGAGGCGTTGACCACCTTGGCGCAGCCGGAGGCGGTGATCAGGTCCAAGGAGAGGAAGGCGGAGAAGGCCATGATGAGGAAGGTGCCGGTGCCGGGGCCGATGAGGCCGTCGTAGGTGCCGATGACAAGTCCGATGGCAAGGCTGATGGCGGCGGTGCGCCGGGGGGAGCGGGTGGTGAGGCCGGCCTCCTCCCCGCCGATGTCCTTCTTCAGCGCCAGAAGGATGGCTACCAAGGGCAGGGCGATCAGCATCAGGCCTTTGAGCAGGCGCTCGGAGAGCAGGAGGGCCAGCTGGGCCCCCAGGGCGCTGCCCGCTAAGGCCCCGGCGGCGGCGGTGAGGGCGATGGGCAGGTGGATTTTTCCGCTGCGCAGGTACTGCACCGCGGCGGTGGAGCTGCCTAAACAGTTGGCCAGCTTGTTGGTTCCCGCCGCGATGTGGACAGGGATGCCGGCGAGGAAGTAGGCAGGCAGGGTGATCAGCCCCCCGCCGCCGGCTACGCTGTCCACAAAGCCGCCTAAAAACAGCAGCGGGCAGACCACTAAATAGAGAAGCAGCCGCTGATCCAAAGTACCACACCCTTTCTATAAGGGCTATTGTATCACAGCTGCCGGTGTTTTGCTACCGTAAACTTTCAGGTGAAGCGGGGGATATCGGCGGAGAGATGGAGGGAGGGGGTGCCGTGCGCTGTACACTGGACACCGGGGACTTCGTTCTCACGGCGGAGCCCGCCTTTTTCCCGGAGGAGAGCCCCGTCAACACCCTCCTCCGCCTCCGCGTCCGCAGCGGCGCTTTCGCCGGGGAGGGGCGTTTGGACGTGGGCCGGGGGGCGCTGGCGCGATTCGCCGCCGCTCTGGACCGGCTCTGCCGCACCCTTGAGGGCGCCGCCGCCATAGAGGAGCCCTACGGCTTTCATCCGTACATCCGCTTTGATGCCCGGCGGGGCGGCTATATCGCCGTGCAAGGCTGTTTCGGCCAGCCCCTCCCCGGCTTCCCGGAGCAGGAGCTCCGCTTCGCCGCCCAATTCGACCAGACCTACCTGCGCCCATTTGTCTTGGAATTACAAAAAATAATTCCGAACTCCTCATTCCTTATTCCATAAAACGGGAGGGTTTCCATGAATCTATGCGACAGATCCGCCATTGAGGCGCTGCTGCGGCGCCACGGCTTCCGTTTCAGCAAGTCGCTGGGGCAGAATTTTTTGATCGAGGACTGGGTGCCCCGGCAAATCGCCGAGGCCTGCGGCGCGGACGCTTCCTGCGGCGTGCTGGAGATCGGGCCGGGCATCGGGCCGCTGACCTATGAGCTGTGCCGGCGGGCGGGCCGTGTGGCGGCGGTGGAGCTGGACACGGCGCTGCTGCCCATCCTGTCGGAGACTATGGCGGGGTGCGAAAACTTCAAGCTGGTGCCGGGGGATATCCTCCAGCTCAACATCCCAGCGCTGGCGGCGGAGGAGCTGGGCGGCCTGCGGCCCTTGGTCTGCGCCAATCTGCCCTACCACATCACTACCCCCATCCTTACGGCGCTGGTGGAGGCGGGATGCTTTGAGAGCATCACCGTGATGATCCAAAAGGAAGTGGCGGAGCGCATCGCTGCCGCGCCAGGGCCGGAGTACGGGGCGTTCTCGGTGTTTATGCAGTACCATACGGAGCCCCGGGTGCTCTTTGAGGTGCCCCGGGAGTGCTTTCTGCCTGCGCCCAAGGTGACATCGGCGGTGCTCCACTGTCCGGTGCGTCCGGCGCCGGCGGTATCGCCCCGGTGCGGAGAGGCGTTCTTCTTCCGCACGGTGCGGGCGGCCTTCGCCCAGCGGCGGAAAACGCTGATCAACAGCCTCTCCTCCGCCTTTGGCGACCGGCTGGGCAAGGGGGAGCTGAGGGAGGCGGTGATCTCCTGCGGCCTGCCGGAGACGGTCCGGGGGGAGCGGCTGGGGCTGGAGGCGTTTGCCGCGCTGTCCGACGCCTTGGCGGATCGGATTCCGGGTGAGCGGGAGGGGGCTGAAAAATTTTTGAAAAAAAGTTAAATTTGCTATTGCATTTTGGGGAGAACTGTGGTATTATGACTAAGCTGTCTGAGAGGACATGCGCCATTAGCTCAGCTGGATAGAGCGTCTGGCTACGGACCAGAAGGCCGGGGGTTCGAATCCCTCATGGCGTACCATCTTATGTGCCCAGTTTAGATGCCGTAGGCTGAAAGCCTACGGCATCAGGGCTTTCCGGGGTTTTTGGCACCCCGATTTTCAGCGGTGAAATAAAAGATCCGCAGACGGTATTTTGGCAGTCTGGAGGGATTCGAACCTCCGGGAGTACGAAAATGACCATAGCGCCTTTTTGAGTTGATCAAAAAGGGCGCTGGGTTTTTATATCCCGCGGAGCCTCCTTCCCCACCAAGAACTTGCGGGAACAGCAAAGGCAATTCAAAAAGGGCGCCAGATGTTTTGGCGCGGTGTTAAGCGTTGAACAGGTGGCTGGATCAGTCATCCGGTCAACGCTTTTTTCATTGCGGGCAAAAAGGGCGCTAAAGCCCTGAGCGGGAAAGGAGACGCAGGACATGATGGACACAGGAGAAAGAAGCAGGTATTTCCAAGAACTGACCCTCAACCTCCGGCATGAGGGGCTTTCGGTAAAACCGGAGACAAAGGAGGGGGTTCTGCCGGTGGAGTTGGATGGACGGCCTCTCTGCCGTGTTGCGGAGACCGGTGATGTCCGGTATTGGAAAAGGGATGTGCTCGGCGATGATAGGGACAAGGCCAAGGACAGGGTGGTCGATATCGCTAAGATCACAGCCGGGTACATGCGGCAGATGGAGGCGGCGCCCTTTTTGAAAGACAGCGGCCTGACGGGAGACTACCGGCTGCTGGCGGATTTTAATGGCGTGGTCATGGCGGGCCACCCGACCGAGTACGGGGTGCAGTTTGTCACTTGGGAGTGGATCAGAGAGCGCACCGGCGTCTACCAAGGTGATTACTACGGCCCCGGCGGCGGTGTGGAGAGCTATATTGCGGCTAAACAGGACTTTGCCGTCCGCTCCAGGCTTGTTCTGAGCAGTGCCCTTTTTACCACGGAGCAGCTGACAGAGGTCTACCGCAGTATAAGTGAGGCCTTGGAAAGCGTATATCCCATGACAGATGAGCGGCGAAAATGTCTGAAATCCACTGCAGAACAGATCGAAACCACGGTTCCGGACTTGGCGGAGCGGGTGGTGCTCTCCATCGAGAAAGACATAAAGAGTGCGGAGATGCTGTTTCCCCAAGACAGTGGAACGCAGTTCATCTAAACAATCAAAACATGTAACAGGAAGGGCCGTTTCCCCAAAAAAGGGCGGCGCCCTTTTTCTTTTTGTCCTTTTTTCGGAGACTGTGAATAAAGACGAGGAGGACAAAGAGAATATGGCACGATATTTTATGGGCGATACCCGCCTGGCGGGGCTGGAGCGGATCATGATGGACCCGTCCCGGTCACCGGCCGTCCGTACCGACACCCGGAGGAAGATCCCCCAGAAGAAGCTGCCCTGTGACCGGTCTGCCAAGCCGCTCCAGAGAACCAAGGGAGGCGGCGTATGAGCTATGTGATCAGAGCGGCGCTGATGGGGGAGGCTGCCGGGGG
Source organism: uncultured Clostridia bacterium (assembly GCA_947572235.1). Classification (GTDB taxonomy): domain Bacteria; phylum Bacillota; class Clostridia; order Oscillospirales; family Oscillospiraceae; genus CAJFPI01. Next base: position 13,991 of record CANPBB010000063.1, read on the forward strand.
ATACCAACAGGGACCGCAGATGGGAGGGATGGCATGATGCTTCTTTACTTGGAGTGCCGGGGTCGCGGTATGGCACTCGACCTGCCCGCCACCTGTAATGATGCGGCCAGAGCCATCCGCGATCTGACAGCGGGATTTGAGGATGAATTCGTCCCAATCGTCATCAGCGGAGTAGGGGGCCCTGTTCCGAACCTCTATCCGTATATCCAGCACACCAATCTAACGAGTGAGGCTGATATTCAGAGGCTGAACCGATTGGCCGAGCGGATTGACCGTATGAGCGCGGAGGAGCGGGGCATCTTCTCTGGGGCGCTGGGATTGGAGGGCGCCGGCGGGTTGGAGGATGCCCTGCATATTGCGGATAATCTGCATCAGTACATGGTATTTCCCCAGATCACAACCGATGAGGAGCTGGGCCGCTTCTTGGTGACCACCGCGCCCATCACTGGAAAATTTTTATTCCCCGAAGAAGTGCATCCATACTTGGACTACAGCAAGATCGGTGCGGCGCAGCGGGACACCCTTGGCGGAGTGTATAGCCCCTATGGTCTTGTCAAGCGCCGGGAAGAAGCGCCGGTGCAGGAGGAAGGGCCAAAAACCATCGTCCTGACGCTTATGGCCTTGGAGCGAAGTGACACCCTTGCCCTTCCCGCCTCTGCGGAGCGGCTGGCGCAGGCAAAAAGGGCGCTGGAGATTGAGGACTTCTCTCAGGCGGTGATCGTCTGTGTGGAATGTGAGCCCCAGTTGATCCGCCAGATCCCCATGGACGGTATCACCGTGGAGGGCGCCAATGAGATGGCGCTCTGCCTCCAGCAGATCAAAATGGACGGCGAGACGGTGAAGTACTGCGCCATTCTGGAGGCGGAGCAGCCGGGTACCTTCGCGGAGGCCCTCGGCATTGCCAGGGATCGAGATGACTATGAGCAGGTCCCGGAGGATATGGATGCCTATGGGAGACAGGTGATCCGCCGCGCTGGGGCCGGCGATGAGGTCATCGACACCATCGCCGGGTACATGGATTTTGCCCAGTTGGGCAGAGACTCTATGGCGGAGGACGGTGTCCGGCGGACGGAGCTCGGCTTGGTGCGCCGGCTGAGCAGGCCTTTTCCCAAGCCGGAGGCCGGGCAGGCCATGATGTAAAAGGTTCTGCTGGACTTTCCAGCGAGGATGTGGTATTTGTGTTTGCTGCCAAATCAAGAGAAAGGGGATGAAACCATTGCAAATCAATATCTACAGGGACCAACTGCTTGACGCCCGCCTGTTTGGGACTCCCGTATTGTACAGCACTCAGCCCATCCTGCGGGAAGATGTGCCGCAGGGCTGGTACTGTTACGACCTGCGCGGCACTATCCGCCGCCCGGATGAGCCCCATGCTTTGGTGGACAAGGCCGAGGGGAACCACGTTGGCTCCATTCTCTCCTGCCAGCCGCTGAAAAGCGGCCGCTCCCAGTTCAGGCTGGTCAAAAACCAGTTCCAGCTGACTGGACAGCAGCGCAGCCTCTCCGACTTCTGCGCCGCGGAACATATCCGCTGCCCCCAGACACCTATCCGCCATCAGCTGCGCCCCGCTTCCCCCGAGGAGGCGGGGCTTTTCTATGCCCAGACGCCGGAGAG
>CANPBB010000064.1 GCA_947572235.1 uncultured Clostridia bacterium
TTTTATTGTGTGCTTGTTTGGGGGGTTGCCGGTTTTTCCCTCTGAAACCCCAAAACAGCTCAAATCAAATGTACTATTTCCGAATCTTTAATTCGAAAATAATATATTTGAGTCCAACCATGAGACCAATTTCTTCTTCACCACCTTTAGAAGAGGAGGCAGTCGAGAAATTGTCCCAAGTTCCCTGACATTTTTTACAGGCTCCAGTTGGTCGGACCGGCGTCCGTCGGCATAAAAAAGCTGTGCGCTCTGCGCACAGCTTTTTTGCTTAATCCTACCGGCCGCAGCCGCAGCCGGGCTTGGTGTCGCTGCCACAGCAGCAGGGGTCCACTGTGTTGGGCGGGAAGAACTCGCCCACGGGGAAAGCGATGGTGCTGAAGAGCTCACAGGGGTCCTCATAGGTGCAGCTATTGACGCTGCCGCCGCCGGTGCACTCCTTGTTGGGCAGGCAGTAATCCAACACGGGAATCAGCAGTTGGCTGTCCCGCTCTAAACGGACGATGGAGAACTGGCCCAAGGTGATAAAGACCCGACGGCAGTCGTCGCCCATGGTGAGGTCGCAGTTAAAGCACTGGCACACGCAGGGCGGGAGTTCGCAGATATCACAGTCACAGCAGCGGCTATCGCAGCACTCCAAGAGCTTTGCATCCAAGATCATGGGGTCCACAGCCTCCACAACAGCGACGGGCATGTTGCTCTGCTCCAAGAGCTGGCGGTCCAAGCCGTCCACACGGACCTTGGAGGAGAAAATTTTGGCGCTGCCCTCGCTGCCGAAGAGGATTACCCGCTTGTCAAAGACGCACAGGCCCTCCACCTCCACCGGCCGGGGGCACCCCACATAGGCGCACAGGGTTACACGGTAGAAGAAACGCATATCCACGGTAAAGAAGCCCCGGTTGAAGGCCACAGGCTCCACGTCAATATAGGTGTAAAGCAGTTCCGCTTTATCCCCTTTGACGTTCATGGCGCGGTTGAGCACTTCCTGCCCCGCCGCTGTGGGATAGAAGCGCAGATCCTCAATGCAGTCTTTGTCGCGGCAGGAGTCGTAGATCTTCTTGGTATGGATGCAAACAGCCTCTTTATAGTCAGCGCATTTGCTGATGGGGCCGGGTAAAATCTTATCGGCCATGGGAAAACCTCCTATTAAGTACTTGTTGAAAGATGTGCTCTTTCATTCCAGTGTATGCCTTCAAACGATAAGGGTGAAAACTCCCTCTGTACAAAAAAGGCCAAAAGCGGTATACTATGCTTATGTTTTTCCATCCACATCTCAAAAGGAGGGACACCTATGCCCCAATTCGGCGGTTTTATCAGCGACAAGCTGGAAATCAAATTTCTGATCCTCTACATCGCCGCCCGCCTCTCCGACAGCGTCCCCTTTGAGGCGCTTCAGGAGCTCTCCATGTGCGACGAAGGGGTGGACTACTTCGACTTCTCCCAGTGTATGTCCGACTTAGTACGCACGGAACACCTGCGTCTCACCGACGGGCGTTACGCCATCACCGATAAAGGCCGCTCCAACAGCGCCGCCACCGAGGACAGCCTCCCCTACTCCGTGCGGATGCAGGCGGAGAAGAACATCGCCGTCTACAATCAGCACCTGCGCCGAAACGCCCTGATTGGGGCCGAGATCACCCAGCGTCCCTCGGGAAGCTACACCGTAACCCTCTCCCTCAGCGACGAGCAGGAGAGCGTGATGAAGCTGGAGCTGCTGGTAACAAAGGAGGCCATGGCCAAGGAGCTGCAAAAGCGGTTCCGCAAGGATGCAGAGACCCTGTACTCCAAAATTATCAGTGCACTATATGAGTTTGATTGAGGACAGCAAACAGGGACCGGAGCAAAGCTCCGGTCCCTGTCACTGTTTTACGCTACTTGATCACCACATTCTCCTCCCCGTAGACCTCCTTCAGCTCCCGCACTAAGGAGGCGTGGAGGAGGCAGGCAGCACCCAAGAGGCGTCCGGAGTCGGTGAGGCGAATCTTTACCGGGGTTTGGCCTGGAAACATCTGCAGCAGGAGCTGCAGGTAGCGGAAATCCCGGCCCAACTCACTCTTCAGGCGCAGATACACCATCTCACCGGCCACCGGAGGACGGCGGTCAGCCCCCTTTCCCGGCAGGGCTACGGCGTTGGGGTCCTCACTGAGAGGGCCGGCGCTGTCGCAGAGGAGCTGCACCGCCTTCTCGTCCCGGACAGAGAGCTTCCCTCGGACCACCACACTCTGGTTGGCCTGGAGATAGGCCCCGCAGGTCTGGAGGGTTCGGCTGAAGCACAGCAGCTCAATGGAGGAGGTGTCGTCCTCCACGGTGACATAGGCCATGAGGGTATTATTTTTGGTTGTCTTGGTCTTGCTGGCGGTGATCACGCCGGCAATTGTCACCCGCTGGCCGTCCTGAAACTGCTGGGGCCCCTCCTCACGGGCAAAGTCCTCGTGGATGCGGACAATGGGCACCGCTCCAATCCTTCGGGCCGCCGCCCGATAGGCGTCCATAGGGTGGCCGGAGAGATAGAGGCCGGTGGTCTCCTTCTCCATGGTCATCCGCTCCCCTGCCGTGTACTCGGGGATGTCCGGCAGGGGGATTTCCGTATGTCTCGGCTCCCCGGATAGGCCGAAGAAATCCATCTGCCCCTCCAAATTCTGCCGCCGGCTGTCACTGATGCTGTCCAGCACCCGCTCATGGACGGCGATGAGCTGGGACCGGCGGGCGCCCAAGCTGTCGAAGGCCCCGGCGCGGATCAGATTCTCCACCGCCCGCTTGTTCATATCCGCCCCACTGAGGCGCTGGCAGAAGTCCTGAAAGCTAAGGAAGGGGCCATTCTCCTCCCGCTCCCCCATTACCGACTGGATAAAGCTGCGTCCGATATTTTTGATGGCCACCAGCCCAAAGCGGATGCCCCCCTCCTCCACAGTGAAGCTGTCCGAGGAGCGGTTCACATCCGGTGGCAGCAGGGCGATGTTCCACTCCCTGCACTCGGCGATGTACTCACCCACCCTGTCGGAGTTGCCCAGCACGCTGGTCAACAGAGCCGCCATGTACTCTCGGGGGTGGTGAACCTTAAACCAAGCGGTCTGGTAGGCCACGATGGCGTAGCTCACCGCGTGAGCCTTGTTGAAAGCATAGTTGGCGAAATCATAGATCTCGCTGTAGATGTCCTGTGCCACGTCCTCTGGGATGCCGTTTGCCACACAGCCGGTGATCCCCCGGTCCGCATCCCCGTGGAGAAAGGCCGCATGCTCCCGTTCCAAATCCTTTGCCTTCTTCTTGCTCATGGCCCGGCGCACCATGTCCGCCTGCCCCAGGGAGTACCCAGCCAGCTGCTGGAAAATCTGCATCACCTGCTCCTGATAGACAATGCAGCCGTAGGTGATGGACAAAATCGGCTCCAAAGACGGGTGCTTATAGGTCACCAGCTTGGGGTCGTGCTTGCAGGCGATAAACCGGGGAATGGATTCCATAGGCCCTGGCCGGTACAGCGCCACAATGGCGGTCAAATCCTCAATGGACTGGGGCTTGAGGCCCACGCAGACCCCGGTCATTCCCGCCGACTCCATCTGAAACACGCCGCTGGTCTTTCCCGCCGTCAGCATATCGAACACGGCGCTGTCATCCTCGGGGATATCCTTCAGATCAAAGTCCGGCTCCCGCCGGCGGAGCATCTGCACCGCGTCCTCCAGAACCGTCAGGTTCCTGAGAGCCAAGAAATCCATCTTGAGAAGCCCCAGCTCCTCCAAGGTCACCATAGTGTACTGACAGACCACGGTGTCATCGTTGGTGGCCAAAGGCACATAGTTCACCACCGGTTCCTTGGTGATTACCACGCCGGCGGCGTGCGTGGAGGCGTGCCGCGGCATCCCCTCCAAGGACTGGGCGGTGTCGATGAGCTTTTTGATCTGGGGGTCGCCGTCGTACATGTCCTTTAGGGGCTTGGACAGCCGCAGAGCCTCCGCCAAGGAGATATGCAGGTTGTTGGGCCCGCTGGGCACCTGCTTGGCCACCACATCCACGTCGGCGTAGGGCATATTCAGCACCCGTCCCACGTCCCGGATAGCCCCCCGGGCGGCCATGGTGCCAAAGGTAACAATGTGGGCCACGTGGTCCGCGCCGTACTTGCGCTGAACGTAGTCAAAGACCTCGTCCCGCCGGGTGTCGCCAAAGTCCATATCGATATCCGGCATACTCACCCGCTCCGGGTTCAAAAACCGCTCAAAGTACAGCCCGTACTGCATAGGATCCACATCGGTGATAGCCAAGCAGTAGGAGACGATGCTCCCTGCCGCGCTGCCCCGCCCGGGTCCCACAGGGATATCCACGTCCCGGGCATAGTTCACAAAGTCCGCGACAATCAAAAAGTAGTCGGTAAACCCCATCCGTTCTATCATGTTCAGCTCATAGTCCAGCTGTACCCGATACTCCAGGTGGGCCTCCCCATACCGCCGCTGAAACCCCGCCTCACAGAGCTTTTTCAGATAGGAGAAGGCCTCCGTCTCCCCCTCCGGCAGGGGGAACTGGGGCAGGTGATACTTGCCGAAGGTGAAGGTGAGCTCACACAGGTCGGCAATCCGCTGGGTATTCTCCACTGCTCCCGGGTAGCCATCAAAAAGGTTCTCCATCTCCTCGGTGGACCGGACATAGAAGTTCCGCGGCTCATAGCGCATCCGGCTCTCGTCATCCACGGTTTTTCCTGTCTGGATACACAGCAGCACATCATGGCTCTCCGCGTCCTCCTTGCTCAGGTAGTGGCAGTCGTTGGTACACACTAAGGGGATGCCTGTCTCCTCATGGAGGCGCAGCAGCGCTCGGTTCACCTCCCGCTGCTCCCGAATACCGTGATTTTGCAGCTCCAAGTAGAAGTTTCCCTCCCCGAAGAGCGCCTGCATCTCCAAGGCGTACTCCTTGGCGCTGTCGTAACCTTGGTTCAAAATCCGCTTGGGAATCTCCCCAGCGAGACAGGCCGACAGGGCGATAAGCCCCCCACAATGCTGCCGCAGCAGCTCCATGTCAATCCGGGGCTTGATGTAGAACCCCTCGGTGTACCCCGCGCTCACCAAATAGCTCAGATTCCGATAGCCCTCCTCATTTTTGCACAGCAGCACCAAGTGCCGGCTGGAGGCGTCAAACTCGTGTATCTTATCCAAGCGGGACCGCCCAGGGGGCGTCATATAGACCTCGCAGCCAATAATGGGCTTAATTCCCTCGGCCACACAGGCCCGGTAGAAATCAATAACCCCGTACATACACCCGTGGTCCGTAATCGCCACCGCCGTCTGCCCCAGCTCCTTGACCCGCTTCACCAGCCCCTTAATCCGGCAAGCCCCGTCAAGAAGGCTATACTCAGTATGAACATGAAGGTGGACGAAGGACATAGAAAGCCCCCTTTCAAATTAGGAATTAGGAGTTAGGAATGATGGAAATGAAAAAACAGGAGAAAACCCTTGCCTTAAATCAAACGGCCGGAAACCTTCATTCTTAATTCCTCATTTCCCCGGACTCTGCAATCATTTCCTCCAAAATCTCCGCCGCTGCCGCAATGTACACCGAGCAGGACCGCTTCACCTCCAGCCGCTTGGCGGTGGGACTGGCCTCTGTGTTCACCGGCAGATCACGGATGTCACGGCAGCAGAGAGCCGGAAAACGATCTAAGAAGCAACGCTCAAACTCCATCATCTTCTTGGAGACAAAGGACTTGGCCTTCATGTCCCGAATCTCCACATGGGGATAGAGAATCCCCAATACCACCCCCGCGCCGCTGACCGCCCCGCAGATTTCTCCGCAGCGGAAACCGCCGCCGAAGGTGCCGCAGACCTTCATACCCATCTCCTCGCTGAGCCCGGTGATGTCCGAGAAGGCGCAGACAATCGCTTGACCGCAGTTGGCCCCGTTATTGTGAAGCTCCACCGCCCTCTGTGCACGATTCATAAATATTCCTCCTGTTCTGCCCCGGTTTTCTACGGGGCTGTATCGCTCTTCATCTAAGATATTGACAACCATCAATTTACTTTATCCAAAGGTACTCTCCGCCCTGAAAGACGGCGGCATAGGAACACCCCAAAACCCGGTGCCGCAGGTAGCGTATCAGCTGCGCTTCCCCGGTGAAGCGGGAGAGCTGGTAGGGGTAGAGGGGGTCATACTTCTCTAACAGCCAGACCTCCTCCCCCGAGGAAATCGCCACAGCGGTGTGGAAGTTCTGAATCTCTCCGCCATCGGAGCCATATGCTGTCAACAGGTTTGCCTTTACACCGCTTGAAAAATCAATCTCCGCCTCACTCCAATAGTTCGACACCGCAGCGGCCAACTCCTCCGAGGAGCGGACAGCCTCCCCCTCCACGTTGGCAAAGAGCAGATTGTAGCGGAGGCGGTCCTGCTCTGCCGCGAGACACCGCTGACTCATGGGATCCTTCTCCTCCGGCGCCGTTGGAAGGATATCGGGAAACCGGATGCTGTCCTTCAGAAGCAGAAACGCCGCCATGCGGCAGGTCAGAGAGCTGTCCGGCTGTCGGTCAAAGTGGTCAAAGGCATCCTGATCCCGGTAGGAGAAGAAGGGGATCAGCGCCCTTTGAAGGCCCTGCTTCGCCAGATGGGGATAGGGATCTTGGTAAAATGCCTCAATCAAAGAAAAGAAACCATCTATATTTTCCCGGGGAATCCCGGCCTCCTCCAGCAAAACACGGGCCTGAATCCGGTCGGCCTCGCCCACCAAATTAGTGTAGGTGAAGGTGTTCTGCTGTACATAGACAATCATCAATAAAATCGCAGCGGCCAGCACCGCCGGCAGAACAACCCTCCTTCTCACAGCGCCTCTCCCCTACTGCTGCGCCAGCTCGGTAAGCTTACGCAGGCGGTGGCTCAGGGCGGACTTGCTGATAGGCGGGTCGAACTCCGCCGCCAGCTCGCTGAGGGACAGCTCCGGGTAGGTCTCCCGGAGGATGATGGTCTCCTTCAGCTTCTCTGGCAGGTCCTCCACACGGCCCAGATCATAGAGGCGGCTGATGGCGGAGAGCTGCTCTTGAACGGCATCAACCACCTTGCCCACATTGGCCGCCTCGCAGTTCACCCGGCGATTGACGCCGTTGCGCAGGTCCTTCTCAGCCTTGGCGTTCATCAGCTCCATAGCCGAGAGGGGCGCCCCCACACAGGTCAGCAGCTCCTCAATCTGACGGCTGCTCTTGAAGTAAGTCACTTGGTAGCCGCTACGGACCACCTGCTTTGGCTCATATCCCATCTCCCGCAGCAGGGCCGACAGCTCCCGGCTGGCCTGAAGGTGGCTGGTGGTCAGCTCTAAGTGGTAGCGTTTCATCGGGTCGGTGACGCTGCCCCCGGCCAAGAAGGCCCCCCGCAGAAAGGCGTCTCGGCAGCAATCCTCCTCCAGCATGGCAAAATTGATGTGGAGAACCAAATTCTGCCGGGCCTCATAGCCCAAGAGATCGACGATGGTGTGGAGCTTGTCCCGTCCGGTGATCTGAAAGACGAACTTTCGTCCCTCTTCCTCCGCCTCCGGCAGGCGGTCGAAAGCCACACCGAAGGAGCGTTGAAAGAGCTTGGGCAGACGGGCGGCAAAGTCGGCGCTCTCGGTGACGATCCGCACCTCCCGGGCGGTGAAGGTGCTGCAGCACAGCAGTACCCCATAGGCCTCTGACCGGGCGCAGCAGAGCTTAGAGACACCTTGCCGGCACAGCTCGCTTTTCACATCACTGGAAAAGGACATAATCTCCCCCCTCTCTCACGTTTCTCTCTCGAATACCAGCGCCTGCCCCAATCCGCGCCGCAGAACCTGTACAGAGCGCAGAGAGACAGCACTCACCGCTCCTTCCGATACCCGCCGCCGGCCAGACGGACGCTTCTGGTGTTGTGCAGGTGCAGCAGCGCGGCGGCCAAGCGGTCCGGGTCGTGCCGGACTAAGGCCCCACGCACCGTGGACACCGGGGCGCGCAGCAGCTCCACGCCTAAGCCGGCACAGACGTCGCTGTCCACCATTACCGGGCCGGCGTCCTCCTCAGCGTAGCGGCAGAGTACCGCCTCCGGCACCGGCGCGTCGTTCACCAAACACAGATCGAACAGCCCCGCGCCGCCGGCGTGGGTAAACAGGGCCTCAATATGGTCGGAGAGTGTATACCCCTCAGTCTCCCCCTCCTGCGTCATCACGTTGGCTACATAGACCTTCAAACAATCCACTGCCCGGATGGCTTGGACCACCCCTTCCACCAACAGGTTGGGGATAATGCTGGTGTATAGGCTCCCTGGCCCCAGCACCAGCAGATCCGCATGGTGAATCGCGTCCAAGGCCGCCGGCAGGGCCATAGGCCGCTCCGGCACCAGCCCCACCCGGCGGATACGGCAGTCCTCCAGCTTCTTGGCATAGAAGATCTTGGACTCCCCCATTACCGCGGCCCCGCTCTCCAGCTCCGCCCGCAGCTGCACGTCGGCGGTAGTCACCGGCAGAACCCGCCCGGTGATAGCCAGCACTTGGCTCATCCGGGTCACCGCCATGTCAAAGGAGGGGGATATCCCATTCATAGCCGCCAGAAACAGGTTTCCAAAACTCTGTCCTGCCAAGGTTCCTTCGGTAAAGCGGTAGTGGAGCAGCTCACACATCAGCGGCTCCACATTGGCCAGCGCCTCCATGCAGTTGCGGATATCCCCCGGCGGCAGCATCCCCAGCTCCTGCCGCAGCACCCCAGACCCGCCCCCGTCATCAGCCACAGTAACGATGGCGGTAATATTCTCAGTATAGGTTTTCAGCCCCCGCAGCATCGTGCTAAGCCCCGTCCCGCCGCCAATCGCGACCACACGAGGTCCCCGCCGCCGCTGCATCGCATCCAAGCTCATAGCAAATCCTCAATCCCAAACAGGAGCAAACTCCCCAAACCAACCGCTCCTCTAAAGCGCGTATATTAACAGCTCCCACACCAAAATGTGCCATCGACACATTTTTACACCGCTTTACACCGCGAAGCCCGCCCCCCGCAAGGGTTTGCGCCTTATAGGCGCAGAAAAACTAAAATCGTTCTTCCGGAAACCGCGTTTTCGAAAAAACACTCTGTAGGCCGCGTTCGGCCCGAACCCTTTTTCTTGGAATCGGCCCCGCCGCTTCCAAGAAAAAAGCGCATCCCCCGCCCCCTCGCTCGAAATCCGCAAATTTCAAGCGAAATTTATCGTGTCATATCCCTATGGTTCTCCGTCACCTGATACCCCAAGGCTCGGATAAAGTCCACCAGCGCCCGCGTCACCGCCACAGACCGGTGGTGCCCGCCGGTACAGCCCACCGCCACCACCAGCACTGTCTTGCCCTCCTCCCTGTAGTAGGGCAGCACAAAGCGCAGCAGCTCACTGAGCCGTTCAAAAAAGTCCCGCGTCTGCCGAAAACTGAACACATAGTCGTAGACCTCACTGTCCAGCCCGGTCTTGCTCCGCAGTTCGTCGATGTAGTAAGGGTTTGGCATAAACCGCACATCAAACACCAGATCCGCCTCCATAGGCAGCCCATGCTTAAACCCGAAGGACACCACGTTTACCGTCATATCCGCCTTTGCCGTGCTCCCGCCGAAGAGCCGTGCCAGCTCCCCCCGGAGGCGGCTGGTGGAATAGGTGGAGGAGTTGATAACGAAATCCGCCCGCTCCCGCACAGGGGCCATTAAGGCCATCTCCCCCCGCACCGCCTCTTCAATGGAGCCATACGCATCATAGAGGGGATGCCGCCTTCTGGTCTCCTTGTACCGCTTGATCAAGGTGTCCACCGACGCCTCCAAAAACAGCAGACGGCAGGTAATCGCCCCCTCCCGCAGTGTATCCAGCACCCGGAAGAACTCCTGAAAATCCTCCCCGGCCCGCACATCATAGACCAAAGCTGCCCGATCATACCGCCCTTGGGCCCCGGCACAGAACTCGGCAAACTTCAAAATAATCCCAGCAGGCATATTGTCCACAATATAGTAGCCCATATCCTCCAAAAAGGAAGCCGCCTTACTCTTCCCCCCGCCGGACAGCCCGGAGATAATCAGGATCTCCAAAAAATCACCCCTCTATTTTCAAATTAGGAATGAGGAATTAGGAATTTTTAGGGGCCGCAAAGCGGCCAATTAAAATCTATCCGGCAAAGCCGGCTACCACAATTTCTCGTTCCTAACTCCTAATTCCTAATTGATAACTCGTACTTCCGTCTCCAGACTAACCCCCGTCTCCTCGAGGACACGGCGCTGAATCTCCGCAATCAGGGCGGTTACGTCGGCGCAGGTGGCGCCGCCCCGGTTCACGATGAAGCCCGCGTGCTTCTCCGATACCGCCGCACCGCCGACGGTCAGTCCCTTCAGACCGCACTGGTCGATCAAAGTGCCGGCGTAGTAGCCCTCCGGGCGCTTGAAGGTGCTGCCGGCACTGGGCAGCTCCAAGGGCTGGCTGGCGCGGCGGCGCTGGATCAGCTCCTCCATGCCCCGGCGCAGCGCCTCCGAGGTACAGCCCCGCTCCAAGCGGAACACGGCGGAGAGGATCACGCCCTCGCCGCCGGAGAAGCGGCTGCGGCGGTAGCCGAAGTCCAGCTCCTCCCGATGGAGGGTACACAGCCCCTTCTCCGGGAGCCAAGCTGTCACGGACTCCACCACTTGGGCCATCTCTCCGCCGTAGGCCCCGGCGTTCATGAACACCGCCCCGCCCACTGTGCCGGGGATGCCGTGGGCGAACACTATACCGCCCAGCCCAACATCTGCCGCGGCTACAGCCAGACGGGCCAGACGCACCCCGGCCCCGGCGGTGACAATGCCGGACGTCTCATTCACCGCTATCTGCTGGAGGGAGGCGGTGGAAATCACCAGACAGTCCACCCCCTCATCGGCCACCAAAAGATTGGACCCGCCTCCCAGCAGCAGCACCGGCCATCCCCGCTCCTCCGACAGGCGCAGCAGCAGTACGGCCTCCTCCGCTGTGGCGGGCAGAACCATCCGGCAGGCCGGTCCGCCGATGCGGAAGGTGGTGTGGGAGGCCATCGGCTCCTCACAGCGCACCTCCACTTGGGGAAGCTGTTCCTCTCTCACTTGGTCAAAGTCCTGATACCAGAGCATAGCACCCCTCCTATAGACTATGGTTCATGTATCCGCGCTCCAAGACGCCCTTACGCCTCACTGAGCAGCGCCGCGCCGATCATCCCAGCGTCGTTGCCCAAGCGGGCCTTGACAATAAGGCTGTGGCGGTCCGCCATCTGGTCGAAGCGAATGCGGGCAACCCGCTCCCGCAGGGGCCGAAGGAGGTAGGCGTCGTCCTCATTGCTGACGCCGCCGCCGATGCACACCACATCCGGCTGAAGGAGGTTGATCAAATTGGTCAGCCCCTCGGCCAGATAGCCGATGTACTGCTCCACCACCTGCCTGCCGGCCTCGTCGCCCCGTTTGGCGGCCTCAAAGGCGGTGCGTCCCCCCACCTGCTCCAAATCGCCGGAAACAATCGTCCACATGATGCTGTCCCTGTGCTCCGCCATCATCTCCCGCGTGATGCGGATCAAACCGCTGGCGGAGGCGTACCGCTCCCAACAGCCCCGGCGGCCGCAGGTACAGGGCACGCCGTCCTTGACGATGACCATATGCCCCCCCTCGCCGCCGCAGCCGTTAACGCCCCGGACAATCTTCCCGTCCAGAATCAGTCCCGTGCCAATCCCTGTCCCCAGCGTCACCAGCGCTAAGCTCTCCATTCCTTGGGCGGCAAAATTTTGATACTCCCCCAAGGCGGCGCAGTCTGCGTCGTTTCCCAAGTACACCGGTACATTCCATTTCTTCTGCATCAGCTGCACAATGGGCAGGTTCTGGATGGGAATATTCACCGTCCGCACCACCGTTCCGGCCTTTGTATCCACCTGTCCGGGAAAGCCCATCCCAATGGCTCTGATCTCCTCCTGACGCGCCCCGGCCTTCTCCACCAATGTCAAAGCCAGCCCGATCAAATCCTCCGCAAACTTCTCCGGAGCGACCCACCTCAGCGGCATCTTCTCCGCCGCCGTCAGCGTCCCGGTCCCATCCACCAGTCCTGCTTTGAGATTGGTTCCACCCACATCAATCCCTATTGTATACACAGCAAACCTCCCTAAACCCTTCCCAAAAATTTCTCATTCCTAACTCTAATTCCCAGCGCTCCCCTGATTCATCAGCGCGTCCGCCAGCTGCTGGGCCGAGTTAAAGCCGTACCGCTTGTGCCGGTTGTTCATCGCCGCCACCTCCACGATGGAGGCCAAATTCCGCCCCGGCCGCACGGGAACCAGCACCTTGGGCAGCTCCACTCCCAGCACATTCATGCTCAGCTCATCCAAACCGAAGCGGTCATAAAACTTCCCCTCTACCCAAGGCTCCATCTCCACCACCAAGTCGATCTGGCTCTCCAGCTTCACCGCGCTCATCCCAAAGAGCTGCTGCAAATCAATAATCCCGATACCCCGCAGCTCAATATAGTGGCGGATCAGCTCTGGAGCCTTGCCGATGAGCTGGTTGGAGACTCTCCGAATATCCACCGCGTCGTCAGCCACCAAGCGGTGGCCCCGCTTTACCAGCTCAATGGCGGTCTCGCTTTTGCCAATGCCGCTGTCGCCGATGATCATAACCCCTTCCCCGTAGATGTCAAGGAGCACACCGTGGCGGGTCACCGTGGCGGCCAGCTCGTGGTTGAGATAGTCGATGACCTTGCTGGTAAAAACCACCGTGGTGTCATTGGTGGAGAGGAGCGTGCGCCGGTACTTCCGGGCCATCTCCATACACTCGGGAAAGCAGTCCAGATCCCGGGAGATCACCAAGGCGGGGATGTCGTAGTCAAAGAGCCTGGCAAAGCTCTCCGCCCGGCGCTCGTGGGTCATCCCCTCCAGCATCTTGGTCTCCGCCATACCGATCACCTGAAGCCGCCTGGGATCAAAGTAGTCGAAGAACCCCACAAACTGGAGCCCCGGCCGGTTTACATCCTTGATACCGATCTCCGCCTGCTCGTAGTCCGCACCGGCTAAGAGCACCTTCAATTGGAAGTGCTCCACCAGTTTTTTCAGCTTAATGGTCCCCTTGACCTCGTCCATGACCATAGGATGATCCCTCCCGCGTAACAGTATAGTAATCGCCGACCACAGCGAATATGCGACAGATTTGCCAACTTAGCAGTATGATACGGTGAAAGCGCACTGAAATCACACCATATACCGCCTTTTTCGCACCTCCAAAGGGCGCGAAAATATCGGCACAAATAAAAGTATAATAGCCGCTCTGCGGCTATTATACCGTATTCCTCTCCTAAATACAAGCGCACAATGAAAAAGCCCCCGCTAATGGGACAGTGGCGTAAGAAAGCATTTTAAGCGAGGGTCGGCGTAGCGTCAAGCTACACCGACCCTCGCATTATTTTTGTTTTGGGTAGTTTAGGATTGTTTTTGCGCTTTTTTAGATCAAACGCACCAATAAAGTTACAGACGATCTCGATTTCCCGGATTTTCAACCGCTTCTACTGTTCGTCGCTTGTGTAGGTGTTGGACACCCTGATCTGTTCCACGAACTCACGCAGGATGGTGGCATCAAGCGGGGTCATACCCGTGTACTTCTTCACCACGAAAATGAACTTCCTGACGTCGGTTTTTTTCTGCTCCTGCTGTTTCACTTCCCGCCCCAAGGTTTCCACGACAGCCTTTCCGTAGGCTGTTCTCCGGTATCTACCTTGCCCACGAAGCTGTAAAAGATTTCAATTTTGCGGGTGTTGGTGTTCTTGTCCAATTCGTAGACCAAAATACGGTCGATAAACTCATGGACGTTCTCATAGGTCAATTCGCTGATCTCCGTGTACCGGCGTACCAAGGCGACAAACCTTTTCACATCGGCGCTGCGCTCGGCGGCGGTGTCGATCTCCTTTTTCAACTCTGCGGCCCGCTTTGTCAATGTAGAGAGACAGGATATTTGAGAAATGCGGGATAAACCGGGATGGGACGGGAAGACATGAGAAAACCCGCTATTTCAGCGGGAAACGAGGCATTTTCAACCGGGACGGGCCCGCGAGCGGGGGCTCAATTCTCGGACAACTTGAGACGGGGGCGTCGACGCGGTCGGCGCTCTTTTTTCATGCCCTGGACGGCCCAGGAAGGGCCCAGGACGGCGGCGGGGCCGTGGGACGTATGCGAGGGCCCAGGAGCCTGAAAACCCTTGTAAATCAGCCCCTACAAGGCAGGAGGGCCGCTCCACCCGCCCCGGAAGTCAGCAGCAGCAGCAGACGCAAGAGGGCGGGCTTTGCGGCCCATGGTGAGATTATAGCAGACGGGCCCGGAAAAGGCAAGGGGCGGGCCGTGCAAACGGGGCGCTAAACTGTGCAGAAAGTAACGGCGGGAGTGTTAAAACCCCCGTTTTGAGGGCCTCCATCACCGCGATCGGCGCGGGCCGGACTGTTACAAGGCGTTACTCGGGCCGTTCAGAGGCGAGCGACGCCGAGCCCTGGGCGTGGAAAATAGGCCCAGGGCAAAGGGACATTTTTACCAAAACCGGGAGACCGTGTCCCTTTGCCTTGTTTTCAAGGCTTTTCAGCCGTCCGGGCCCCGGCTGGGCCCACTCAACCAATGGGACACGAAAAAGGTTAATTATTTAATCATACAGGCGCAAAAAAATCAGGCGGTTCCGTCGCGGGCCTCACGGCCTTCGGCGGGGCTGCTTTTTTCGGCGTTCCTGTCTTCGGCATATGTCCAGTAGATAGACTCCCTCTTGCGTTCAACGTACTTCCGATAGAGGCAAAAGACTTGGTCGAACATATCCTCCCGGACGTGGGAGGGCAAGAGGCGATACATGGCAACGCGATCAGTTTCTTCGGCGTCGAGGGGGCTCCCATCACAGACAAGGCCCTGTTCCTCTTTGAACTCGTTCAGACGGCGAAGTTCGTCCGTATCTCCGCTCGTTTTTTCGGAGGTCAGCTCAAGAAGGTAATCCGCCGATACATCGAAAATGCGTGCAAGAGAAGCGAGTGCATTGTAGCCTGGCTTGCTTTTCCCGGACTCCCAGTCCCCGACGTTTCCGGGAGATACTCCCGCAGCTTTAGCAAGTTTCCCTTGTGTAAGCCCGTTTTGCGCCCTCAATTCTTTCAGCAAAGTATTAAACATAATGGGCTCCTCGAATTTGCGAAATTTTCTCGTAAAACTATTTATAACTACGAATATACGAGTTACAATAACAATAGATTAAAAATTTAAGCAAGCACAGCATACCACACCCTGGCGAAAAAGGAAAGCAGAAAAGGAGGTCAGTCGGTAGAGTAGAAGGGAGCGGCGAGGGCTTCACCCCCTTTACTTCAATTCGTTCCTCGTCCCACAGACAGGGCACCCTGTTCCTCACTGAGGGCGAGGCCGAGGGCATCCGGGGCGACGTGGCCTTCGCCCAGAGCCTCCACGAGACGGGCTTCTTCAAGTT
>CANPBB010000065.1 GCA_947572235.1 uncultured Clostridia bacterium
GACAGCGGCCTCACCGGCCGGAAGATCATCGTGGACACCTACGGCGGCTCCGCCAGCCACGGCGGCGGCTGCTTCTCCGGCAAGGACCCCACCAAGGTGGACCGCAGCGGCGCCTACATGGCCCGGTACATCGCCAAGAACATTGTGGCCGCGGGCCTCGCCAAGCGGTGCCACATCGAGCTGGCCTACGCCATCGGCGTCAGCGAGCCGGTGAGCGTGCTGGTGGACAGCCAGGGCACCGGGACCGTCTCCAACGAGCGCCTGAGCGAGATCGTCCGGGAGCTCTTTGACCTCCGCCCCGGCAAGATCATCACCCGTCTGGACCTCCGCCGCCCCATCTACGAGCAGACCGCCGCCTACGGCCACTTCGGCCGCACCGACGTGGACCTGCCGTGGGAGCACACGGACATGGCAGACGCGCTGAAGGCGTCTGTGTGACCGACGACAGAACGCAAGGACGCCGCCCTCTTGGGCGGCGTCCTCTTTGGTTTTCAAGGGGGTTTAATAATAGAGCCAGCAGCCCAAATACAGGATCACGCCGCTGAGGGCGCAGGCTTTTGCCGCGCGGAAAAGGTGCCTGCGGATCGTACCGCTGCGGGACGCCCCGCCCTGTCCCTCCTCGGGGCTCATGGAAACCCGGACCGCCAAGTACAGGTTCCGGCAGACGAGGACCGCCGCTGTCACTATGCAGACATAGTACAGAATTTCCAGCCCAATCGACATAGGGCAGAAGTACTCCCCAAAAATTGTTACAGACATGCCGCACCGCCTTTCATTTGGCCGTCAAGCGTTATAATGCTGGACGTTTATAGCGCAGACCCCCCACGAAGCAGACAAACGCTGTTAAAAGCAGATAGAATATGCTGCACAAGCAGTCTGGAATACCGTGATCTGGAAGAATTTGGGGACGATAATTACTGTCCGGGCGCAAAACCGCATACCATACCGCCATGCCCAACAGCGCCAGCGCCGCAAGCGCGATGAACACTAAAAAAGATCAAATCGCCGCTTTTTCATCACAAAACTTCCTTTGGAAGGGGGGGCAAGGACACTTAAAGTACCCAAGTCACATACCGCCCTTATTAGAGTATACGAAACAATTGTAAGAGCAAATTCAGAATAACTGCCTTCAATTTTGCCGCCCCACGGCGGGCCGAGGTCGTCCTGCCCTGCAATCGGTTTATCGAACTACTCCGGCAAAACACCGCGCCTGTAGGGGCGCACATTGTGCGCCTGTTCTGCCGATGCTCCACCGATTTGGGGAAAAACGCTGGACACAAAATCACCAGAGGAAATAGCCCAAAAACAGGATCACGCCGCTGGGGGCGCTGGCCTTCGCGCGCGGAATAGGTGCCTGCGGATCGTACCGCCGCGGGAGGCCCGGACTGCGGCTCCTCGGGGGTCATGGAGGCCCGGACCGCCAAGTACAGGTTCCGGCAGACGAGGACCGCCGCCGTCACTATGCAGGCATAGTACAGAATTTCCAGCCCAATCGACATGGGGTAGAAGTACTCCCCAAAAATGGTTACGGACACGCCCCGCCATCTCCCTCTTCTGATTTCCCGTCATCCTCGTCATAGTGCAGGCCCCCCGCGAAGCAGGTGAGCGCTGTGAAGAACAGGAAGAATGAACTGAACCAGCAGTCTGGAGGCGCCCAGCTCTCCGGAAGGGTGATCACTTCGGGGTTAAAATGCCAATTACTCTGAGGCCGCAGAACCGCGTACCATACCGCCGCACCCAGCAGCACCAGCGCCGCAAGCGCGATGAACACTAAAAAAAGATCAAACCACCGCTTTTTCATCACAAAACTTCCTTTGAAAGGGGGTGCAAGGACACTTAAAGTACCCAAGTCACATACCGCCCTTATTAGAGTATACGAAACAATTGTAAGAGCAAATTCAGAATAACTGCCTTCAATTTTGCCGCCCCACGGCGGGCCGAGGTCGTCCTGCCCTGCAATCGGTTTATCGAACTACTCCGGCAAAACACCGCGCCTGTAGGGGCGCACATTGTGCGCCTGTTCTGCCGATGCTCCACCGATTTGGGGAAAAACGCTGGACGCAAAATCACCAGAAGAAATAGAGCAAAAACAGGATCACGCCGCTGAGGGCGCTGGCCTTCGCCGCGCGGAAGAGGTGTCTGCGGATCGTACCGCTGCGGGAGAGCCCGCCATCTCCCTCTTCTGATTTCCCGTCATCCTCGTCATAGTGTACGCCCCCCGCGAAGCAGGCAAGCGCTGTGAAGAGCAGAAAGAATACACTGATCCAACAGTCTGGAATAGGATTGTCTGGAAGCATTACATGGGCGAAAATATAGCCTTGGTAATTATCGTTAGGCCGCAAAATCGCGAACCAAACCGCCACGCCCAGCAGTGCCAGCGCAACTACTGTGGTGATTGCTAAACGAAAATCAAATCGCCGTCTTTGCATAATAATACTTTTTAGAAGGGAAGCGCAGCTACACTTAAAGCACTTGCATCATATACTACTCCGTTTGGAGCATGATATGCGATCTTTGAATAGTTTAACGAGTAATGGGGACACTCTCCTCCTTTCCACAGATTATACAAATTTATGATAATATATAATGCCATATTTGTCAATTTTTCATTTCGGCGGACCAAGGTCGTCCCGCCCTACAATCGGTTTATCGAACCCTCCCGGCAAACCGCCGCACCCCGTAGGGCGCGACGACCCCGGCGCGCCGTATCCGTTGACCGGGATGGTGTGGTAAAACACGGCACCGTGTAGGGGCACACATTGTGCGCCTGTTCTGCCGATGCTCCACCGATTTGGGGAAAAACGCTGGACGCAAAATCACCAGAAGAAATAGAGCAAAAACAGGATCACGCCGCTGAGGGCGCTGGCCTTCGCCGCGCGGAAGAGGTGTCTGCGGATCGTACCGCTGCGGGACGCCCCGCCCTGTCCCTCCTCGGGGCTCATGGAAACCCGGACCGCCAAATACAGGTTCCGGCAGACGAGGACCACCGCCGTCGCCATACAGGCATAGTACAGAATTTCCAGCCAAATCGGCATGGGGCGGAAATACTCTCCAAAAACGGTTACGGACACGCCCCGTCACCTCTTTTTCTCATTTAGGCGTCATAATATCGGTCGTCATAGTGCATACCTCCCACAACGCAGACAAAGGCTGTGAGTAGCAGAAAGACAGAGCTGACCAAGAAGTCCGAAGGACGCCAACTTGGAAGATAGAGACCGACGGGATGCCAATTACTCTGAGGCCGTAGAATCGCAACCCAAACCGCCACGCCCAGCAGCGCCAGCGCCGCAAGCACGGTGAATACTAAAAGAAGATTAAATCGTTGTCTTTTCATCACAAGATTTCCTTTGGAAGGGGCGTGCAAGGACACATATTTGCCGCCCCACGGCGGGCCGAGACCGTCCTGCCCTGCAATCGGTTTATCGAACCACTCCGGCAAAACACCGCCCCTACAGGTGCTCCACCGATTTGGTGAAAAAAACGCTGGACACAAAATCACCAGAGGAAATAGAGCAAAAACAGGATCACGCCGCTGAGGGCGCTGGCCTTCGCCGCGCGGAAGAGGTGTCTGCGGATCGTACCGCTGCGGGACGCCCCGCCCTGTCCCTCCTCGGGGCTCATGGAAACCCGGACCGCCAAATACAGGTTCCGGCAGACGAGGACCACCGCCGTCGCCATACAGGCATAGTACAGAATTTCCAGCCAAATCGGCATGGGGCGGAAATACTCTCCAAAAATGGTTACGGACACGCCCCGTCACCTCCCTCCTCTGGTTTCCCGATATCCTCATCATAGTGCACACCCCCCGCGAAGCAGGCGAGAGCTGTGAAGAACAGAAAGAATGCACTGATCCAGCAGTCTGGAAAACGGTGTTCTGGAAGATGGGGGCCAACGGGATGCCAATTACTCTGAGGCCGCAGAACCGCATACCACACCGCCGCCGCCAGCAGCGCCAGCGCCCCTACTACGGCGAGCGCCAAAACAGGATCAAACCACCGCTTTTTCATCACAATACCTTTCTTCTTAGAAGGGAAGATTCAAGAGACTTAAAGTTCCTGCGTCATATACTACCCCTGTTGGAGTTTGATAAGCTATCGTTGACTTAGGCTTGCCTGTAGAAGGAAGAGGAGCGTCAGGCAAACTTAAATCTTGGATTTCATGCATAAGAATATCTGGAAGCAATGGGGACACTCTCCTCCTTTCCACAAAATATACAAATTAATATTAACATACAATACAAAATTTGTCAATTTTTAATTTTGCCGCCCACGGGCGGGCCGAGATTGCCCTGCCCTGCAATCGGTTTATCAAAATGTTTTGACAAAACCCCGCCCCCAAGCCGATGAGGCCATCGGCCCCTACGGACGCAGAAATTTTGTAGGGGCCGGTGTCCTCACCGGCCCCTACAACAAACCGCCGCCGCCCCCCGGCCTACTTCCTCTTCCGCGCCTTAGGCAGCGGCGTCGCCGCCTCCGCCATCCCCACAATCTCCCGGCTCTGCTCCGCGTTGTCGATGTCCAAGATGTAGTGCTCCTTGGCCCCCTCATAGGGACACCCCACAGATAGGCCATAGGCCTCCAGCCCCGCCAGCTTCTTCACATACACCGTGCTGTCACACACCGTCAGCACCGGCTTGTCGTTGACGTAGAGCATATACTCCCCGAACATCTTCCGGTACCGCAGCTCCCCCGTCCCCGCCAGCTGGCCGCAGACATACTCTATATACTCCGCCGTAGTCGCCATCTCATACTCCTCCATAGACCGTTATTCCTGCCCGCCCGCCTTCAAAAACAGCCCTGTCCCCCTCCGATAGACCTGCACTGTCTGGAACCCGGCGCGGCAAAAGAACCGCCTCAGCTCTCTCCCGCCGTACACCCGCACGTCCCCGCTCCTGGAGAAGGGGAACCAGAAGGTGTTGGCAAAAAACCGGAGCGCCGCGCCGAAATTGGGCTCCGCCACATACACGGCGCCGCTTTTCCGCAAAACCCGTCTGCACTCCTTCGCAAACTCCTGCGGACAGTCGAAGTGGTGGAAGGCACAGCACACGGTGATCACATCCATGCTCTCATCGCCATAGGGAAGGGGACAGCAGGGGGCCGCCGCGAAGGCCCCGCCGGGACAGCGCGCCTTGGCGGCAAGGACCATGTTCTCCGCTATGTCGATCCCGTTGACTTGGATTTTCGCTCGTTTCGACAGCTCCCGCAGCAGTGTCCCGTTGCCGCAGGCCACATCGAGAACCGCGTCGCCGTCCTGCAGGACAACGGTGCGGGACAGCTCCCCGATGTGAAACCGGGTATACCGTCCCTCCCGCGACGTGTCATAGTCGGATGCCATTTTGTTGTATGTGAGCCTTGAATCCTCCGCCCTTCTGCGCATACGCCCCTCCTGTATCCTCCCAAAGGAAGGCGCTCCCCAAAATCAAGCGCCGCCGTCCCGCA
This sequence comes from uncultured Clostridia bacterium, assembly GCA_947572235.1. Classification (GTDB taxonomy): domain Bacteria; phylum Bacillota; class Clostridia; order Oscillospirales; family Oscillospiraceae; genus CAJFPI01. The sequence continues at coordinate 5,439 of CANPBB010000065.1, forward strand.
GGAAAAAGCACCTCACATCTCCCGCCGCAGCAGATCCTCCGCCGTCTCCCGGCGCACGGCCACATAGTCCCGCTCCCCGTCGATCATCACGATAGGGGGCCGGGGGACGGCGTTGTAGCAGGAGGCCATGGAGTGGTTGTAGGCCCCGGTGGTGCACACCGCTACAATATCCCCCCGCCTCAGAGGCGGCAGGGCCACCTCCTCCTGCACCATATCCCCGCTCTCACAGCACCGGCCTGCCACGGTGTAAACCCCGTCGCTCTCCTCCCCCATGTGCTCCGCCGCCAAAACCGTGTAGGCCGAGCGGTAGAGGGCATAGCGGGGGTTGTCCGTCATGCCGCCGTCGATGGACACATAGCGGCGATAGCCGGGGATAGTTTTCACCGCCTGCACAGTGTACAGCGTCATCCCTGCGTCAGCCACAATGCTCCGCCCTGGCTCCATGAGCACCATAGGCTCCGACAGGCCTATATTGTCGCAGAGGGTCCGAACCCGCGCCGCCACCGAGGCGATCTCGGCGGCGATGTCCACATGGGGATCGCTCTCCACATAGCGCACGCCGTAGCCGCCGCCCAAGTTCAGCATCTCCGCCTCATAGCCGGTCTGCGCCCTCACGTCGGCCATAAAGCGCAGCATAATGTCCGCGGTGTCGCAGAACACAGCGCTGTCAAAGACTTGGGACCCCACATGGGCATGGAACCCCCTCAGGTCAATGTGGGGCGCGTCCAGCGCCGACAGGGTAAACGCCATGGCCTGCCCTGTCTCAATGGACTGTCCAAACTTGCTGTCCACCTTCCCGGTGGCCACCGCCTCAAAGGTGTGGGGATCAATGCCGGGGGTCAGGCGCAGCAGCACCCGCTGCCGGCGCCCCCGCTCTCCGGCCAGCCGCTCCACAGCCCTCAGCTCCTCCAAGCTGTCCAGGATGAACACCCCCACGCCGCTGTCCATGGCGTAGGCGATCTCGTCGTCGGTCTTGGCGCTGCCGTGGAAAAACACCTTTTCCATGGGGAAGCCGGCGCTCTTTGCCATAGCGATTTCCCCGGCGGAGACCACATCGGCCCCCAGCCCCTCCTCGGCCACGATCTCATAGACCCGCCGGCAGGAGAGGGCCTTGCTGGCATAGAGGGGTATGGCCCGGGAAAAGTGGGCGCTCATGCTCTCCCGATAGACCCGGCAGTTTTGGCGCAGCCGCCGCTCATCCATCAGATAGAGCGGCGTACCATACTGCCGGGCCAGCTCCCCGGCATCCCGCCCGGCAAAGCGCAGCCGGCCGGCGGCGGCGGTAATATTGTCACAGATCATAAGGGCTACCCCATTTCTTCAGTTCTTTCAGGAAGCGCCGCGCCCGAAAGTTCAGCGCCCGCCCGAGCCGGCGGCGGCAATTCCATGGATTTGGGCCCCATTGTAACACGGTTTGCGCCGCAGGGGAATAACCATCTTGTCCAAAACCGGAATTTTTTTGAAACAAGCCGCCCTCGAAGGGCACAGCACACCGGCCTGGAGCGCTTTGTTGGGAAATTCCGAGAATAATTTGGATTTTTCTCTTGACTTTTTTTCAGTGTCCTGCTACAATAATTCTTGCTGTTGAGCAACGAAACCGTGCAGAGGTGGCTGAGTTGGTCGAAGGCGCACGATTGGAAATCGTGTAACGTGTTAAAAGCGTTCAAGGGTTCGAATCCCTTCCTCTGCGCCAAAGGACAGGATACGCAATGCGTGTCCTGTCCTTTTTCGCAGAGGAAGGGCCGTTTTGGCCCCTCGGCGGGGCCAAAAGCGGTCGCTGCGGCGGGTTGATGGAACGCGAAAGGAACCCATGGCTCCTTTCACACTATCCTCCTTGCTGCCAGCGGGGCCTTTCATAGGCTCCTGCCAAAAAGCCCCATCCCACCCCTTGCATCTCATCTGAAAATCCGCTATAATACGCTATCATGCCTACCACCCGGCGACAGAGTCCCTTTGCAGGGGCTCTTCTCCGCCAGAAAGGAGCCCTATGAAATTCTCCATCGTCAGTGACAGCTCCTGCGACATCCCCCCGGAGCTCATCCAGCGCTGGGGCATCAACATCGTCCCCTTCTACGTCTCCTTCGACGGCGAAACCTACCGCCGGGAGGGGCGGGACATCTCCGCGGAGGAGTTCTACCAGACCTTGGTGGACCGCCCCGGCTGCTACCCCAAAACCTCCATGCCCACCCTGTACGACTACGGCGCGGCCTTCTGCGGCCCGGTGAAAAAGGGCCTGCCGGTGCTGTGCATCTGCCTCAACGCCGCCTTCTCCGGCGCCTGTCAGACCGCCGCCAACGCCGCCGCGCTGATGCAGGAGGAGTTCCCCGGCTCAAAAATCCACGTGATGGACTCCCAGCTGGTCACTGTGCTCCAAGGCCTCTTGGTCCACCAAGCGGTGCAGCTTCGGGACCAGGACCTGACGCTGGAGGAGGCCGTCCCCCGCTTGGAGGCCCTGCGGGAGACCGGGCGCATCTTCTTCACCACCGATGATTTGGACTACCTCAGCCACGGCGGACGCATCGGCAAGGCCGCCGCCGCTACCGGCACGGTGCTCCAGCTCAAGCCCATGATTGAGTACCGCGACTGCGGCCTCCACAGCGCGGGGCTGGTCCGGGGGCGGAAGAAGTCCCTCCAGCGGTGTATAGAGCTTTTCCGGGAGTACGTGGAGCGGGAGCGCATAGACCTGAGCGCCTACACCGTCACCACCGGCTACGGCTACGACCACGAGGAGTACGCCGCCTTCAACGAGCAGGCCGAGGCGCTGCTGAGGGACTTGGGACACACCTGGGAGCGGATGGGGGACTTCCACATCAGCGTGACCATCGGCGTCCACACCGGCCCCCACCCCATCGGGATCGGCCTTCTCCGGAGGGCATAGCAGCGCAAGCGTTGAGCGGGATCCTCCCGCTCCAAAGGAATCAACTATGAGTGAACTATTTGAAAAATCCATCCGAACCTTAGAGCTGCCCGCGGTGCTGGAGCTGCTGGCGGCGCAGGCCGTCAGCGATGAGGCCAGGGACCGCTGCCGGAAGCTGCGGCCGGAGACCGAGCTGGCGGAGGTCCTCCTCCTCCAGGACCAGACCGAGGCCGCCAAGTCCATGGCCGCCCTCCACGGCAGCCCCAACTTCGCCGGGCTCAGGCGGGTGGCGGACCCCTTGGCCCGGGCGGACCACGGCGGCGTGCTGAACACCCGGGAACTGCTGCTCATTGCCGGAATGCTCCGCTGCGCCCGCCGTGTGCGGGAGTATTTTAACGACGATGCCAATGCCGCCACCGCCATTGACCATCTGTTCCGCTGCCTCCACGGCAACAAGTTCCTGGAGGAGAAGATCTTCACCTCCATCTTGGATGAGGACGAGATCGCCGACAGCGCCAGCCCGGAGCTGGCGGACATCCGCCGGCATAAGCGGGCGGCGGCGGCCAAGGGCCGCCAGATCCTCCAGCGGATCATCTCCTCCGCCTCCTACAGCCGGGTATTGCAGGAGTCCATTATCACCATGCGGGGCGGCCGCTTCGTGGTGCCGGTAAAGGCCGAGCACCGGGGGGATCTGCCCGGCCTGGTCCATGACACCTCCTCCTCGGGAGCCACGCTGTTTGTGGAGCCCATGGGGGTGGTGCAGGCCAACAACGAGCTGAAGGAGCTGGAGGCCAAGGAGGAGAAGGAGATCCACCGGATCCTCAGCGCCCTCAGCGCCGAGGCCGCCAAGTACCAAAACGACATCCTCTGTGACTATGACGCCTTGGTCCACTTAGATGTGCTCTTCGCCAAGGCCCAGCTGAGCTACAAGCTGGACGCCTCCCGGCCGGAGGTCCGCCAAAGCGGCAGCATGGAGCTGCGCCGCGCCCGCCACCCCCTCTTGGACAGCGCCAAGGCGGTGCCTATCGACATCGAGTTAGGCGGCCGGTTTGACACCTTGGTAATCACCGGCCCCAACACCGGCGGCAAGACGGTGACGCTCAAAACCTTGGGCCTTCTCACCCTGATGGCCCAGTGCGGCCTCCAGATCCCCGCCGCCGCGGGCAGTGCCGTCAGCGTCTATGACCGGGTGCTCTCGGACATCGGCGACGAACAGAGCATCGAACAGAGCCTGTCCACCTTCTCGGCACACATGACCAACATCGTCCGTATACTGAAGGAGGCGGACCGCCGGACCTTGGTGCTCTTTGACGAGCTGGGGGCCGGCACGGACCCGGTGGAGGGGGCGGCGCTGGCCATCGCCGTCATCACCCACGCCCGCGCCGCCGGGGCCCGCATCGCCGCCACCACCCACTATGCGGAGCTGAAGACCTTCGCCATGACCACCCAGGGCGTGGAGAACGCCTCCTGCGAGTTTGACGTGGAGACCCTGCGCCCCACCTACAAGCTCCTCATCGGCATCCCCGGCAAGTCCAACGCCTTCGCCATCTCCCGGCGCCTCGGCTTGGACGAGGCGGTGATCGAGACCGCCCGCCAGCAGATGGACAGCGAGTCCGTCCGCTTCGAGGAGGTACTGACCCAGCTGGAGCAGAAGCGCCAGCGCCTGGAGCACGACCAGGACGAGGCGGAGCGCCTGCGCACCCAGAGGGAGGAGGACGCCCGCCGGGCCCGGGAGTTCCGGGAGCAGATGGAGCGGGCCAGGGAGAAAGCCCGCAGCAAGGGGGAGGCGGAGGCCCGCCGCATCATCCGGGAGGCCCGGGAGAGCGCCGACGCCATCTTCGCCGAGCTGGACGCCCTCCGGAAGCAGCAGCAGCGGGGACAGGACTGGCAGGGTGTCAACGACGCCCGGGCCGCCATCCGCGGCGAGCTGAACGCCATGGAGGACAGCCTCCGCGTGGGGCTGCCCCCGGAACCTATCCCCGCCCCCAGCCGCCCCATCCAAAAGGGGGACATCGTGGAGCTCCCCGGCGCCAAAAAGCGGGCCACCGTCCTCTCCGTAGACGGCAGCAAACTCCTGCTCCAAGCGGGGAGCATAAAGATGACCATCAAGGCTGACGGCGTCCGCCTTGTGGAGGAGGCCGAGGCCGCCCTGGAGCGGCAGGTTAAGCAGCAGATGGTCCGCGTACAGGCCCACAGCCGCGCCGCCGCCGCCAAAAACGAGATCGACATACGGGGCATGATGACCGACGAGGCCGAGGCCGTGGTGAACCAGTTTATAGACACCGCCCAGATGGGTAAACTAAATACCGTGAGCATCATCCACGGCAAGGGTACCGGCGCCCTGCGCAAGGGTGTCCACCAGATCCTCCGCCGCCACAGCGCCGTAAAGTCCTTCCGTCTGGGCCGCTACGGCGAGGGGGAGGACGGCGTCACCATCGTAGAGCTGCGGTGATCCCCGGCAGGTCCTATGATACAGCCGGCTTGCCGGCGAGTCATACCCAAAAGTCAGATGTTGCCTCCTGCCGCCGGTAAAAAACGGCGGCAATGGCAGACATTTGACCGTACATTGCGGACACTTGAAAAATAATCTGTCCGCCGTGCAAATGCAGAAATAGTAGAACAAACGGTGGAATATGGGGGCATATAGGGCCTGAATCCTTTGCAAATTGTAGGTTTTGCTGGAAATAACCCCAACAGCGAATGGAAAAACGTTGAAGTTTATGCAAATTCCTTATTGACGGAAGAACACAAATTTGATATCTTTAGTATAAACTTTATTGTGTTGAAGGAGAACTGTCTATGTATACGCAGGAAGTCACCATTCACAGCGAAGTCGGCTTGCAGGCGCGTCCTGCCACATTCTTCATTCGCAAGGCAAACGAGTTTAAGAGCGGCATCTGGGTTGAGAAGGACGAGCGACGAGTCAACGCCAAGAGCCTTTTGGGCGTTCTGTCGCTGGGCATCGTGAAGGGGACTACCATTACCCTGATCGCGGACGGCAGCGACGAGAAGGAGGCCGTGGAGGCTCTGGCGGAGCTGATCAACAACGGGTTCGGTGAGTAAGACTTGGGCGATACGGAGATTGTGATACTGTAGGCAGGCGGTTTCGGAGGGCGAAAACAAAGCCCTGTGGAGCCGCCTACTTATTTGCGCTTCGCGCTCGTTTGAAATCTGCGGATTTCAAACGAAGGGGGTTGCGCTGCGCTCTGCGCCTTGGACATTGCCCCGCGGGGGCAATGTCCTGCGACGCTCGCTTCACGAGAAGTATTTTTGCCGAAAACGCGGTTTCCGGCAAAAATAATTTTAGTTTATTTCGCGCCTGCGGGCGCGAAATCCTGCCGGGGACTACAGCCGCAGCGCCGCAGCGTTAAGAAAATGTGCAGTGGCACATTTTTAGCGTAGGCTCCGCCAACTGTGTTGGCGGGGTGGCACCTTGGCAGAACGGAGGACGGAGGATGGAAAGGGGGAGGCTACTATGACACGGGGGGAGCTTTTGGAGAAGGCGAACAGCCTGCCGCTGGCGCCTGGGGTCTACCTGATGAAGAACGAGAGTCACGAGGTTATCTACGTGGGGAAGGCCAAGCGGCTGAAGAACCGGGTGAGCCAGTATTTTCAGGCCGGCCACGGCCACGATCTGAAGACCCAGATGATGGTCAGCTCGGTGTACGATTTCGACACCATCATCGTCCGCACGGAGTTCGAGGCGCTGGTGCTGGAGAACTCCCTCATCAAACAGCACATGCCCCGGTACAACATCCTCCTGAAGGACGGAAAGGGCTACCCCTTCGTGCGCCTGAGCCGCCAGCGCTACCCCAAGTTCTCCCTGTGCCACAAGCGGGAGAACGACGGCGCCCGCTACTTCGGCCCCTTTGGCGGCCGCTACGAGACCCGCAGCGCCATCGACGCCCTCCTCGCCGCCTTAAAGCTCCCCGCCTGCAGCCGGCAGTTCCCGCGGGACATCGGCAAGGAGCGGCCCTGCCTCAACCACCACATGGGCCGGTGCGACGGCTTCTGCCGGGGAATCCCCGACGAGGCGGAGTACCGGCGGCGGATCGAGCAGGTGGTGCTCCTCCTCACCGGAAAGCTGGGCGAGGTCACCTCGGACTTGGAGGCGGAGATGGCCCAGGCCGCCGAGGACCTGCACTTCGAGCGGGCGGCGGAGCTACGGGACCGGATTCGGGCCATCGAAATCCTGAGCAAACGCCAGCAGGTCATCGCCGCCCACTGCGCGGACACGGACCTGTGGGGCCTCTACCGTGGCGGCCGCTGCTGCTACGCCATCCTGCACTATGAGCAGGGCCAGCTCATCTACCGGGAGACCCGTGTGTTCGCCGCCCCGGCCAATGAGGAGGAGGCGGAGATGCTGGCCGCCCTGCTCCTCCAGTACTACGGCGAGCGCACCGCCCTGCCCCGTGAAATCCTCCTCCCCTGTGAGATCGAGGACCTGAACGCCCTGTCCCAGCTCCTCACCGAGGCCTCCGGCCACAAAGTCCGCTTGGCCGTCCCCCAGCGGGGGGAGAAGGCGGAGCTGATGGCCATGGCCGCCCAGAACGCCCGGGAGGAGGCGGAGCGCCAGACCACCAAAGAGGAGCGGGAGGATCGGACCCTCAGCCTCCTCACCAAGCTGCTGGGCCTCCCCGAGGCGCCCCGGCGGATGGAGGCCTACGACATCTCCAACACCGGCGGCAGCGACATTGTGGCCTCCATGACTGTGTTCCACGGCTCCCGCCCCGCCAAGAGCCAGTACCGCCGCTTCAAGATCAAGGCGGTGGAGAACCACCCCGACGACTACCGGTCCATGGAGGAGGTCCTCACCCGCCGCTTCCAGCGGTACGCGGACGGCGACGAGAAGTTCTCCCCCCTGCCGGACGTCCTCCTCATCGACGGCGGCGAGACCCACGCACAGGTGGCCCTCCGGGTGACGGAGCGCTTTGGCATAGCCATCCCCATCTTCGGCATGGTGAAGGACAACCGCCACCGGACCCGTGCCCTGATGACCCCGGAGGGCCGCGAGATCGGTATCCGGCAGAACCAAGCGGTGTTCGCCCTGATCGGCCAGATCCAGGAGGAGACCCACCGCTTCGCCATCACCTACCACCACGAGAGCCACTCCCGCAGTGTGCGAAAGTCGGCCTTGGACGACATCCCCGGCCTAGGCCCGATCCGGCGTCAGGCGCTGCTGAAGGCATTCAAGAGTGTAAAGGCCATTCGGGAGGCGGAGGTGGAGGAGCTGGCCCAAGTGGTGCCGAAGGGCGTGGCGGAGGAGGTTTATGCGCGCTTGCGCACGGAGTAGGCGTGGCGGAGCGGGAGTTTTGGTGTCCCGCGGGGCGGGACGATTTGAAAATTTTGGAGGGATAGGAATGGATAAGAAGGCTTTGCGCAGGCAGATCAGCGCTTTGAAGAAGGCGATGACGGCAGAGGAGATTGAGCGGTACAGCGCGGAACTCACCGAGAAGTTTTTAAGGCTGCCCGCCTATCGGGAGGCCCGGTCGGTGTATGGGTATCTGCCCTATAATCAGGAGGTGCGGACGGTACCGCTGCTGCGGCAGGCGCAGAAGGACGGGAAGCGGGTGGCGGTGCCCAAGGTCTTCGGAGAGGAGATGCGCTTTATTTGGCTGGACGACTTGGACGCCGTGGCAGAGGGGTACTGCCGCATTCCCGAGCCCGTGGCCGACGGCCCGGAGGCGGACGATCCCAAGGCGCTGGTGCTGATGCCGGGGCTGGCCTTCGATCCCTCCGGCCGCCGGATGGGGTACGGCGGCGGGTTCTACGACCGGTTTTTAGCTGCGGAGCCGAACCACCCCACCGTGGCCCTGTGCTACGGCTTCCAAATGCTGCCCTCCCTGAACACCGAGGACCACGACATCCCCGTGGACACCGTCCTCTGGAGCGGCGATGCGCCGGCGGTGTTTCAGCTCCTGCCTTGGGAGGAGGCCTACATCCCCCACATCGCCCGCTGGGCCAATGACCCCCGGATCGCGGCCAACCTGCGGGACGTATTCCCCAGCCCCTACACCAAGGAGGACGCCGCTTGGTTCGTCCAGGACTGCATCAAGCGGGAGCCCGCCCAGCTCTGCCGCGCCATCGTCATGGACGGCGAGGCGGTGGGCTGCGTCAGCGTCCAGCCCCAGAGCGACGTGTACCGGCGCAGCGGGGAACTGGGCTACTGGCTGGCCCGCCCCTACTGGGGGAAGGGGATCATGACCGCCGCCGTGGGCCAAATCTGCAACCAGGCCTTCCGCCGTTTCGATTTGCTGCGTATCTACGCCCAGCCCTACGCCCGCAACACCGGCTCCCGCCGCGTCCTGGAGAAAAACGGCTTCCAGCTGGAGGGCCTCCTGCGCCAGAGCGTGGTCAAAAACGGCGCCATAGAGGACGCCAGCCTCTACGCCCTCCTCCGGGAGGACCAAGAAACGACGTAACGGCAATCTGCAACAGCTAATGATGACAGATCTGGCACCCAAAGCAGGTCAAAAAGGTGTGATGCTTCTGACATCTGGGAAAATGGCAGAAAACAGGGTCCTCCTCATCCACCTCCGCCAGCCAGCGGGACAGTAATCCAGCCGTTCCCAGCCGCTCCTATTCCGCGCCCCCTGAATCACCTGCATCAAAAAGCGCTTATCCGCCTCAAAGGTCCTCCGATCATAGGGCATTTCAACAATCTCAAACCCCACACAGCCTCCCCCGATGATCTGATCCCTTT
>CANPBB010000066.1 GCA_947572235.1 uncultured Clostridia bacterium
ATCTCATCAAGTCCAGCGGCTACCGGATCGGGCCCTTTGAGATCGAGAGCGTCATGATGGAGCTGCCCTATGTGCTGGAGTGCGGCGTGTCCGCCGCCCCGGATGAGATCCGCGGGCAGGTGGTGAAGGCCAGTATTGTGCTCACCAAGGGGACCGAAGGGACGGAGGAGCTGAAAAAGGAGATTCAGAACTACGTCAAGCAGCACACCGCGCCGTATAAGTATCCACGGATTGTGGTGTTTAAGGATGAGCTGCCCAAGACGACAAGCGGCAAGATTATCCGGAGCAAGCTGTAAGAATGGGGCAGGTTACGATAGAGCAGGCGGAGGAACGCCACGCGGAGCAGATCGCGGCGCTGGTGGGCCGGACGGTCCGGGAGGTATATCCCCGGTACTACCTGCCGGAGATTGTGGACGCCTTCTGCCGCCTCCACAGCGCCGCAGCGGTTTTGGAGGACATCCGGCAGGGCGGCGTACTGGGTCTGTGGCTGGACGGTGAGCTGATCGGCACCGGAACCCGGCGGGGGGCTTGTATCAACAGGGTGTACGTCCTGCCCGCCTTCCAAGGCCGGGGCTATGGGACGCTGCTGATGGACACGCTGGAGCGTCGGATCGCCGGGGAATACCCCGCCGCGCGGCTGGACGCCTCCCTCCCGGCCTGTCAGATGTACGAGCACCGGGGATACCGCACGGTCCGGCATGAGCGGTGGCCGGTGGAAAACGGTGTGATACTGGTATATGAAGTCATGGAAAAACCACTGTAAAGCGTATAAAGGGGGCTTTTTATGGACCACAAGCGAGTGACCCTCTTCGCCGGACACTACGGCTCCGGCAAGACCAATATCGCCGTGAATTATGCCCTGCTGCTGGCGGGGGAGGGGAAGCGGGTGTCTATTGCCGACCTTGATATCGTCAACCCCTACTTCCGCACCAAGGACAGCGCCGCGGAACTGGAGGCGGCGGGGGTGCGGCTCATTTCCCCCCAGTTTGCCAACACCAATGTGGACCTGCCGGCCCTGCCGGCGGAGGCCTACAGCTTGGTGGAGGACCGGAGTGTCTACGCCGTCATGGACATCGGCGGCGATGACCGGGGGGCCTACGCCCTGGGGCGCTACGCGCCGATGATCTTAGCGGAGAACGACTACCGCATGGCCTTCGTGGCCAACCCCTGCCGTCCCCTCACCAGAACGCCCCGAGAGGCGCTGGAGGTCATGCGGGAGATCGAGGCGGCGGGGCACCTGCCCTTCACGGCCATTGTCAACAACGCCAACCTGGCCCACGAGACCACAGCGGAGACTGTGCTCTCGGCGGCACCCTATATGGAGGAGCTGAGCCGTCTCAGCGGCCTGCCCATCTATCTCACCTGCGCGGAGGCGCGGGTGGCGGAGGCGCTGAGAGGCCGGGTGGAGCCGCTGCTGGCGATGAAGCTGCAGGAGAAGTATTTCGCGCTGCCGGAGCAGCGGGACAAACCCTTTTGTTGAGGCAGAGGCGAATGTGTCCGGCTTACGCCGGACGATTTGAAATTCATTTCTAATTCCCTTCGCCGAAGGCGAATACCGCAACTCCTAACTTCTGACTAATTCACATCACTCTCATCAGAATCATCAAGTTGAAATAAAAAAGGAGGTCCCACCAATGGCAAAGGTAACGTTTCAAACTGATCTTTGCAAGGGCTGCGGGCTGTGTGTGGAGGCTTGTCCCAAGCACATCCTCGTGATCGCCCAAGGGAAGATCAACAAGAAGGGGTATTCCCCCGCGGAGATGACGGATCAGGAGGCCTGCATCGGCTGCGCCTTCTGCGCCACCATGTGCCCCGACTGCGTTATTACAGTGGAAAAGTGAGGAGGTCAACATGGCAGAAAGAATTTTGATGAAGGGCAATGAGGCTATCGCGGAGGCCGCTATTCAGGCCGGCTGCCGCCACTACTTCGGCTATCCCATCACACCCCAGACGGAGATCGCCGCCTATATGGCCAAGAAAATGCCCAAAATTGGCGGGGTATTCCTTCAGGCGGAGAGTGAGATCGCGTCTATCAACATGGTCTACGGCGCCGCGGCGGCGGGGATGCGGGTGATGACCTCCTCCTCCAGCCCCGGGATCTCCCTGAAGGGGGAGGGGCTCAGCTACATCGCCGGGTCCGATGTGCCCGCCTTTGTGGTGAATGTCCAGCGGGGCGGTCCGGGCCTTGGCGGCATTCAGCCCAGCCAGTCGGACTACTTCCAGTCCACCAAGGGAGGCGGACACGGGGATTACCGCATGATCGTGCTGGCCCCCGCCTCTGTGCAGGAGATGGCAAGCCTCACTGTGAAGGGGTTCAATCTGGCGGACAAGTACAGTATGCTCTCCATGATCCTGGCCGATGGGACCATCGGGCAGATGATGGAGCCCATCTCCTTTGAGGATGTGGCTGTGGAGCACTACCCGAAGCCTTGGGCGCTGACCGGGACGGAGGGGAAGCGGAAGCACAATATTGTAAACTCTCTGTACTTAAATCCTGAGGTCTTGGAGCAGAAGAATTTTGAGCGGTATGAGAAGTACAAGGCCGTGGAGGCCAGCGAGGTCCTCTATGAGACGTACATGATGGACGACGCGGAGATCGGCGTGGCAGCCTTCGGTATCGCCGCCCGCGTGGCCAAGAACGCCGTGGCGGCCGCACGGGCCGAGGGGATCAAGGCGGGGCTGATCCGGCCCATCACGCTGTGGCCCTTCCCCAAGCAGGTGCTGAAAGACGCGGCAGAGCAGGTGAAGGCCTTTGTCAGCGTGGAGCTGAATATGGGCCAGATGATCGAGGATATCCGTCTGGCTACGGAGTGCAGACGGCCTGTGACCCTGTGCAACCGGGCGGGCGGCATGATCCCCAGCCCGGAGCAGGTGCTCCAAAGCATCCACGCCGCTGTGAAAGGAGGCAACTGATATGGCAATCGTATTTGAAAAGCCCAAGGCGCTTACCGACGCCGTTCTCCATTACTGCCCCGGATGCCCCCACGGCATCATCCACCGGCTGGTGGCCGAGGCTATCGACACCTTAGGCATCGAGGGCAGGGCCATCGGCGTGGCCCCGGTGGGCTGCGCGGTGATGGCCTACGATTACTTTACCTGCGACATGATCGAGGCCGCCCACGGCCGGGCCCCCGCCACCGCCACCGGCATCAAGCGGTGCCGGCCGGACAACATCGTCTTTACCTATCAGGGGGACGGTGATTTGGCCTCCATCGGTATGGCGGAGACTGTCCACGCCGCGGCGCGGAATGAGAATATCACCGTTATCTTTGTCAACAACGCCATCTACGGTATGACCGGCGGGCAGATGGCCCCCACCTCCCTGCCGGGCCAAGTGACCCAGACCTCCCCCTATGGGCGGGATGTGAACCACTGCGGCTGGCCTATCCGGGTCTGTGAGCTGCTGGCCACGCTGGAGGGGCCGGAGTACGTAGCCCGTGTGGCGGTGAACAACGTGAAGAATGTGAAGAGCGCCGGGAAGGCCATTTTGAAGGCCTTCCAGAACCAAGTGGACAAGAAGGGGTTCAGCCTTATCGAGGTGGTCTCCGCCTGTCCCACCAACTGGGGGATGACACCCCAGCAGGCGCTGAAATGGGTGGAGAGCGATATGCTCCCCTACTACCCCTTGGGCGTGTACAAGGACCGGAGCGCGGCAAAGGAGGCTGAGAGCAAATGAAAACGACCCAGATTTTGATCGCCGGCTTCGGCGGACAGGGTATCCTGTTTGCCGGGAAGTTTTTGGCTTACAAGGGGCTGTTGGAGGATTTGCAGGTGAGCTGGCTCCCCTCCTACGGTCCGGAGATGCGGGGGGGCACCGCCAATTGCAGCGTGATTTTGTCCGACGACCCTGTGGGCTCCCCGATTATTACCCGGCCGGACGTGCTGATTGTGATGAACCTGCCCAGCTTGCAGAAGTATGTGGACGCGGTGGTTCCCGGCGGACAGATCTATGTGGACAGCACCCTCATCGACGAGAAGGTGCGGCGTGCCGACGTCACTGCTTACTACATCCCCGCCACCCAGATGGCCAAGGATGCCGGGGTGGGCACGCTGGCCAACATGATCATGATGGGCCATGTGCTGAAAAATAACCCGGAGCTCTCCTTTGAGGGCACGGAGGTTACAGTGCAGAAGATGGTGAGCGCCAAGAAGCCGGAGCTGGTGGGGCTCAACATGAAGGCCTTGGAGGCCGGCCGGGACTACGCCGGGTGAGCCTTACTTTTGACGGCAGTCCCGCCATTCTGCGGCCCACGGACACCACCGCGCCGGTGGACGGGTTCCCGGAAACGGTGCTTGTCACCTTTCAGCACCAAGCGGCGGAGGCGCTTTTGCGCCTTTGTCCGGAGGCGGAGGTGGTAAGCACCTTGGGGGACAGCTTTGTCAGTCCCATCTACCGCTTTCTATGGCGGGGGGAGACCTTGGGGCTGTTCCTCTCCACCGTGGGCGGTCCCGCGGCGGCAGCGATGGCGGAGGAGGCGTGGGTGAAGGGGGCGCGGACGCTGCTGGTGTTCGGCAGCTGCGGCGCGCTGGTCCCCCAGCTCACCGCCGGGCATCTGATTGTCCCCACCGCCGCCTATCGGGATGAGGGGACCAGCTTCCACTATCTGCCGCCCTCGGACTACGTGGAGATCCCCACCGCCTGCCGGCTGGCGGAGTGCTTTGACGCGCTGGGCCTGCCCTATGTCCAAGGGAAAACCTGGACCACCGACGCCATCTACCGGGAGACGGAGAATAAGGCGGCGGCCCGGCGGGAAGAGGGCTGTCTGTCGGTGGAGATGGAGTGCGCGTCCCTGATGGCCGCGGGGCAGTTTCGGGGACGGAGCGTGTACCAGTTTTTGTACGCTGAGGACAGTCTGGCCGGGACAGTCTGGGAGGGCCGCACTTGGGGCTGTACACCGGATGGCGAGTATGAGCGGATTCTGCGGATCGCCTTGGAGACGGCTGTCCGGCTGCCATAGGGAGGAGAACGATATGAAAATTTCCTGCATCCAGATGGATATGCGCTTGGGGGAGGTGGACTACAACTACGCCCACGCCGCGGCGCTGATCCGAGAGACGGCGGAGCGGGAGCACCCGGACACGGTGGTGCTGCCGGAGACCTGGAACACCGGGTACTATCCCGAGGACCTGTCTGCCGCCGCTGACCAAGACGGGGCGCGGACCAAGGCGGAGTTTTCCGCGCTGGCCAAGGAGCTGAATATCAACATCGTCTGCGGCAGCGTGGCCAATGGGAAAAACGGCGGCATCTACAACACCGCCTATGTGTTTGACCGCTCCGGTAAGGCTGCGGCGGAGTATGACAAGATCCACCTCTTCACCTACGCCAAGGAGGAGGAGCACTTTCAGCCGGGGGACCACCTGTGCCGGTTTACCCTGGATGGGCAGAGGTGCGCTCTCATTATCTGCTATGACCTCCGGTTTCCCGAGCTGACGCGGACGCTGGCGGTGGAGGGGCTGGATCTGCTGTTCGTCCCCGCCCAGTGGCCTGACAAGCGGAGTATGCACTTGCAGACGCTGGCGAGAGCGAGAGCTATTGAGAACCAGATGTTTTTGGTGCTCTGCAACAGCGTGGGCACCGCCGGAAGCACCAGGTGCGGCGGCGGCAGCGCGGTGATCGACCCTTGGGGCGAGTATTTAGCCTGGGCCAGAGATGAGGAGGAGGTCATCACCGCCGAGGCGGACTTCGGCGTGCTGGAGGGCATTCGGAGCGGTATCAATGTGTTTCGGGACAGGCGGCCGGAGCTGTACTTCTGAGAGCCTGTGTGTTTTGGGAGAAAGAGGATGCACTATGGGCAACCTGATTATTCTGGCAATTGTAATCTATCTGGCGGTGAAGGCGTATCAAGCGATCTCCATGGCTTGGCTGGAGGCTAGGACGAAAAAATTGCGGCGCAGCATCGCCAAAAATGAGCGCGATATCTACAGAAAGACCGGAAAGGCGGCCCGTGAGCTCTTTGGCATGGACCCGTCCCAGAGTTCCAGCGGCGGGATCTATACCTCCTCCGCGTCCGCCCGGTCCGCGCCGCGGCAGGATTTTCAGCAGCATCAGGCGATCCAGGGGCGGGAGGCCCAGCTCCTATAAGGCGGGCCGAATCGGAGGAGGTCCATGCCGCGAAATGCCGG
This sequence comes from uncultured Clostridia bacterium, assembly GCA_947572235.1. Classification (GTDB taxonomy): domain Bacteria; phylum Bacillota; class Clostridia; order Oscillospirales; family Oscillospiraceae; genus CAJFPI01. The sequence goes on from CANPBB010000066.1 coordinate 6,124, forward strand.
GCGCAGGCCTCCGATATGCAGAGCCGCAGCAGCTGCTGCCGCAACGAGGCGGCACGCCTCCGAGCGGTATATGAATTTTGAAACTATTAAAACTATTATTTGAAAGGTGGCAACTACTATGTCCTACAATTTTCCTGTGACCCGCACCACCCAGCCCAAGCCCAAGCCGGACCAGAGCAATCTGGGCTTCGGCAAGTACTTCACCGACCACATGTTCATCATGGACTACGACGAGGGGCAGGGCTGGCACGACGGCAAGATCGTCCCCTATGGGCCTATCAGCCTGGATCCGGCCTCCTGTGTGCTCCACTACGCCCAGATGATGTTTGAGGGCATGAAGGCCTACCTCACCCCGGAGGGGAAGATCAACCTCTTCCGCCCGGACATGAACGCCAAACGCCTCAACCGCACCAATGACCGCATGTGCATCCCCCCCATGGATGAGGAGCTGTTTGTAGAGGCGGTGAAGGCCACAGTGAAGGCCGACGCGGACTGGATTCCCAGCGCCCCCGGCACCGCGCTGTACATCCGGCCCTACATCATCTCCGATGAGGTCTCCTTCTCCGTGGAGCCGGCCAAGCACTACCACTTCATCATTATCCTTTGCGCCGTGGGCGCCTACTACGACATCAACCGGGGCGGACTCACCGGCAGCCACATCTACGTGGAGGACGAGTTCATCCGCGCGGCGGTGGGCGGCACCGGCTTCGCCAAGGTGGGCGGCAACTACGCCGGCGGCATGAAGGCCACCAAGAAGGCCCTGGAGAACGGCTGCAAGGAGGTCCTGTGGCTGGATGCCTTCGAGCACAAGTATGTGGAGGAGGTGGGCACCTCCAACGCCTTCTTTATGATCGGCGACGAGGTGATCACCGCCCCCTTGGGCGGGTCCATCCTCCCCGGTGTCACCCGGGACAGCACCATCACCCTGCTGCGCAAGTGGGGCTACAAGGTGTCCGAGCGGCGGCTGGCCATCGAGGACGTGGCCAAGGCCAGCAAGGACGGCACCCTCCAGGAGGTCTGGGCCACCGGCACCGCCTGTGTCATCTCCCCTATCGGCGTGCTGCGCTACAAGGGCGAGGATATTGTGATCAACGGCGGCGGCGTGGGGCCTGTGAGCCAGAAACTGTATGACAGCATCTACGGGATGCAGACCGGCGTGGTTGCGGATGATATGAACTGGATTGTGTCCATCTGAATGGGATAGAATAGCCTAATAAAAAAACAGGGGATGTGCTTAGCGATTATAACGGCTAAGCACATCCCCTGTTTTTATATGATATCCATAGATCACTGGAATTACAGGGAGAAAGTCATATGCTTTGTGTAGGGCTTAAAAGAATTGTCTCCCAACAGTCCCGTGAAGTTAATTGTATAAGAGATGGAAGTTCCGCTGGAAGATATTGTGTAATCCTGCGGGATAGAAGCATCTATTACGGTAATCCATCCAGAGCATCTTACCACTTGGGGGGTTGAATCAATACCATAAATACGGCCGTTAGCGGAAGAGAGATCATCAATGACATAAACATAGTATTTGAGAGTCACTGTACAGCTTCCCTCTCTGAGTGTCTCTTCAACGGGGATTTTCTGCATAATCTGCGCCGAATTTTCTGCTTCCATCGCCGCCGCCGGTTCCGCGGGTTCTTTTTCATAGGCCCCCATTGCGGGCGCCACAAAAAGGGACAGCATAGTTGCCATTACAAAAACTACACACAGGGATTTCTTCAAAAAACTCTTCATAATGTGCCTCCTCTCGTATACTAACCTCCATTTTTATCATATTTTGTTTTGCTCACTTTGTCAAGAGCAATCTTCCCATTTCCGCTTCCGGCCGTAGAAGAACCACAGGGCACCGCCGCTGAGGAGCACCGCGATGGCCACCAGCCCCCCAGTGAGCAGGGTGGCGGCGGGGGGCAGGGGCGGTTTCCGGGCGGGGACAAGGGGGATCGCGGGGATCTCCCGCACGGAGACGATCCTCTCCCCTATCTCGCTGTTTGGAATGTCCTCCGGGGCCGGAGGAACGCCGTCGCCGGCGCTGGGGTCGTCCAAGAGGATCCAGAAGTTCCGGTGGCCGTAGAGGTAGGAGCAGAAGCCCCAGAGGTGGCCCTCCTCGTCGGTGTAGGTGAAAACGCCGTACTCCTTCAGGGCATTCAGCAGCTCCAGCCCTTGGTCGCCGGTGTAGTAGTGGCTGAAATGCTCGGCGTTGGGGTAGGACCAGATAACAAGGGTGGTCTTGCCGGTCTGGAGGTAGGCGTCAAAGAGAGGGTCTGTTACCGCCTTGTCCACGGGGAGGATTTCGTCGCCGTGCTCCTCCTCAAAGGAGAGGTAGTCATAGATCAGCGACAGCTCCGACAGAGGGGCCCAGCCCTCGGCGCTGGCGGTGTTGACGTAGCCCCAGTCCTGATAGAGGAAGTAGACGTTCACTCGCTGGCCGTTTTCCACTTGGGCGGCGGCAACGCCGTCGGGGGCGCTGCGGAGGGTCACGTAGCCATCGGGGCTGTTGGCAAGATAGGTGCGGTTGTGGTACTCGCAGTCGCCTTGGTGGTTCTCATAGAACCGGTTGTCCGGCTCCCAGAGGACATCGGCGGAGGCCGGCAGGGTCAGGGAGAGGGCGAGGAGCACCGTGAGGAGCAGGGCGGTCAGTTTGGTGTGTCGCATGTTGTGCCTCCTTTGTTTCGCTTTTTTCCGTAGAAGAACCAGAGGGCGGCGGCGCTGAGGAGCACCGCGGCGGCTGACAGGATTGCTGGGAGCAGTCCGCCGAAAGGCGGCGGCACCGGTTCCTTGGCGGGGTAGAGGGTCACATCCGGCACCTCCCGGACGGAGACCACCCGGGGCTTGGGGTTGGGGATTTTGGAGCCGTCGGACTGGGCGATCTCTGTGTGCCCGTCCCCGGCGTCGGGGGCGTCCAAGCAGAGCCACACATCCCCGATCTCACGGAGATAACAGGCCCCCCACAGGTGGCCCTCCGGGTCGGTGTAGGTGTACTCGAAGCCCCCGGTGCTTACCGCGTCGTAGACCCAGCCGCCGTTGGACCAAGCCCATAGCGCATTCTTTGCGTTGGGACTGGGCCAAGCCACCAAGTTGTCCCCCTCCCGGGAGGACAGGAAGATCGCCGCCGCCTCAGGCGTGCCGGGGGAGAGCTGGTCGGCAAATTCCTCCTCAAAGAAGATGTAGTCGTAAATCAGCGACAGGTCGTCCAGAGACACCCAGCCCTCGGCTCCGATGCCCCAGGCGGTGATATAGATGTCGTTTTTGTAAAGATACATGGAGGTCAATGATACGCCATTTTCCACCTGATGGACCACGCGGCCGTGGGGGGAGGTGCGGATGTTGACAAAGCCCGCGGGGCTGTTGGCCAAGTAGGTGCGCTGGGACCGCTCACACCACCACTGGTGGAACTCGTAGTAGGCGTTCTCCGGCTCCCAGATGGCGTCGGCGGAGGCGGGGATGGTGAGGGACAGCGACAGCAGGGCTGTCAGGGGCAGGGCGGCGAGACGCTTTTTGGCCACTTCCCCACCCCCTCACTTCTTCCGCCGCAGGATCAGGGCTGTGACCACCGCCGCGGCGATGACCAGCACTGCCGGCAGCGCGCCGGAGCGCGCCAGCATCTCCCCCGGTCCGATGATGTCGGCATAGGCCGTGGCGCTGAGGAGGGCAGCGAGAACGATGGTGAGCAAAAATGTCCGCTTCATGTGTAATTCCTCCCGATTTACAGCAGAATTTGCAGCAGATACCCTGCCGCGCAGGAGAAGGCGTTGGCGCACAGGGACAGCAGGAAAGGGCGGCGGATGCCGCTGTCCAAGTGCCGGTAGCACATCCACTCCACCAGCACCACCACTGTCTCTAAAAATGCCGCCACCGGCAGCGGAGGCAGGCCCCGGAGGGTGGTGAGGATGCTGTAGAGCAGATTTACCGGGGGGTTGGTGAGGCAGTTCACCAAGGCCACCAGCCACAGCTGCCGCCGGCCTTGGAGGCCCCAGAGCAGGGCGAAGCCCTCCTCCAAAAGGATGGTCAGCACCAGTGGGATGAGAAAGGGAATCAGCATGTCCTCCCCTCCCCTATCAGTCCCAAGCCCAAAAGGCCCATGGAGATTGCCGTCACCGCCACGTAGGCCGTGGGGGAGGTGAGCAGAGGGGGCCAGCCCAAGTAGGAGGGCAAAAAGCCGAGGAACAGCGCGAAGGTCAGAAGGCCGAAGGTGAAGCCCCTGGCCCCCGGCAGCAGCCGGGCCGCCGCCCAGAGGGTGATGGGCATGGTCATGTTGAACAGCAGCACCGCCAAAAGGCCCGGCAGAGGGAGGGCGCAGGCGAAATACAGCAGTCCCGCAGCGGTCAGGGACACCGCCGAGGCCCGCCGGGGGCCCAGCCGGTCGGAGAGGAAGCCGCCAGACGCCTTCCCCAGCACCAGCATCAGCGTCAGGAGAAAGGCCCAGTCCGCCTTCCATGGGAAGGACTGCTGCATGCCCATGTAGGAGCGGAGCACCACCACCAGAAACAGCGGCACTATGGCGGCGGGGCGGCCGGCGCAGGCCAGCGCCGGCGGGGCGTTCCAAGAGCGCAGGGAGCCGTAGGTCCGGCGGCAGAGGAGCAGGATGGCGGCGGCCAAGACGAGCAGGGTCAGGGGCGGGAGGGCCAAGGGGAGAAGGCCGGCCTTTCCGCAGAGGGTGCCTAAGGCGAGGCCCAGGGCGCCGGGGGAGACGAAGATGCCCAGGGCGGCGGCCTTCTTCGTGCTGTCGTTGAGGGTGTCCAAGCCCCCGCCTAAGTGGAACAGGGCGTTGCCGAGGCCCGCCGCTATGGCCAAGGGGAGCGGGGCGGGCAGCAGGGCGGACAGGGCTGTCAGGGCGCAGCCGGCGGCGGCGAGGACGCCGTTGCGGTTGAGGCGGTCCGCTATGGCCCCCAAGGGCATCTGCATGGCGAAGGCGCAGAAGTTGTAGAGCAGAAGGGCCAAGGCCCAGTCCGGCGCGCCGGCGGCGAGACGGAAGAGGAGAAAGGCACAGGTGAAGTCCACCGCGAGGTGGGTGAGACTGTATAGGGCGAGGAGCGGCTTGTGCGGCATGGGGAATCCCCCCTTTTTTGAGTTAGGAATCAGGCGTTAGGCGTTGTGGCGCCCCGCGGAGCGGGACGATTTGAATGCACGGTTGGAGGTCGGGGGCGATATGCCTTGAATCAGGCCCTTGTTGGGGCGCACACAGAGCGGACGCCGGCGGCTCTGCCGCTTGGGGATGCGATATCCCCTTTGCGGGTATTGTGCGCCCGTTTTATGACGCCACCGCACTGCTGACAGAGCACCCGCAGGGCGCGGCGACTCCGGCGCGCCGCTGCCCGGAACGGTCCCGTAGGGCACCCGATATCATCCGCCCGTTCCCCCGGCATCCCGCTGTTGTCTATTAAGACGTATGGCCCGGAGAAAATGTGACGCCGGCGGCGAAAATTCTCCGTGGAAAAAACGGCCGCGGAAAACTGCGGCCGTTTTGTGTCACTTCAGCTCGCCCAAATCGTAGGGGGTGGTCTGGTAGACAAAGTAGTTGAGCCAGTTGCTGTAGAGCAGGTTGGCGCAGGAGCGCCAAGTGACCTTGGGGGGTTGGGTGTCGTCGTCATTTGGGTAGTAGTTCTTGGGGACGGCGATGGGGAGGCCCGCATTTTTGTCCCGGAGGTACTCCTTCTCTAAGGTCCGTGGGTCATACTCGCTGTGGCCGGTGATGAAGATCTGACGGCCGTTTTCCGTACTCATGGCGTAGACCCCCGCCTCCGGGGAGGAGGCCAAGATCTTCAGGCAGCCCACCCGCTCGATGTCCTCCCGAAGCACCGTGGTGTGGCGGGAGTGCGGGACCATGAAGGTGTCGTCAAAGCCCCGGAAGAGCATGTTGCTCCTCCGTTCCACCACATGGGGAAAGACGCCGAACATCTTTTCGGGGAGAGGGGCCTTGTTGATGCCGTAGTGGTAGTAAAGGCCCGCCTGCGCGCCCCAGCAGATGTGGAAGGTGGAGTGGACATGGGACTTGGACCACTCCATGATCTCACACAGCTCCTCCCAGTACTCCACCTCCTCGAACGGCATCTGCTCCACCGGCGCGCCGGTGATGATGAGGCCGTCGAAGTTCCTCTCACGGATGTCGGCAAAGTGCTTGTAGAAGGCCAGCATGTGCTCCTGCGGGGTGTTCTTGGGTACGTAGCCGGCGGGGCAAACCAGCTCCATCTCCACTTGGAGAGGGGTGTTGCTGAGCAGGCGGGCCAGCTGGGTCTCCGTGTCGATTTTAGTGGGCATCAAGTTAAGAAGAGCAATCTTCAGCGGGCGGATGTCCTGTGTCATGGCCCGGGTCTCCGTCATCACAAAGATGTTCTCGTTGGTCAGCGTCTGGGTGGCGGGCAGCTCGTTGGGGATTCGGATGGGCATGGTGGGCCTCCTTTGTTTTGAGAGTGGAGAGTGGGGATAAAATTAGGGGTTAGGAATTCAGGAACGACCGTGTCCCGCGCGGCGGGACGGTTTGAATGTGTGGTTGCAGGTTGGGGGCGATATGGTTTGAAGCGGCCCCTTGCAGGGGCGCACAATGTGCGGCTGTCCTACGGCGCTCACCGCGCCGCCGATAGACCGCCTGCTGGACGCGACGGCCTCGGCGCGCCCAACAGGATAGTTCGGCAGGCTGTTCGCGGGGCTCGCTTGGCGCTTTCAGGGGGGCTTATACCTGCTCTAAGGCTTGGGCTAAATCGGCGATCAGGTCCTCCTTGCTCTCTAAGCCTACACTCAGACGGACAAGGTCCGCCGAGACGCCGGCGGCGGTAAGCTCCGCGTCGTTCATCTGGCGGTGGGTGGAGCTGGCCGGGTGGAGGCAGCAGGTGCGGGCGTCGGCTACGTGGGTGGCGATGGCGCCCAGGCGCAGGGACTTCATGAAGGTCTCCGCCGCCTTGCGCCCGCCCTTTACGCCGAAGGATACCACGCCGCAGGAACCCTTGGGCAGGTACTTCTGGGCGGTCTCATAGTAGGCATCACCGGGGAGGCCGCTGTACTTCACCCAAGCAATCTTGGGGTGGCTCTGGAGATACCGGGCAACGGCCAAGGCGTTTTCGCAGTGGCGCTCCATGCGGACGTGGAGGCTCTCTAAGCCCACGTTCAGCAGGAAAGCACTCTGGGGGGAGGGGGTGGATCCTAAGTCCCGCATGAGCTGAACAGTGGCCTTGGTGATGTAGGCGGCCTTGCCGAAACGCTGGGTGTAGGTGACGCCGTGGTAGCTGTCATCGGGGGTGGTAAGGCCGGGGAATTTATCGGGGTATCTGCTCCAGTCGAAGTTTCCGCTGTCCACGATGGCTCCGCCCAGGGCGCTGGCGTGGCCGTCCATGTACTTGGTAGTGGAGTGGGTAACGATGTCGCAGCCGAAGTCGAAGGGGCGGCAGAGCACCGGTGTGGCGAAGGTGTTGTCCATGATCAGTGGCACCCCGTGGGCATGGGCGGCCTTGGCGAACTTCTCAATATCCAGCACGGTGAGGGCGGGGTTGGCGATGGTCTCGCCAAAGACAGCCTTGGTGTTAGGGCGGAAGGCGGCCTCCAGCTCCGCCTCGGTGCAGTCGGGGGCCACGAAGGTGAATTCCACACCCATGCGCTTCATGGTCACGGCGAAGAGATTGTAGGTGCCGCCGTAGATGCTGCTGCTGGAGACCACATGGTCGCCGCAGGAGGCGATGTTAAAGATGGCATAGAAGTTGGCAGCTTGGCCGGAGGAGGTGAGCATGGCGGCGGCGCCCCCCTCCAGCTCGCAGATCTTATTGGCCACATAGTCGCAGGTGGGGTTCTGGAGGCGGCTGTAGAAGTAGCCGCTGGCCTCTAAGTCGAAGAGCTTGCCCATATCCTCACTGGTGTCATATTTGAAGGTGGTGGACTGGACGATGGGGATCTGCCGGGGCTCACCGTTGCCGGGGCGGTAGCCCCCTTGGACGCAGGTGGTTTCGATGTGCTGATTGGACATGGCGCGCTTCCTCCTGTAAAATAAATAGTCGCGGAAAAAAAGAAAAGCAGTCTGAGAATCAGACTGCCGTCAACCGCTTAGGACCGTCCGGGCATGGGAGCCGGGACCGGACCTCACCGAAGGCTGAGGGCAGTCCTGAGCATCATCATGTACATGTAGACGCTGTTCTTCATGGAGAGCCCTCCCTTCCCTCAAGTTGCTATAAGAATACCGCTTTTTGTTCTGCTTGTCAAGGAAAAGTCTGCGTTTTTTTGACCGCAGCCCGCCCCGCTCCGGCAGGCGGCGGCAGGGCGGACGCACCGCGGGCGTCCCCATGAAAACCATCGAAGCGGACATCCGGAGAGGTCTTAAAACTCCAGTTATCCGCTTAAATGGTTTCATATAGACAGTTGAAGGTACTATTGTTTCCGCGGGCCGCCCCATCGGTCCGCAGTGGAAACCTAACAAAAATCGCGTCCGCCTGACAGTCCGGCGCACGCGAAAACAGCCCCGCTGGTGACAGCAAGGCCGAAACAAGACGCATTTTCCGGTTTCGGCAGAAAAGAGATCCTCCGCCTGTGTATCTGGCTGATCCTCTCTTAGGAGGCTTCACAGTGACCGACTCGCAGGGACTTTCACCCTATTCCACAGTACGCGGACGACATATGATTTATTTTTTAATAGTATAACATATTTTTCTGGGTTTGTAAACAGATAATTTACACCCTATATTTTGGGCAGATTGTCAAAACGCCCACGACAAACGCATGAGTAAAAAAACTATGAACAAGTCCCCCAATGTGGTAAA
>CANPBB010000067.1 GCA_947572235.1 uncultured Clostridia bacterium
AAAATCCTTTCTTGGCCCCCTCTGTAGAGAATACTTTCATGCGTTTGTCGTGTTTCTTTCCCCCCCTCCCTTGTAATTTCCCCGCAGATTTGCTACAATAAAACGAACTATCAGCCAAGGAGGGCGTTATGCGGGTATTAGGCATTGACCCGGGGGTGGCCACCATCGGCTTCGGCGTGGTGGACTTCCAGCGGGGGGCCCACCGTCTGGTGCGGTACGGGGTTATCACCACCCCCGCCGGCCTGCCCCTGTCCCGCCGCCTGCTCCAGATCTCGGAGGACATGGGGGAGCTTTTAAGGCAGTTCAAACCCGACGAGGCGGCGGTAGAGGAGCTGTTCTTCACCAAAAACATCACCACCGGCATCTCCGTGGCCCACGGCCGGGGCGTCATCCTGCTGGAGCTGGAGCGCGCCGGCGTTCCAGTATACGAGTATACCCCCATGCAGGTCAAGCAGGCGGCGGCGGGCTACGGCGGTGCGGACAAGCGCCAAGTGATGCTGATGACCCAGCGCCTCTTAAAGATGCGGGAGATCCCCCGCCCGGACGACGCGGCGGACGCCTTGGCCCTCGCCCTCTGCCACGGCCGCTCCGCCACGAGCCTGCTGAACACGGAGCGGGTGTTTGATCCAAAGAGGTACGACACACGGTAATTTTTTAGTGAGGAATGAGGAATAAGTGTGTCCGGCTGTGCCGGACAATTTCCAATCATCCCGCCGCAGCCGGGATACCACAATTCCGCATTCCTCACTCAACAACCAGATTGGGGGATACCATCCATGTTCTACTACCTAAGTGGCACCGTAGCCCACACTGCGCCCTACCTTGCCGTCATCGACTGCGCCGGCGTGGGGTATGCCTGCCGCACCACGTCCTACACGCTCTCGGGGCTGAAAAAGGGGGAGAAGGGGAAGCTGTACACCTACCTCAACGTCCGGGAGGACGCCATGGAGCTCTACGGCTTCGGCACCCAAGAGGAGCTGAACCTCTTTGAGCAGCTGATCGGCGTCTCCGGCGTGGGGCCTAAGGCGGCGCTCAGCATCCTGTCAGCTTCCACGCCGGCCAACTTGGCCTTGAGCATCATCACCGGGGACGAGAAGGCCCTGACCTGTGCGCAGGGGATCGGGAAAAAGATTGCCCAGCGGGTGATCTTGGAGCTGAAAGACAAGCTGGCCAAGGGACAGGCGGACTTCGGCGGCGGCGCCGTGTCCGGCGGTGCGCCGGCGGTGATCCCCGCGGGCAAGCTCTCCGAGGCCGGCGCCGCCTTGGCGGTGCTGGGGTACTCCCAAGGGGAGATCAACGTGGCCCTCAAGGGTGTGGACATTGACGGCCTGTCGCTGGAGGAGATCATCCGGCAGGCGCTGAAAAAGATGGTAAAGGGATAGACAACGATCTATATCATAGAAAACTGAAGGAGGAACGGGGCATGACAGAGAACGAGACGATGGGGCGGGGCACAGGCACGGAGCGGGAGGAGATCGCCGCCCCCGGGTGGGACGCCATCACGGCGGCCTTTGACGCCCTCTACCCCGGACAGGACAGTCCCCTGCACTTCGGCTGCCTGATCCCTTGGCGCTTAGGCGGGCCGGACCCCCTGCAGGGCATCAGCGTCTACGACGCCGGCGACTGCTTCCACTTTGTCACCTACGGCCTTACCGACCTCTATGAGAAGGAGGGGAAGGACCCCAACTACAGCGGTTTCGGCTACGAGTTTACCCTGAAGCTGCGGAAAGCCGGCTTGGAGGACGAGATGGCGGAGCAGCGGGGGATTGCCGGAATCCTACAGTCCTTGGCCCGGCTGACCTTTGAGAAGGGGGAGCAGTTCTACCCCAACGAGTATATCTACACCGGACAGGAGGCCGGGATGGACACCCGGGGCATCTCCAAGCTCACCGGCTTCATCACCGCCGAGGACGAGGCGGGGACCATCGACACCCCCAACGGCAAGGTGGACTTCATCAAGCTCATCGGCGTCACTGACGCGGAGCTGAAGGCCATTATGGCCAAGACTCTCCGCGTGCAGGAGCTGGCGGGGAGGATCGGGGACCTCACCGACTACACACGGGAGAGCATCGTGTGAGCAAGACGCTGCTGCTGGTCAACGGTCCCATGGGCGTGGGCAAGTCGGCGGTGTGCCGGGAGCTGCTGGAGCTTTTGCGGCCCGGCGCCTACTTTGATGGCGACTGGTGCTGGATGACCCGTCCCTTTGTGGTGACGGAGGAGAGCAGGGCCATGGTGATGGACAACATCACCGCCCTGCTGGGGCGATTCCTGCGCAGTCCGGCCCTAAAATACGTGATCTTCGGCTGGGTGATGCACCAAGAGGAGATCGCTCAGACCATACTCCGCCGCTTGGACCTGACGGACACAGCCGTGGCCCGCTATACCCTCCTCTGCTCCCCGGAGACCCTCCGGGGACGGATCGAAAAAGACATAGCCGCCGGCCTCCGCACTCCGGATGCGGCGGAGCGGAGCCTCGCCTACCTGCCCCTGTACGAGGGACAGCCTACCGCCAAAATAATAACCGACCGCCTGACCCCATCCCAGACCGCGGCGGCCATCGCGGCGCAAATAACCGTACAAGGAGACCCCCTATGACTTGGAGCCAGCTCTACACCAAGATCCAATCCCCCACCCCGGCGGACTTCGACCATTATATGGACCACCCCCTCTGGACAGCCCTGCGGACCTTTGTGGAGGACACCTATGGCGTGACGCCCCTTGTGGAGTACAGCTGCTGCTGTTCCGCGCCGGGATGGAACATGAAGTACCGCCGGAGCAGGAAGTCCATCTGCACGCTGTACCCCGGCCTGCCGGAGGAGGGGCAGTTTACCTGCTTGGTGGTCATCGGCCCAAAGGAGGCGGATCAGGCGGAGGCCCTTCTGAGCACCTGTGATCCATACCTGCAGACGCTCTACCAAGCGGCGGGGGGCACCGGCGGTAGCCGGTGGCTGATGATTGCCGTCACCACGGAGCGCATCTTGGAGGAGGTCAAGGCCCTGCTCCAGCTCCGTCTCAAACCGCCGAAGAAGCGGACATAACACCAGAGAGACCAGCGGAGGAGGTAAGCCGATGGACCGCACAGACACCGCCCCCCGATTCCTGCTGACCAACGCCCAGCGCGCCTGCATGGGTCTGACGCCTGTGGACCCTTCTTGGGAGTGGGTGCGGCTGAAGAGCGTCTGCAAGGACCCGGACTTCGAGAACTGGGCCTGCTTCGACGGGGACACCATCCGCAAGTACGTCTGCTACAGTCCCTCCCACTATGAGGAGTGCACCTATGAGGAACAGACGGCGGAGAACCGTACCCTCCTTCTGCCCCGGACGGCCCGGGGGAAACCCAAAAAGCTCACCAACATCACCCTCTCCAACCGCAAGAGCTTGGGGATGCGCCTGCGCTGGTCCCAGCGGATTGCCGCGGTGGAGCTGCGCCACGAGGACACGGACCGGACCTACTACAGCTCCGGCCTGGAGGACTACGCCATCCGGACACTGGATAACCTCGCCGACTGGCTGGACCGCTGGGTGGCGGAGACCACACCGGAGGACCTGACGGCGCTGGGCCAATTCCTCACGGCCAAGCGCCGGCGGGTACAGGCCCGGGAGGGGGACTTCTTCCGTTTCTCCATAGGCCGGCGCGCCTACGGCTATGGCCGGGTGCTGCTGGACTACTACCGGATGAAGAAGGAGGGGCACCCCTGCTGGGACATCCTCATGTGCCGCCCCTTGGTGGTCAAGACCTACCGCTTCATCACCGACGACCCGGCGGTGCCGGTGGAGGTGCTGCGGGAGCTCCCCGCCCTGCCCTCCTACTATATGTCCGACGACGGCATCTTTTTGGGGGAGTACCCCGTGGTGGGGAACCTGCCGCTGGAGATAGGGGAGCTGGATTTTCCCATCATGTACGGCGGCAGCATCTCCGGTCTGGACCGGGGCCGGAACCGGACGCTGTTCCAGTGCGGGAGGCTGTACCGCGTTCTGGAGGACGTGGCGCCCCTGCCCGGCTGGACGAGCTGCTTTCGCCATAACGGCGTCACCTTGGCGCCGATTTGCATCAACCGGCCAACCTTGGAGGCGTGTATCGCCGCCAAGAGCAGCGGCCCCTACTGGGAGCGGACGAAGGACTGGGCTCTAAAGGATCTGCGCAGCCCCTTCTGCCGGCCCCAGCTAAAGGCTGTCTGCGCCCAGCTGGGCCTCGACATGGAGGCGCTTCCGGCAATGCTGGAGTGAAAAGGAAGTGACATTTTGAGCATTGATTTTTCCAAGGACGACATATACATGGAGGAGCAGGAGCCCTTAGTCACCACCTCCCTCACCCGTGAGGACGAGGGGGAGTACTCCCTGCGCCCCCGGACGCTGCGGGAGTATATCGGCCAGGAGAAGGCCAAGGGCAACTTAGAGGTCTTCATCCAGGCCGCCCGGCTCCGAGGGGAGCCTTTGGACCACGTGCTGCTCCACGGCCCTCCGGGCCTGGGCAAGACCACCCTCTCGGGGATCATCGCCAACGAGATGGGGGTCAACGTCCGCATCACCTCCGGTCCCGCCATCGAGAAGGCCGGGGACCTGGCGGCGCTGCTGACCAACCTCAATGAGAACGACATCCTCTTCGTGGACGAGATTCACCGCCTGAACCGCTCGGTGGAGGAGGTGCTCTACCCCGCCATGGAGGACTACGCCATCGACATCATCATCGGCAAGGGGCCCTCGGCCAACTCCATCCGCTTAGATCTGCCCAAATTCACCCTCATCGGAGCCACCACCCGGGCGGGACAGCTCTCCGCTCCCCTCCGGGACCGGTTCGGCGTCACATTGCGCCTGGAGCTCTACACCCCGGAGGAGCTGGGCCTCATCGTCACCCGCTCCGCCGGCATCCTGAACATGCCCATCGAGCGGGAGGGGGCCATGGAGATTGCCAAGCGCAGCCGGGGCACTCCCCGGATCGCCAACCGGATGCTCCGCCGTGTCCGGGACTTTGCCCAAGTGAAGGCCGGCGGCGTCATCACACGGGAGGTGGCCGACCAGTCCCTCACCGCCCTGGAGGTGGACTACTTAGGGCTGGACAACATCGACCGCCGGATGCTCCGGGCCATTGTGGAGTTTTACGGCGGCGGCCCGGTGGGTCTGGAGACCCTGGCCGCCACCATCAACGAGGAGGCGGTGACCTTGGAGGACGTGTACGAGCCCTATTTGATGCAGCTGGGCTTCCTTACCCGCACCCCACGAGGCCGCTGCGTCACCGCCAAGGCCTACCAGCACTTGGGCCTGTCCCAGTGCGGCGGCAGCATGGACCAATTGCAGCTATGATTCTTTTTCTTAGAAGAAAAGGAATCAAAAAGAATTTTAATATTGCTCTTTACTCTATTGCGATTCCAAGTTTTTTCCACGGCAACGACAGCATGTTTTTATACTACGAGCAGGATACAGTATGGACAGACGATACGCGGAACGCCTCTATCTGAACACCCCTCTGCCGGAGGACTCCTACCTCGCCGCCCTGCCGGCCCTCCGGGCCTTGGCGGCCCGGGGCCGGGACGGCCTCCTCTTCGACGCTGACGTGACGTTCTTGGTGGGGGAGAACGGCGCGGGTAAATCCACCCTTTTAGAGGGCATCGCCGTGGCCTGCGGCTTCAACGCCGAGGGCGGCACCCGAAACTTCTCCTTCGCCACCGAGGAGACCCACTCGGCCCTGTGCCAATACCTCACCGTGGCCCGGGGCCGCTACCCCAGGGACGGCTTTTTCCTCCGGGCGGAGAGCTTCTACAACGTGGCCTCCTACATCGACCAGATGGACCGGGAGCCCTCCTTTGGCCCCCGGCTCATCGACAGCTACGGCGGCGTGTCCCTCCACCACCAGTCCCACGGGGAGAGCTTCCTCAGCTTGGTGCAAAGCCGCTTCGGCGGCATGGGCCTCTACCTCTTGGACGAGCCGGAGGCGGCCTTGTCCCCCTCCCGACAGCTGAGCCTTCTGGCCCTCCTCCATGATTTAGTGGGGAGGGACTCCCAGTTCATCATCGCCACCCACTCGCCCATCCTGATGGCCTGCCCCAATGCAAGGATTTACCAGTTAGACGAGGCGGGCATCCGGGCAGTTGAGTACCGGGAGACTGAGCACTACCAGCTGACAAAGCAATTTTTAGAGAACCCGGAGCGAATGCTGCGATACCTCCTTCAGGAGAATGAGGAATGAGAAATGAAGAATTGTTTTCAGACAGGAGATATTTTTAGAGCGAAGAGGATGGAGCTGGAGGAGGGCTTTTGCCGGGTGGTGATCACGGAGGACAGCACCTATACCATAGGCTCTGCGGATAACCGGTACTACAATGTTGTGCTGAATCCCGGCGGCTATAGGCGGGGGGACGGGACGACAACCCTTTGCATTGATATTGATCTATTGATCGAGCAGCTTCGGGTGGCTTTGATCGGGTCATACCACACCTGCGTGAGCCAGTGCGCTGTCTTGGAGGGGGAGACTTTGACGGTTCTTCAGAATAAGAGGGTCACCCAGCTCCGGGTTACCGATGGGGCGCTGCTGCGGAGTGTGGACATCGGAGGCTTGGGCTGTTACGATGCCATCTATCAGGTGGATCAGGCGTACTTGATCTGCGGGGAGATAGAGATCACCATGCTGGACGCCGGTCTGAACAGGCTGTGGAACTTCTCCGGGGCGGACATCTTCGCCTCAGTTACCGGAAGAAATCCCGTGGAGCTGCGGGAGCGGTCCATCGTCCTCTACGACTTCGCGGACAACCGGTACGAACTCGACTACGACGGAAATGCAATTTCATAGACATATGCCTATTTATTAAAAACTGATTTGACATCATATCCGCCCATTCCGGCGGAGAAAGGAAGCACCTATGGGAAAACTCTTTGGCACCGATGGTATCCGCGGCATTGTGGGGGAGAACCTCACCGCCGATCTGGCCTACCGGGTGGGGCAGGCGGTTACAGCCGTTCTCTTTGAGGAAAAGGGGCAAAAGCCCCTTGTCACCATCGGCATGGACACCCGCATCTCCTCGGACATGCTGGAGGGGGCGCTGATCGCCGGTATCTGCTCCGCCGGAGGCGACGTGATGCCCTTGGGCACTATCCCCACCCCAGCGGTGGCCTACCTCACCATCAAGGTGGGCGCCGACGCCGGCGTGGTGATCTCCGCCAGCCATAACCCCTTCGAGCACAACGGCATCAAGGTCTTCAACGGCGAGGGCTATAAGCTCTCCGACGCCCTGGAGGAGCGCGTGGAGGAGAAGATCCTCTCCGGCGAGAACATGGCCACCGCCAAGGGCGGGGACATCGGCAAGCGCATCCACGGCATGAAAAACCTGAAATACGAGTATATCAAGCACCTCGTGGGCACGGTAGAGGACAATTTGGGAGGCCTGCGCATTCTGGTGGACTGCGCCAACGGCGCCGCCGCCGCCACCGCCCCGGACCTCTTCGCCAAGTTCGACATCGAGGCGGACTTTATCCACCGCAAGCCCAACGGCGTGAACATCAACGACCGCTGCGGCTCCACCCACCTGAAATCCCTGTCGGCCATGGTCACCGCCGGCGAGTACGACTTAGGGGTGGCCTTCGACGGCGACGCGGACCGGTGTCTGATGATCGACGAGCAGGGAAACGTCATTGACGGGGACAAGACCATGGCGGTCTGCGGCTTGGACATGAAGAACCGGGGCCTCCTCACGGGCCTCACCATCGTGGGCACCGTCATGAGCAACTTGGGGCTCCACGAGTTCTGCAACCAGAACGGCCTGCGCTTGGTCTGCACGGCGGTGGGGGACCGGAACGTGCTGGAGAAGATGCTGGAGAAGGGCTACCGCATCGGCGGAGAGCAGTCGGGCCACATGATCTTCAGCGACTACGCCACCACCGGCGACGGCCAGCTCACCGCCCTGCAATTCCTCCAGATCCTGCGGCGCAGCGGGAGAAGGGCCTCGGAGATCGTCAGCGTCTGCCCTCAGTATCCGCAGGTGCTGGAGAACGTGAGGCTGGAGAACGTCCCCGGCCTGAAGGAGAGGGTGATGGACGCCGAGGCGCTGCGCAGCGCCATCCGGCAGGAGGAGGTGGCCATGGCCGGGGAGGGCCGCGTGCTGGTCCGGGCCTCGGGCACAGAGCCGCTGATCCGGGTGATGGTGGAGGCAAAAACCGCCGAAATGGCCGCCGCCTGCGCTGGCCGTCTGGTGGAATTGGTGAATATCATCAAAAAGTAACCCTGCGGAGAAAAGATTTTTTACAATTTTCTTGACAAATGGACTCTGATTCGGTTATAATAGGGCATGATCTCTTCTATTGAAAACTCACATGACTCCGCAATAGGGAAAAGTGACGAGGCACTGTGTGCCTTGGCCGCCGCCGGGAATCGACAGGCGGAGGAGGCTTTGGTCACTCGATACCGCCGTCTGGTTCGCATCATTACCCGGCCCTATTTTCTGGCTGGAGGGGACAGCGACGATTTGATTCAGGAGGGCATGATGGGCCTGATCAAGGCCGTTCGTGAGTTTGACTGCTCCAAAGAGGCTTCTTTTCGCACGTTTGCAGAGGTTTGTATTCGACATCGCGTGTTTTCCGCGCTGAGGGCTGCCGCCAGAGAGAAGCACAGCCCCCTGAACCGATCCATTTCTCTTGAAACCCCTTTCTTTGATAGCAGCGCCTATGCGGCCCTAACAACCGGACGCGGCTTCAGCGCAGACCCGGAGGAGCTCTATATTCTGCGGGAGAACGCGGAACGCGACCTTTTCAGAATCAACCAGCAGCTCTCCCCCTTGGAGAGGCGAGTTCTCTCCCTGTATTTAGACGGCATGACCTGCGCCGAGATGGCCCGGGAGCTTAACCGGCCGGTGAAATCAGTGGAGAATGCCGTGCAACGCATCCGTCGAAAGGCGGCGCGGCGATAATCAAGGCGTAATCAGCGACTGGGCTGACCGCAATATATTTTTTTCTATTCAAAGAGAGGGTAACATCATGTACGAAGACAAGACTTTAGTGTGCAAAGAGTGCGGCCAAGAGTTCGTGTTCACCGCCGGTGAGCAGGAGTTCTATGCGGAGCGCGGCTTCCAGAACGAGCCCCAGCGCTGCAAGGCGTGCCGCGACGCCCGCAAGAATGCCGCCCGCGGCCCCCGGGAGTACTTTACCGCCACCTGCGCTTCCTGCGGCGGCGAGGCGAGAGTGCCCTTTGAGCCCAAGAGCGACCGTCCTGTGTACTGCAGCGACTGCTTCGCCAAGATGAGAGAGGAAGCCTAAGGTTAGGTCTTTTTTTCGATTCAGAAGGGGCGCCCGTTTTTACGGGCGCCCCTTTGGTTTTTGAAAAAAACTGCCGCAAAAACCGTACCGACAGCCCGCCGCTTAGCCGCCCCCTCTTCTGACAAACCGCAGAAACGCCTCCGGAAACGCCTCCCACAGCACGGGGATGCCGCCGGACCGCTGGGGCCGCTGGCTTAGGGCTTTGAGATCCTCCCTGGCGGGCTGGAGACTGCCGGCCCACTGGGAGTCCAGGTAGCGGAAATAGCACCGGGCCAGCAGATACACGTCCCCATTCTCCGGGTCCAGCTCCAATAGGCGCGTCAGATCCTTGCAGGCGATGTGCCGCTTGGAGACCTCAGGCACCACCAAGCTCCTGCCCCGGAGGAGCAGAACGGTCTCCTCCGCCGTCAGCAGCGCATCATTGCGGTAGGCCGGGAACAGGGAGGGGAGCAGAGCTCTGTAGAGCTCCGTGTAGGCGAAGCCGAAGGAGCCGGTCCAGTAGGCGCAGTAGGCCAGGAGAAAGCAGAGATGGGGGGCCGGCCGCGTGGCATTCTGCATACGGGACAAGGCGTTGTAGGCATTCTCCGGATGTGCCGTGCCCAAGAGCAGCAGACACTGGATAGTCTCCTCGCTGAGGATGGTGCGGATGTAGTCCCCGTCCAGCACGCTGGGCAGGTCGGAGAGGGGACAGATGTCGTCGATGGACTGCCGCGCCGGAACCGGCGGCCTATAGGCCAAAATCTCCTCCAGTGACAGCGCCGGCTCCGGATACAGCGGAAGCTCCGGCTCCCCGCCTGCGTCACAGGGGAACCCTAAGGCGGCCATAAAGTCCGCCATCTGCCAGCAGTCGCCGGCGGGATACCGGTCGCCGGGACGGGCCTTGCGGCAGAAATTGTCCCCCTCCCAGAGCCGGAGGTACCCTAAGACGGTCCCCGGCTCCACGCCGAAGCACTGGGCGACAGCTTTGGCATCCCCGGAGAACCGCCGCCGCTCTGCCTCGGAGACATCCGCAAAGTAGCTGGGGAGGGGACAGAACTGATCCACGGTCCGCCCGCCCGCACAGAGGTAGTACCCCCAGAAGTCGTCGTCATAGATGTATAGCAGCAGGGCGGGCCCGGAAAGATTGGCGGAGAGGGCCAAGGCCAGCGCCTCATAGCCGCCGCAGCCCTCATTGCACCAGACCGCCGTCCCCGCAGCAGATTCTTGGTACCGGCACGCCTCCGGCACAAGCCCCACAGACAGCTTGGCACATGTATCCACCGCTTGACGGGCCTCCGCCTCGCCGCAGCGGGGAAGGAGAGCGGTGTGCAGAAACAGCCCCATAACTGGTCCTCCTTTTTGACAGAGTAACCCCATTGTAGCCCTTTTCCCCCGCCGATGCAAGGCGTACGCAGGAAAAAACGGTGCGGAGATACTCCGCACCGCTCTGCCGCCCTTCAGGGCAGCTCCTCCAAGGACGCAAAGGTGTACCCCATCTCCTCCCACTTGGTCAGCAGCTCATCCAAAATATCCGCGTTGGTCTGGGACGTGGAGTGGAGCAGGACGATAGCCCCATCGTGGATACGAGGCAGCAGCTTGTCATAGGCCTGCTGGGCGGTGGGCTGGTTGTCTGTGTACCAGTCCACGTAGGCCAGGCTCCAGAACACGGTCTTATAGCCCAGCGCGTGGGCCTGACGCAGGTTCTCCTCGCTGTACTTCCCCTGCGGCGGGCGGTAGAACTTAGACAGAGGTTGTCCCACCAGCTCCTCATAGAGGCTCTCCAGCGTTTTCAGCTCCTGTTCAAAGGCGGCCTGGTCGGCGATAGCGGACATGTCCGGGTGGTGGAAGGTGTGGTTGCCCACAATGTGCCCCTCCGCCGCCATCCGCCGCACGATGTCCGGGGCGCTCTCCACCATGTGCCCCACCACAAAGAAGGCGGCGGGGGCCTGATGCTTCTGGAGGGCGTCCAAAATCTTCTCCGTGCACCCGTTTTCATAGCCGCAGTCGAAGGTGAGGTAGATCACCTTCTTGGAGGTGTCCCCCAGGTAGTGGGCGTCGTACTGGGCCAGACTCTCCGCCGTGGCGTTGCCCACCGGGGACTGACCCGGATTGGGGAAGGACAGCCCCCAGTTGTCAGCGCTGGCGGGCACCGCCGCCGGTCCCGCGGCGGTGCGGACGGTATCGGATGCGCAGGCGCACAGTGAGAGGCCGATGGCCAGCGTGCCAAGCAGCGCCGCCGCCCGCCGGCAGTGGTTGTGTGTCATAGGAAAAACCCCCTGTTTTCATAGAGTGACGAGAGCAAAACAGAACGTCTCTCTATGATGTGCAGAGGAGCGGCAGGCATACAGGGGCCGCGCAGGAAAATGATACCTGCGCGGCCTGCTCAAGGTAAATTCAAGGCGGATTCAAACTTTTTTCATCGGCTCCGCCAGCTGCTGGAGGCTTTTTCCCTCAAAAAAGTGCTCCGTGAGCCAGTGGTACTCCTTCCACATGGAGAGCACCGGGCACGCCTCCTGCCTAAGACAGCGGGAGGCGTCAGGGGACAGACAGATCACCGGGGCCAAGGAGCCCTCCATGATCCGCAGCACGTCCGCGGCGGTGATCTCGCCGGCGGGCCGGGACAGGCGATAGCCCCCGCCCTTACCCCGCAGCCCCACCACAAGCCCCGCCTTCACCAGCGTTTTCATGATGACCTCCAAATACTTCTCGGAGATATCCTCCTGATCCGCCAGATCTCGCAGGGGGATATAGGACTCCGGCCCAAGGGAGGCCAGCCGCACCATCGCCCGAAGGGCATAGCGGCCTTTGGTGGACACCATCATGGAGGATCTCCTTTCTGTACAGAAGGGGGAGGGGAGCGGTTACAGTTATTATACTGAAAAAGAGAAGGGAAAGCAAGAAGAAAAAGCCATATCCAAAGAAATCATAGGAAATCTATATCATAGGAAATCTATACCGGAGCACAGGAAACAAGTTGGAGGGAGGCGGCGAGTTTTTTACAAAACTGTGAATTAACATAACACCCTCTTTTCAAACAGAGCGCCATGTGCTATAATGCAGACACTTCTGTGTCGAATTTTGCCGAATCAGGGAACCTTTCCGCCCTTGACAGCGTCCCGATAAGCAGGAACAGACGAAAAGCCCGCAAGAAAATACGATGTGTGGAGTGTGCGCCCTATGATGAAACGACTTTGCTCGCTGCTGCTGGCCCTGCTGCTGACCGCAGGGCTGCTGACCCCCGCCGCCTTGGCCGATGTAGAGAACATGCAGGTCAGCGAAGAGGGGGCGGAGCTGATTAAGGACTTTGAGAGTTACCGCCGCTTCGCCTATGAGGACGGCGGCAAGTGGTATATCGGCTATGGGAGTCTCTGCGAAAAAGACGATTATCCAGACGGCATCTCCGAGAAGGAAGCAGAGGATCTCATGGTGGAACACCTGATGGAGATGGATCTCAAGCTCAACGCCTTCCTCAAAAAGTACGATATCCACTTGGCGCAGCACCAGTACGACGCCTTGGCCAGTATGACCTACAACTTGGGCACCAGCTGGATCAACCCCTCCTACCGTCTGTGCCAGTACCTGATGAACGGCATCGAGGACTACACCGAGGAGGAGGTGGTCAACGCCATCGCCTCTTGGTGCCACATCGGCCGGACCCCCCTCCACGGCTTGGCGGTCCGCCGCCTGAAGGAGGCTTTCCTCTTCCTCTACGGCGACTATGACAACGATGGCGACGAGGCCTACACCTACGTCCACTTCGATGTCACCGCCGAGGAGATCGACCACAGCACCGTGTTCTACCCGGTGAACACCTGCTACGGGGAACTGCCTACCCCCACCCACCCCGGCCGTTACTTCCGGGGCTGGTACACGGAGAGCGGCGCCCGGCTCACCGGCGACGACATCGCCCAAACCCCCATCACCGTCTCCGCGGACTGGGGGAGCAGCCCGGTGCTGGACACTGGTGTCCAGTCCACCGACTGGGACAGCCCCTACTCCGATGTGAGGGAGGGGGAGTGGTACTACTCCTACATCAAGAACCTCACCGTGGCGGGGAAAGTGGACGGCTACCCCGACGGCACTTTCCAGCCGGGGAAGGTCATCACCGCCGGCGAGGCGCTGAAGCTGATCCTCCTCACCGCCGGCTTCGACGAGCAGCCGTCCATCGACAGCCATTGGGCCAGCGGCTATTCCCGCTTGGCGCAGGAGCAGGGCTACCTGCTGCCGGAGGATCTGACCAACTTGGATGCCCCCATCCGCCGGGAGCTCATCGCCCAGCTGGCGGCCCAAGCCCTGCATATCCCCGAGGCGAATAACCCCTCCCCCTTCGCCGACTGCGACAGCCCCTATGTCCGGGCCCTGTACGAGGCAGGCATTGTGACCGGCAGCTACAACGAGCAGAACAAGCTGGTCTACCTGCCCCAGACGGGGATCATCCGCTCGGAGCTCTGCGCCTTGGTGTGGCGGATGCTCCAGTATGTCCCAGGCACCACCCGGCCGGAGCCGGAGCCGGAACCGGAGCCCCCGACCCCGGAGGAGCTGGGTTATATCGAGTACCGGGACAAGAAGCTCCCTCTGCTTTATGACGTGGAGAAGTGCCCCTATGAGAAGGATCTCTTCCGCTTGGAGGGCAGCTTCATGCACTACGACGACCCAGATGTGGACGCCTATGTGGGGATCGACGTGTCCAGCTACCAAGGGGATGTGGACTGGCAAAAGGTGAAGGATGCCGGCATTGAGTTTGTGATGCTCCGCGTGGGCTTTAGAGGCTATACCCAAGGCACGCTGAATTTAGATGAGTACTTTATCCAGAACGCTAAGGGCGCATCCCGGGCGGGCCTGAAGGTGGGGTGCTACTTCTTCTCCACTGCCACCAACGAGAGGGAGGCCGTAGAGGAGGCGGAGTACCTGTTAGCCGCCATCGAGGGCTTAGATATCGACTACCCGGTGGTCTACGACTGGGAGGCCAACAGCAAATCCTACCGCAACTACGGCTTGGAGCCGGAGATCCTCACCGACGCGGCCATCGCTTTCTGCGAGCGCGTGGCGGAGGAGGGGTACATCCCCATGGTGTACTTCAATCTCCCCACAGGGTACCTACGCTATCAGCTGGACCGTCTGACGGACTACGATTTCTGGTTTGCGTACTACCCCAACGCGGACTCTATGTACCCCACGATGTACTATAACTACCACATCTGGCAGTACAGCGACCACGGAAATGTAAACGGCATAGATGGTCGAGTGGACATGAATATTGCATTCAAGAGATGGTAATGGGATAATAGGAAATGATCAGCCCTATCGGGCTGATCATTTTTTGCGGTTACTCGTGATTATCGGCCTTGGGACGGTGCGTCCAAGGCGGAGCAGCGTAGGAAAGTACAGCAGACAAAGACAGCGTCGGAGAAATTGACATGATGCTTATATTTGGCTGTGCCCTGAGACGTGTCCACAGCCCAAGCAGCGGCTTGGGTGAAATTAAAGATACGGAAACTGGCAAAAACCTCTTGGAGGACAAGGTCCGGCTTCTTTGCGTGAAGATGGATGAGGCCCACGGCGTATT
>CANPBB010000068.1 GCA_947572235.1 uncultured Clostridia bacterium
CCGGAGAGCCCCGCCCCCTCGCCGGAGAGCCCCGTCCCCTCGCCGGAGAGCCCCGCCCCCTCGCCGGAGAGCCCCGTCCCCTCGCCGGAGAGCCCCGTCCCCTTGCCGGAGAGCCCCGCCCTCGGCAAAGGCCCCCGCCGCCCCCATCATCTCCCCTTTGCCCTCGGCCTTGGCGAAACATGCTATTACTTCCGAACGGAAAGGTAGGAAGTAATATGCGCCATGTTTTGCTTGCCGCTGTAAGCAGCGGCAAGCAAAACAGCTCAAATCAAATATACGATTTCCGAATTTTTAATTCGAAAATGATAGCAATTAGCCCCCCTCACGCCTCCCCCACAGGAACGCCTCCCTCCCTTCGAGAGGGGACACAGCAGGAAACCGGACAGAGGAGACCCCCGTTTCTCCGACGGCCCCCACCGCCCCCGCCCTCAGCCCCGGCAAGATATGGAAATCATCGGAAATTCCTCACGTCCCCCCGCCCCTCTCCCCTTCAGATGCGCCTCCCCCCTCGAGGGGAGGGAACACGGCAGCGGGGCGGACAAATAGGGCGGCTTTAATATCATAGCACCCTCCGCCGGCTTGGTGCGGCGGAGGGTGCTATAAACAGGGTGCGGAGGTCCTTTGGTTGCTTTTTTGCGTGCAACGAGAGGGTGCTTTTTTGCTGTTTTTTTGCTGTTTTTCGCGTTTTTTTGCCGTTTTTTCGTGTGTAAAAACCGCCATTTGTCCTCTATATGAAAACAAATATTCTCCAATAAAGGACAGTCCCCAGCAGTCAAAACAGGCAGGGGACCCCTCAGGGTCCCCTGCCTCAGGCTGCCAAAAACCGGCTGCATACACCGGCGCGGCGCAGATACGGCACCTACTCCGCGGCGCGCAGGCGCTCCACCACGGTGTGCCGGGCAATGGAGCGGTAGGTAAGCAGGGGGACAATCAGCCCCAGCAGCAAAAACACCGGTAAAAGCAGCAAAATAGGCGTTATTGTCAGGCGATAGGTGAAAAACCAGAAGAAATCCGAGGCAGCGGCACCCACCAAGGGGCCTAAACAAACCGTCAGCGCCAAGGCCGCCAGCAGGGAGAGGACGGTGTAGCAAAGGCCCTCCCAGACCAGCATGGTTTTGAGCTGTTTCCCTGTCATACCAACGGCTTGGAGGACAGCAAACTCCCGCCGTCGGGCAAGAATACCGGTGAGGACGGTGTTAACAAAGTTCAGCACGCCCACCAGCCCCACAATCAGGCTCAAGGCCCCGCCCATGGTGGCAAACATGCGCTTAAACCCCTCAAACTCCGCCTCATAGGTGGCCCGGCTCTCGTAGTCGTAGAGGGGCTGAACACTGTCGGTGTACCGGGCAAGGAAGTCCTCCATAGCGTCCTCGCTCCCGTCAGCGGTGTTGAAAACATAGGCCATAACGCTCTTTGTGGCGGTGTCCCGTTTAAACCGCTCCGCCCCTAAAATGAACTCATCCGAGCCCAAAACCCAGTAGCGGTAGGAGATAGAGGTGGGGATCCGCACCAAGGCGCAGACGGT
The DNA here is from genome assembly GCA_947572235.1 of uncultured Clostridia bacterium. Classification (GTDB taxonomy): domain Bacteria; phylum Bacillota; class Clostridia; order Oscillospirales; family Oscillospiraceae; genus CAJFPI01. The sequence continues at coordinate 1,526 of CANPBB010000068.1, forward strand.
GTAGTCCACGTCCTCGTAGACCTTAGCCCGCTCCCCCCAAGGCCTGCCGGTCTCTATGGCGGCGTCCACATCCGTAAAGACCTCCCCGGTGTCCCGGTAGAAGTACTCCATCTCGGTGACATAGCGGATGGTCACCGTGTCCCCCAGTTTGGCCCAGTTGGTGTCCCACTGGGTTTCGTTGTAGTCATCGGAGAAATAAACGGCGGCAATGGCCTTCTGATCAGGGTCCGACAGAGGACTTAGATCCCCCTCCAGCACATTCAGCAGGGACAGGGGAAGGTCCTCCATGCCGTACAGGGTCGCTGTGGCCTCCAAAAGGCCGCTGGGCAGGCGGGGGGTACTCTCAATAACTTGATCCACGGTCTCCTTGGAGTTAAAAGCCCCCCAGCCCTGGCGGAGCCACTCCTCGGTAACGAACTGCTGCGTGGCGGAGACACTGCCATAGATACGGCCGCCCTCCTCGATGACGCCCAAGGCGTTTACATCGGAGATGACCCTCTCCGGCACCTCCTCATCGGTGCTCCGAAAACCGACGCTGGATTGGAAGTAGGCCGCATGGCCTAAGATGAAGTCCACATTGGCGTTCCGGGATAGGTACTTACTCATGTCGAAGCCGGCGGAGAAGGTGTAGGTGATGGTGGCCAGCACCACGGCCAGGGTCAGGGAGAACACCGTCACCACAGTCTTGCCCCTGCCGCGGCTCAGGTTGGCCCAAGCCATGGACGGCAGAGACGCGCCGGTGCCGGCTTTGCGGCGTTTGAGGCGTCTTGCGGCCCGCTTCGTCTGTCCGCCGCCGTCGGTGTAGCGGAGGGCCTCCACCGGGGACACCTTCGCCGCCATCCGGCCCGGGCGGGTGCAGGAGAGGAACACGGTTAAAAGGGAAAACAGTGTGGCCCCAAGGAAAATATAGGGGTTGAACGAGACGAAGGCGTTCTTGTAGCTGAGCTGAGCCATGATCACCGGCGTCAGCTTATTGCCGATCAGAAAGCCCAGGAGCAGGCCTATGGGGATGCCAGCGGCGCTCAGCAGCCACGCCTGCTGGCGGATGATCCGCTTGAGCTGGGAGCCGGTGGTGCCGATGGTTTTCAGGAGGCCGTAGAACCGGATGTCGTTGGTGACGGAGATCTGGAACACGTTGTAGATGATGAGATAGCCGGTGAAGATGATCAAAAGGAGAATGGCAGCGATGGCGGCGGCACTCATCAGATCGAAGCTCTGGCTGATCCGGGCCCCGGTGTAGCCCCAGTTGACGCCGATCTTCAGGTAGTTCCCCTCCTGGGCGTCCTCGTGCTGGTAGCCGTGGTTTTGAAGGACCTGGAGCATGTCCTCCTCAATGTGGAGGGCGTTGGGAAACATCACGTCCAAGTTCCACTTGCCGGTCAGGGAATAGGAGTCCCCGCTGCCAAGGGCGCAGAGGGCCTCCGCCTCGGACCGGGGGAGCAGGATCTGGTTGGCCACCACGGCGCTGTCGTACTCCCACCAGCCGGAGAGGGTGTAGGTCCGGGTCACCGGGATGGGATGGCCCGTCATGTCGTCCAAGTTGAAGGTGATGGTGAACCGCGCCCCCACCTTGGGCTCCACGCCCAAGAGGGACAGGACGTGGGTGTCTGTGGCGGCTTGGTCGGTGCCCTCCTCCGGAAGGGTCCCCTCCTTGGGAACACAGAAGTAGTGGGGGGCGGCGGCGCTCTCTAAATAGCTCACCTCCACGTGGGACTTGTTGAAGGGGGGCTCCGAGGGCATCCCCACGAACAGGCGGGCGAAGTCCTCCGCAATCAGCGGATCGGTGCGCAGATCCTCCATCTGCGCATAGGTGAGCTCCTTAAAAGTGCCGTGGAAGTCGCCGCCGGCCTGACGGAAATTCTCCTGCTGGTAGGAGTAGTTGATGGAGGCGGCGATGGTAAAGAGGGAGGTGAAGAGCACCGTGGTCAGGGCGATGGCCAGAACGGCCACGGCGTTTCGGGTACGGGCGGACCAGAGGCTCCGCCAGCTGAGGGTGCGGATACACCCGCGGTTGGATACTCTCATGGCAGCCCCCTCCTCAGCGCGTCAGAATCCGGCCGTCCTCAATGCGGATGATCCGGTGGGCCATCTGGGCGATCTCCTCGTTGTGCGTGATCATCACCATGGTCTGGGCAAACTTCTTGGCGGTAACCTGCATAAGCATCAGCACGTCCAGGCTGGTCTTGCTGTCTAAATTGCCGGTGGGCTCGTCGGCCAGCAGGATGGCGGGCTTGGTGGACAGGGCCCGGGCAATGGCCACCCGCTGCTGCTGTCCGCCGGAGAGCTGGCTGGGGAGGCTCTGGAGCTTGGTCTCCAAGCCCAAGGTCTGGACCACCTGCCGGACGTAGCCCTCGTCCACGCGGCCGCCGTCCAACTGGATGGGGAGGACGATGTTCTCATAGACGCTGAGCACCGGCACCAAGTTGTAGGCTTGGAAAACGAAGCCGATCTTCCGGCGGCGGAAGATGGTCAGCTCCTCATCCTTCAGGGAGAAGATGTCCCTGCCGTCCACGCTGACGGAGCCGGAGGTGGGGCGGTCCAAGCCCCCCAGCATGTGGAGGAGGGTGGACTTGCCGGAGCCGGAGGTACCCACAATGGCCACAAACTCCCCGGCCTCCACGCTGAGATCCACGCCGTCTAAGGCTTTGACTAAGGTATCGCCTGCGCCGTAGTGCTTGCGCAGGTCTTTGGTCTGTAGGATGGACATGGTACGCGCTCCTTTGCGTTTGATGAGGATAGTGTAGCACAGAATTCTTTCCAGATTCTTTCGAGAATGTGACAGGTTGGACAGATTTTGTTTGAATATAGGAATTAGGCGTTAGGAGTGGGAGCGGCTTGCCATAAAAGAACGGAGGCCCGCATTGTTCTGCGGGTCTCCGGTTTCTAAGTTTCGCTTTTGCGATGACGGAGGATGTAGTCCGCCAAGAAACAGCATAGGGAGAGGGCTATGGTGGTGAGGGGACCGATCCAGATCATTTCGGTGCCCAAGTAGGCGTAGACAATAAAATCAATGTAGGCCTCTAAGATTGCTGACATCTCCAGGATCTCACCGGCAGCGCGCCATTTGCGGCGGCGGTAGAGGCGGACCATGGCATAGATCCCCAAGAGGTACAGCATGGCCGCCGGAGCAATGGGGAGACCGAAGCGGAATACCCAAGGGGCGTTCAGCAAGTCACCCATGATGTAGAGGTAGGGGAGGATGGAGGCGGAGAGGGCCGCTAAGGACCAGAGGACAGGGCGCTTCTGTGCGGTGAGCAGGGGCAGGAGAATCACCCAAGCTAAAGCCAAGGAGCAGCAGACCAGCAGGGACCAAGTCAGATCGTGGTTCAATGCCGCATCGACAATCCAGCAGACGATGGCCGACAGCAAAAGCAGGGCGCTGATGAGGCCAAAGAGCCAGAGGCGCAGGTTTTTCCGGCGGCGCTGGCCGGTCTCCTGCGAGTAGGTCAGGGTGCGGAGGGCGATCTCCTCCGGGTCGGGGGCGCTCTGGTGGCGGCGTCCCTGAAGCAGCTCCGTAACCTCCAGCCCCAAAGCCTCCGCCAAGGGGATCAGAAGGGCGATATCCGGACAGCTGCCGCCATTTTCCCACTTGCTCACCGCCTTGTCGGTGACGCCAAGGCACTCCGCCAGCTCCCGCTGCTTCATCCCCCGCTCCATCCGCGCCGCCCGGATCAGAGCCCCCATCGAGGTGTTCAAATCATGCTCCATACAGCAGCCTCCTCCGTTTTATTTCCCTTCATCATACCCCCAAATACCCAAAAAGTCACCCTACCATCAGTAGAATACCCGGCAGGCCGCCGCTCTCCCATCATCTGCCGCAGGCAAACCAATTCAAACCGTCCCGCCCCATGGGACAACACAGCTCCTAATTCCTACTGTTCAACTCGGAAGGTATACCGAAAACACGCTCCCTCCTCCCACCGGACAGGAGACCTTCACATACCCTCCCTCCGCCTGCACGATCTCCCGCGCCAAGTACAGGCCCAAGCCGCTGCCCTCCGCCTCACGGCAGTCCCTCCCGCGGTAGAACCGCTGGAATACCAAGGGGCGCTCCGCCTCAGGGATGCCGGGGCCGGTGTCGGAGACGTTGATGCGGCAGAAAAGCTCCCCGGCGGTGACGGAGAGGGTCACGCAGCCGCCGGCGGGGGTGTACTTTACCGCGTTGTCCACGATGTTGTACAGCGCCTCCGCTGTCCAGCGGCTGTCGAAGCGGGCGGAGATGCCGGTGGGGCGGAGGGTGACGGCGACAGAGCGGCGCTCCGCAGCGGCGGAGACTTGGGCGGCGGTCTCTGTCAGGAGAGGGGTCAGGGGGCGGTGCTCCGGATGGAGGGCGATCATCCCCGCCTCCAAGCGGGAGCCCTTCATCAGGGTGTCCAGGAGGAAGACCATCTTCTCCGCCTGACGGCGGATGGCCGAGGCCTGCTCCTGCCGCTGGCCGGTAAGGCTCTCCTCCAAGAGGGAGGCATACAGGAGGATGTTGGCGGCGGGGGTCTTGGTCTGGTGGGAGATGTCGCTGATCAGTCCGGCCATGCGTTCCCGCTCCCGGCTCAGGTCCCTGTTGGCGGCGGCGCAGCCGCTGAGAAAGCGGGAGAGCTTGCCCTCCAAGGCGGAGAGGGAGCTCTCGTCAAAGGTCTCCTCTGTGAAACCGCCGGCGATAGCTTGGTCGATCATGGCGTCTATGCGCCGGCGGTGACGGCGGGCGCGGAGGAGGGCGATGAGGGCGGCGGCAAGGCTCAGGAGGGCTGTCAGCAGGCACAGAGTCTCTCTCATTTTGCCGCCTCCCACTGGTAGCCCACGCCGTAGACAGTCTTGATGGGCGCTCCGGGGAGCTTGGAGCGCAGACGGCGCACCGCCACGGAGAGGGCGTTCTCATCCACGAACTCGCCCCCGTCCCACACCCGGCTGAGGAGCAGGTCCCGGGACAGGGTTCGGCCCCGGTTCTCCACCAGAAGACGCAGAAGGCGCTGCTCCGTGCGGGAGAGGTCCACCGGCGCGCCGTCCACGGTAAAGCGGAGGGCGGCGAAATCGAAGGCAAAGGGGGGCAGGGAGATGCCCCCCGCCGGGCGGCGGCTCAGGAGACGGCCCGCCCGAGCCCGGAGCACCGCCAAGGAGAAGGGCTTGGTCACATAGTCATCGGCTCCGGCCTCCAAGCCCGCCACCTCGTCGCGCTCCAAGTCGTTGGCGGTGAGGAGGAGCACCGGCACCTCCGAGTGCCGGCGCAGGCGCCGGAGGAGGTCCAAGCCGCTGCCGTCGGGGAGGTTGATGTCCAGGATCACAAGGTCTATGGAGGAGGCGGTCAGAGCGGCCTCCGCCTCCTCCAAGGTGTAGGCGCAGGCGAAGACGGCCTCCCCCAAGGCCAAGGCAATGCCGGCGTTTAGGGAGCGGTCGTCCTCCACGATCAGGATATGGGGCATGGGCGGGCCTCCTTTGATTCGGTGGTGTCAGCGGCGACACCCGCCGGGGAGACCGGCGGGTGCGTCTATTCTTCGCTCTCGGAGGCCTCCGCCTCCTCGCCGCAGCGATAGAAAGTCCGGGACAGGCAGAACTCGTCCGGCTCTATGGTAAAGGCAAGCCTGCACCGGTAGGGCAGGTTCAAAAGGGCGCCGTTCCGGTGGGCCTCCCGGCTCACCTGGGCGAAGCTCTCGGCGGTGACATAGCAGAGATAGACCCGGAGGGCGTAGTCCTCCGCCCAGAGGGCGTCCCGGAGGGCCGCCATATCCAGCTCCCGGTTAACCGGGTCGGCGGTGGTGTAGACAAAGGTCTGCACCGCGGGGCCGTAGGCGCTGTCGTCCAAGGCGGTCACATGGAGGAGCTCCTCAGCGGTGGTGTCCCTATCGAAGGAGGAGGGACAGACCAAGTAGGGGCTCAGGCACAGTTTGTATTCGTCAAAGGCCGTGGCGGCAATGGGGGCCAGCAGGGACAGCAGCTCCTCCTCCCGGAGATAGACCAAGTAGCCGTCCTTGTATGTCCCCTCCTCCTCGTCCCACTGGAGGTAGACCTGCATCCCGCCGAAGCGGGTGGAGCGGACGTCCCCGGTGTCGGAGACGGTGAACTCGTCGCCGTACTTCTCTACGCAGTAGTTTAAGCGGGGGTCGGCATAGGCGCGGCGCATGTCGCCGGCGATGCGCTCATGGGCGGGGCGGGGGCCGCAGGCGGTGAGGAGGAGGAGCGCCAGCAGGGCCGCCAGAAGGGCGCGCCGGGTTCGTTTCATGGGGTACCCCCCCCTTTCTCACGCCAGTATAGCACGGCGGCAGAGGGCTGTCAATTCGCCTCTGCCGCCGCGGGATTATGGGATCCGGTTGATCTGATCGGCGATGTAGCCCTCACCGTAGAGCAGGTCATAGATGATGTCCTGGTTGTCCCGGTAAGCCTTTAAGCCCGCCTCGTCGTCCTCCGGCAGCAGCTCCCCGTCGGGACCGATCCAGAGACTGCCGGTGTAGAAGAGAAGCGATTTCGCACTCTGGGCCAAATAGGCGAAGTAGGGGGTGGAGGGCACCCCGGCCCGGCGCAGCAGCTCCCCGCCCAGAACGGTGCAGGAGGTGTCCTGTCTTCCCGCCTCGGCGTCAAAGTTGGTCCAGAGCATGTAGTCCGTGGAGAGCATCCGGCGGTACTCATCCGCGCTCCAGTCCGCGCTGAGGGGAGCGTCCACATAGCCCAGCTTGGAGTACACCGTCTCCGTCTCCGACAGATAGAGGCTGGGCACGTGGTCACCGGCGAACACGAGAATCACCGGTTCCTCCACCTTGGAGAAGTAGTCCACCAGCTTCCCCAGCATCCGGTCCGCGTCATAGATGCCGTTGACATAGCATTGGAGCACCTCCAGATCCTCCGGCGCAAGCAGCTCGCTTGTCACCGTCACACGGTCCTCGCTGTAGCGGCCGGCGTAGTAGGGCTGGTGGTTCTGCATGGTCATGGTGTAGAGATAGGTGGGGTTCTCCCGGTACTGCTCGAAGAGGGAGATGATCACGTCGGCGCTGGAGCTGTCGTCAAAGTAGCCCCCCTCGTAGGTGGCACCGGTTTTGAAGGGCTCGAAGAACAGCACCTCGTCAAAGCCGATCCGCGGGTAGTTCTCCGAGCGGTTGTACAGCTCGTCGGTGTGGGCGTGGAAGGCGGTGGTGTGGTAGCCGTTCTCCTGAAGCACCCGGACATAGGAGGGCAGCAGGGCGTACTCCTCCTCTGTCAGATCCGTGTTGGCCCGCTCGGGACCCAGAAAGTCCTTGGCAACGCCGTTGAACACCTGCATCTCCACCCAGCCGGTGCCGCCGCCGCAGGTGGTGGTGTAGAAGCGGCCGTAGGTGGTCTGGCTCTCCAAGCGGTGGTAGTTGGGGAGGGGGTCCGCGGAGAAGGTGAGTCCTGGCAGGCGGGTCACATCAAAGAAGCTCTCATTCATCACGAAGATGATATGGGGGCGCTGATCGCCGGTCTCGCCGATGGCCGCCTCCATCTCCAAGAGCAGGCGCTTCATCCGGAGCTCGCTGTACTCGTCGCTGCCGGCGGCCTCGCTGCCCAAGTAGGTGCTCAAAAGGCTCAGGGGTACGCCGCAGGCCCGGTCCCGCTCCACCTGCATGGCGTAGTGCCGGTAGGCCTCCACGCAGTAGGTATTCCCGGCGATGGACACACTGATCACCAGCATTGAGAAGCCCAGTCCCGCCCGGTGGAGCCGCCCCGCACGGGGTGGACGCTCCAAGGCGATGTCCACCAGCACCGCGGCGCCCAAGAGGCGCAGCAGGAGCAGCAGCGCTGTCCAAGTGGCGGCGGAGACGGTAATTCGGTCCGTGGCGAAGCCCGCCACGCCGGCGAACTGGCCAAGGAGGGAGAAGTCTGTCAGCATCAGGGGCTCGCCGTTGATCACCATGCGGTAGTAGCTGACAACGGTGAGGGTTACGGGGACGGCGGCGGTGAGGAGGAAGCTGAGGCTCAGAAACCGGGTGAGGGCATAGAGGGTTCCCATGGCGCACAGCAGCAGCAAAACGGTCAGCGCCGCGGCGGCGGGGTGGGCGGCGGTCCAAGCATAGGCCGGCTGAAGGCCCTGCAGGCTCACCGTCTGGCAGCAGATCAGGATGGCGAAAACGCCAAGGAAAAGCCCGCCCACGCGCACGGCGCGGCAGCGGGAGGTGTATGGTGTCTCCAAGGGCGGATACCTCCGGGGATGGGATAGAATTTAGATATACTATACTCCACATCCGCCCCCCTGTCAATTTTTGGGGGAAAAGTTCACAATTTATCCGGCGGATGTCAGAAGTTGAAGCGGGGGAGGTTCTGGTACCGGGCGGGGATCTCATAGAAGGGACAGCCCAAACCCTCTATCAGAAAAGATGGCTGGCCGGGGAAGGCATAGGTGTTCAGGTAGCCAACGAAGTCCGCCGCGGTGTAGCACACGACGGTGATGCCGTTGACGGTTTGGCGGTACCGCTCCGCCTCCGGGCTCTCCCAGAGCCAGTGGGTGCAAAACGCCATACAGCAGTCCTCCAAGTGCTCCGCCACGGCGTCGGGGACGGAGTAGAGCATGGCCTCGCCGTCAGCGCTGAGGACAACAGGTTTCATGGGTTTCACCTCCTTTTGTTTTGCGTCTCCGCGGTTGGTTGACAGGGGATATTGTACCACCTCCGGCCGCGGGAAGCAAGTCCAGCGGCCAAAGGCGGAAAAAAGGCGCGCCGGACCTTCTCAAAAGGTTCGGCGCGCCTTGCCGCGGCGGTTTAAATCCTCAGGCCAAGGGGAACTCGGGGAAGCCGGTGGAGCCGGGGGCGATCTCATACTCGGCGAACAGGGCCACGGGTACGCCGTCCTCCCGGATGTAGAAGGCGGTGTTCTCGTCCACGGCGGTAAAGCCGCCCATCTCCGGGGTGAAGTATTTCTGGGGCTCCTCGTCGATCTGGCGCTGGATGGCGGCGGTGCTGATCTCCGCCCAGTTTTCACCCAAAAGGTCCTTTAGGGTGATCTCCCGGTTCTCCGTCAAGTTTAGGTTGTAGCAGGTCCGCTCCTCCATGGAGCTGACCCAGCCCTCCGCCATGGTGACAACGAAGGAGACCTCCGTGTCGCTCTGGAACTTGATCTCATAGTCCACGATCACATCCATCTGACGGCCGGCCCACTGCTCCTCAGTGCCGCCGGTGGCGAAGAAGGCCTCCCGATACTCCTCCCAGTCCTGCTGGGCCTTGGCCAAGTGCTGGTCCACCTTCTCCTGGATCACCTTGTTGACAGTCTCCGCCAAGGCGCTCTCCGCGTCCACCTCGGGGACGGTGACGGAGTAGTTGATGTCGTCCTCCGTCTTATCGTAGCTGACGAAAGTCAGCACACGGAACAGTCCGCCGATGACGGGGACCTCGGCGGCGGCCTGGGCCACCGTGGGGGACATGTTCAGTCCGGCGATGAGCAGCGTCAGGCAGGCGGCGGCGCTGAGCCACCGGCGGCGCAGGCGCTGGCGCCTCTGCCGGGCGCCCCGGCCCTGCCGGATGCCCTCCTCCACACGGCTGGACAGCTCCTCGGGGATAGGGGTGTTCTCATAGGCCCTTCTGGCCTCCTCCAATTTCTTCATCTGATATCCTCTCCTTCCATTGATATCCGCAGTTTTTTCAGGCCCGCGTACAGGCGGCTCTTTACGGTGTTCACATTGCTGCCGGTGGCCTCGCTGATCTCCCGCAGGGACAGATCCTCGTAGAAGCGCAGCTTGATCACCGTACTCACCGGCGGCGGCAGGGCCTCCACCTGCCGCGATAAATCCTCATCCGGCGGCGGCGGGTCCTCCCTTCCGGTCTCCGCCCAGTCCTCCAGCGGGACCACCCTGCTCCGGCGGCGCAGGACATCCAAACAGGTGTTGATCAGAATCCTGTAGAACCAGGGGCGGATCAGCTCCGGGTTTCGCAGGCTGTCCTGCCGCTCCAGCGCCCGGCACACGGCGCTCTGCACCGCGTCCAGCGCGTCCTCCCGCTGGCGCAGGTAGCTGTAGGCCAAGCGGTAGAACCGGGCCTGCTCCGCTATCAGATAGGTTGTCAGGGGCGTGTCGGCAGGGGTCTGCATGGCTAAGCCGTCCTTTCTTAAAAAGATTTTGCAAGCTTGCCGCTGAGTGACGTCTATGGAATAGACGGGGCGGGGGGCAAAAAAGTTTGGCGTTTTCAAAAAATTTTATTTGCTTTCCGCCTCGCACTGTGTTATACTGGCCCGGAAAATAGGGAGAGGGGTGGGAAGATGCGCAATTCTTCTTGCAAATAACATTGGAATACGCGACGGTGCCGCACGGTGCGGTACTGCTGCGCCCATTTGCAAGAAAGCTGCGCACCTGCCCGATCCGGCCTCTGAATACCGTCTCGCCGTCCGCTTTTCAGCGGGCCGGCGGCGCTGTGCCGTGCCGGAGCTGCAAGGAATCACTTTCTTTGCGGCTCCTTTTGCTTTGGGCGCAGGAAACGGCAGAGGAGGTTATGTGCATGTCTATGGTAAAGGTGGAGGGGCTGACGTTTTCTTACCCCTCCAGTTATGACAATATTTTTGAAAATGTGAATCTACAGTTCGACACGGACTGGAAACTGGGCTTTGTCGGCCGGAACGGACGGGGAAAGACCACCTTCCTCCGTCTGCTGATGGGGGAATATGCGTACCAAGGGCGGATCACCGCCTCGGCAGCCTTCTCCTACTTCCCATACCCGGTTTCCCGGCCGGAGCGGATGACCTTGGAGGTGCTTGAGGAGAGCTGTCCCGCCGCGGAGGACTGGGAGTTTCTCCGGGAACTGAACCTCTTGGAGATGGACGCGGAGACCCTGTACCGGCCCTTCGATACGCTCTCCAACGGGGAACGGGCCAAGGCGCTGCTGGCGGCGCTGTTTCTCAATCCGGGGCGGTTTTTGCTCATCGACGAGCCCACCAACCACTTGGACGCCAAGGCCCGGCAGCTGGTGTCGGCATACCTGCGGCGGAAGCGGGGGTTCCTGCTGGTCTCCCACGACCGGCAGTTTTTGGACGGCTGTGTGGACCACATTCTGTCCCTCAACCGCTCCGACATTGAGGTGCGGGGCGGGAACTTCTCCGCCTATATGGCCGACTTTCAGGACCGGCAGCGGTCCGAGGAGGCCCAGAAGGAGCGTTTACAGAAGGATATCAAGCGCCTCCAGCAGTCCGCCCGGCGGACAGCGGTGTGGTCCGACCGGGTGGAGGCCAGCAAGATGGGGGCCGCCGACAAGGGCTATGTGGGCCACAAGGCCGCCAAGATGATGAAGCGGTCCAAGGCCATCGCCGACCGGCAGCAGCGGGCCATTGCGGAAAAGAGCGGCCTGCTGAAAAATCAGGAGAGCGTCCAGCGGCTGAAGCTCTTCCCCCTGTCCTACCACGCGGATCTTCTGGTCTCCTTCGAGGCGGTGTCGCCCCAGTACGACGGGGCGGCGGTCTGCCCGCCGGTGTCCTTCACCGTCCGTCAGGGGGAGCGGGTAGCCTTGGACGGGCGCAACGGCTGCGGCAAGAGCAGTCTTTTGAAGCTCCTCGCCGGGGCGGACATCCGCCACAGCGGCAGCGTGACCACGGCCTCGGGGCTGGTGGTCTCCCACGTGCCGCAGGATACCGCCCACCTCCAAGGGGCGCTGGCGGACTATGCGGCGGCGTGTCAGATTGACGAGAGTCTATTTAAGGCAATTTTACAGAAGATGGACTTTACCAAGGTGCAGTTTGAGAAGCCTTTGGAGAACTGCTCCGATGGGCAGAAGAAGAAGGTGCTGATTGCCCGGAGCCTCTGTGAGCGGGCCCATCTGTATGTATGGGATGAACCGCTGAACTTTATTGACGTGTACTCCCGCATACAGATTGAGACGCTGCTGCTGGAGTTTGCACCCACCATGGTGTTTGTGGAGCACGACGGCGTGTTTCGGGAGCGGATTGCCACCAAGGTGGTGACGCTGTAGAGGGGAAATCCCGCGGCGGTCTTGTTTTCTTTGGGAAAATTGCTTATAATAGGGAAAACAAAGTGACGGAGGAGTGATTGTATGCCATTGCCGCAAGAAAACCGCTGCACCTTGGCTGACGTACTGGCGTGGGAGGAGCAGGAGCGTATGGAGCTGATCAACGGCTACCCCGTGATGATGGCCCCGCCCTCCAGAGCGCACCAAGGGATCGTTTCCCAGCTGAATCGACAAATCGGCAACTATCTGCAGGGGAAGAAGTGCTCGGTCTATCCCGCCCCCTTTGCTGTCCGGCTGTTTGAGGAGAAGCGGGACCGACCGGAGGATGTGGACACGATGGTGGAGCCGGACATCACGGTGGTGTGTGATCCCGCCAAGCTGGATGACATCGGCTGCAGGGGCGCGCCGGATCTGGTGATGGAGATCCTCTCCCCCTCCACACAGCGGCATGACAGGCTGACCAAATTCAACCTCTATCAACAGGCCGGGGTGCGGGAGTACTGGATCGTGGACCCTGTCAGCAGGTCGGTGCAGGTCTTTCTGCTGGAGGATGGGCGCTACTCGGCAAAGGATTTTGGCACAGCCGGGGAGACGGTGCGGGTGAATGTCTTGGAGGACTGCGTGATTGATTTGACGCAGGTGTTTGCGGAGTGAAAGAGCGGGCGGGGAAAATCCCCGCCCGCTTTTTGCGGGATGCCTATGGTGCTGTCCCCCACAAAAAGCCCGCCCCCGGAGGGGGCGGGCTGAGGGGTGCGGGAACGGGATAAATCAGTCCACCTTGGGGCCGGCGGCCACCAAGGCCTTGCCGGCGTCGTTGCCGGTGTACTTGACAAAGTTCTTCACGAAGCGGCTGGCCAAATCCTTGGCCTTGGTGTCCCACTCGGCGGCGTCGCCGTAGGTGTCCCGGGGATCCAGGATGGCGGGGTCCACGCCGGGCAGGGCGGTGGGCACCTCAAAGCCGAAGTAGGGGATGGTCTTGGTCTCAGCCTTGAGGATGGAGCCGTCCAGGATGGCG
>CANPBB010000069.1 GCA_947572235.1 uncultured Clostridia bacterium
AGTTTATCCAGATCGACACCCACAACATCCTCTTTATCTGCGGCGGCGCCTTCGATGGTCTGGAGAAAATCATCGAGAAGCGCTTGGACAAGAAGGGGATCGGCTTTGGCGCGGAGATCGAGAGCAAGCGGGAGCGGGATGTGGGTAGGCTTCTGAAGGAGGTCCAGCCCCATGATCTGCTGAAGTTCGGCATCATCCCCGAGCTGGTGGGCCGTCTGCCGGTGATCGCGCCGCTGGAGTCCCTTGACAGGGGGGATTTGGTGCGGATTCTCACCGAGCCCAAGAACGCCCTGGTGAAGCAGTATCAGAAGCTGTTCTCCTATGACGAGGTGGAGCTCCTCTTTGACAAGGATGCCTTGGAGGCGGTGGCCGACAAGGCCATCGAGCGCAACATCGGCGCCCGCGGGCTGCGGGCGGTGATGGAGGGGCTGCTCACCGAGATTATGTACGACATTCCCTCGGACCCCACGGTGGTGCAGGTCCGGGTGACCGCCCCCTGTGTCAGGGGGGAGGAGCTGCCGGAGATCCAGCGGGATATGGCCCACACCCATCGGCATATGTCCGCGGAGCAGAGCCGGGAGCGCCATGACTCCGCCTCGTAAGGGGGAGAGAAAAAAGAGGCGCCCTCTGACGCCTCTTTTTTGACGAATACTTTTTTTGCCTATCTCAGACAGAGCCTGTGCCCTGTGAGAAAGGAGCATTCTTACCATGGAACAGACCACTTTAAATATTCCCGCTATGGCGCTGCGGGGGCTGACGATCTTCCCCAATATGCTCATGAGCCTGGATGTGGAGCGGGAGGCCTCCATCCGGGCCTTGGAGCGGGCCATGGAGAACGATGAGGAGATCTTTTTGGTCGCCCAGCGGGAGATCGGCACCTTCCTGCCCTCGGAGGAGGACCTGTATGCTATTGGCACCGTCTCCGCCATCCGGCAGATTCTCAGGATCAGTGAGCGGGCGATCCGGGTTTTGATGGAGGGGAAGAGCCGGGCCGTGCTCAAGCGGCTGTGGCAGACCACCCCCTATCTCCGGGCCCATGTGGAGCTGTTGCCGGAGCGGAAGCCCCGGATCGGTCGGGATAAGCTGGAGGCCCTGCTGCGCCAGACCTTCTCCAATGTGCAGGAGTACTGTGAGCTGTCCCCGCGGGGCGGCGACGAGATCTTGGGCGTGGCGGCGGACAGCCGGGATCCGGGGTATTTGGCCGACTATATCGCCCAGAATCTGATGCTCCGCCATCAGGATAAACAGCTTATTTTGGAGGAGCTGCGTCCCACCGCCCGTCTGGAGAAGATGAATGAGCTCTTAAAGCGGGAGATGGACATCATCAACTTGGAGCAGGAGCTGGAGCGGAAGCTCCGCCAGCATGTGGGGGAGGTCCAGCGGGACCACATCCTCCGGGAGCAGCTTCAGGTGATCCGCCGGGAGCTGGGGGAGAGCGACGAGGACAACGAGATTGAGGAGTACCGCCAGAAGATCCTGGCCCTGCGGCTGGAGCGGGAGGCGGAGGAGAAGCTGCTCAAGGAGCTGGGGCGGCTCAGCAAGCAGTCCTACAGCAGCGCTGAGGCGTCGGTGCTCCGCAGCTACTTGGATATCTGCTTGGAGGTGCCTTGGAACCACACCACCAAGGAGCGGGTGAATGTGGCCGCGGCCCGGAAAGCGCTGGATCAGGACCACTTTGGTTTGGAGAAGGTGAAGGAGCGGATTTTGGAGTTCATCGCCGTCAAGCAGATGAATCCGGAGGCCAAGGGGCAGATCCTCTGTCTGGTGGGCCCCCCCGGCGTGGGCAAGACCTCCATTGCCGTCTCCGTGGCTAAGGCGCTGAATCGAAAGCTCAGCCGGCTGAGTTTGGGCGGCGTCCACGACGAGGCGGAGATCCGGGGACACCGCAAGACCTACATAGGGGCCATGCCCGGCCGGATCATCGACGCGGTGATCCGCAGCGGGTCTATGAATCCCCTGCTGGTCTTGGATGAGATCGACAAGCTGGGCGCCGATCATCGGGGGGATCCGGCCTCGGCCCTTTTGGAGGTGCTGGATGTGGAGCAGAACTATGCTTTCCGGGACCACTATTTAGAGATTCCGGTGGATTTGAGCCGGGTGATGTTTATCACCACCGCCAACACCACCGACACCATCCCGCGGCCTCTGCTGGACCGGATGGAGGTCATCTCGCTCAGCAGCTACACCGATGAGGAGAAGCTGCAGATTGCGAAAAACTACCTGCTGCCCAAGCAGATCAAGGAGCACGGGCTCAACCGCCGCCAGCTTCAGATCAGTGACAGCGGCCTCCGGGCCCTGCTCTCCGGCTACACGCGGGAGGCCGGCGTCCGCCGGCTGGAGCGCCAATGCGCCAAGCTGTGCCGGAAGGCTGTTATGCGTCTGGTGGAGGGAGATGTAAAGCAGATTCGCTTGACAGAAATGGACTTGGCTGACTATTTAGGGCCCCGGCGGTACCACCCCAGCGGGGAGACCGGCCGGGAGCGGATCGGCGTGGTCAACGGGCTGGCCTGGACGGAGAACGGCGGGGAGCTGCTGGAGGTGGAGGTCAATGTGATGGAGGGCAGCGGCAAGCTGGAGCTGACGGGCAACCTGGGGGACGTGATGAAGGAGTCCGTCCATGCGGCTCTCAGCTGTCTGCGCAGCCGGACGGCGCCCTTAGGCATTCAGCCGGACTTCTACAAGACCAAGGACATCCATGTCCACTTCCCCGAGGGGGCTGTGCCCAAGGACGGGCCCAGCGCGGGGATTGCCATCACCACCGCCATGCTCTCCGCCCTGACGGAGCGGCGGGTCCGGCCCTATTTGGCTATGACTGGGGAGGTGACCCTCCGGGGCCGGGTGCTGCCCATCGGCGGGCTGAAGGAGAAAACGATGGCCGCCTACCGCAGCGGTGTCCGCACGGTGATTATCCCGCAGGAGAATCAGCGGGATCTGAGCGAGATCGACCCGGTGGTTCGGGAGGGCCTGCGCTTTGTGCCGGCGGAGACCATTGATACCGTGCTGGCGGAGGCCCTGCTCTATCCGGAGCAGGCGGCGGTGAAGGAGGAGCTGAGCCTGTCCTTTCCGGCGGCGGAGAGCGGCGCGGAGACAGTGCTGCGCCAGTGACAGAGGAGGGATCATGGGGGTCAATTTTAACAAGACGGAGTTTGTGCTCTCCGCGGTGTCCCGGCAGCACTTCCTGCGGGACGGCCTGCCCCAGCTGGCCTTCGCCGGCCGGTCCAATGTGGGGAAGAGCTCGGTGATCAACCGGCTGGTGGGTCGGAAGAACTTTGCCCGGGTGGGGGCCGCGCCGGGGAAAACCAGTCAGATCAACTACTTCCGCATTGACGAGAGGGGATATCTGGTGGATCTGCCGGGCTACGGCTACGCCAAGGTGTCCAAGTCGGAGCGGGAGCGGTGGGGGAGGCTGATGGAGGACTACTTCGCCTCGGGCCTCGTCACCTGTGGTGTAATGATCGTGGACGCCCGCCACGCCCCTACGGCGGACGATGTGACCATGGCCGGCTGGTTTCGGGACACCGGCTGTCCGGTGATCACGGTGGCCAATAAGCTGGATAAGCTGAAGAAGTCCCAAGTGGAGCCCAATCTCTCCGTTATCCGGGAGCGCCTCTCCATCCCGAAGGAGGCGGAGCTGATTCCCTTCTCCGCGGAGCGGGGGGACGGGCGGGAGACGCTGGCTGAGGTGCTGGAGCGGTTCTTTCCGCAGATAAGCAGATGAAATAAGAAATCCGCCGAAGGTGATGAACTTTCGGCGGATTCTGCTTTTTTGCCTCGGTTTTATCATGGATTGTTTGAGAAAAATAGACGGTGGAGGAGTGGGGAAACGGGAATTTGAAACAATTTGAAAAATTTGCAAATATGTACTTTTCAAATGGGAGTTTTTATACTAAAATAGGAGCAGAACAATGAGAAATGTATGGTATGAAATTCTGTAGGAGGAGATTGGCGATGGCGGAAGTGATGTACAAGCGGGTGCTGCTGAAGATCAGCGGGGAGGCCTTGGCCGGAGAGAAGCACTCCGGACTGGACTTTGATGTGATCAGCAGCGTCTGTGATGTGATTCAGGAAGCGGTGGAGCTGGGGGTGGAGGTCGGCGTGGTCATCGGCGGCGGCAACTTCTGGCGGGGGCTGAAGGACGGCAACGGCAAGATGGAGCGCACACGGGCCGACCACATGGGCATGATGGCCACAGCCATGAACTGTCTGGCGATGGCGGACGTGCTGGAGCAGAAGGGCGTGGATGTGCGGGTGCAGACCGCTGTGGAGATGCGGGCGGTAGCGGAGCCCTACATCCGCTCCCGGGCTATCCGGCATTTGGAGAAGGGCCGTGTGGTGATCTTCGGCTGCGGCACCGGGAATCCCTACTTCTCCACGGACACCGCGGCGGTGCTCCGGGCGGCGGAGATCAATGCGGACGTGATTTTGCTGGCGAAGAACATCGACGGCGTCTACAGCGCCGACCCCAACGTGGACAGCAACGCGGTGAAGTATGAGAGCATCACCTATGATGACGTGCTGGCCAAGCATCTTCGGGTGATGGACTCTACCGCTACCAGTCTCAGCATGGACAACCGCATTCCTATTCTGGTCTTTGCGCTGAAGGATCCCAAAAATATCATCCGCGCCCTGAAGGGCGAGAAAATTGGTACGATTGTAAAGGAGGACCCTGCTCTATGATGAAGGACGAGTATAAAGTATTCGAGGATAAGATGAAAAAGACCTTGGATTCTGTGGCCGCGGACTTTGGCGCTGTGCGCGCAGGGCGGGCCAACGCCGCTGTGCTGGACCGGATCATGGTCAACTACTACGGCACCCCCACCCCCATTCAGCAGATCGCCTCCATCGGTTCGCCGGATCCCCGGTCTTTGGTGATTACCCCCTGGGATGCCTCGGCAGTGAAGGCCATTGAGAAGGCCATTCAGGAGTCGGATTTGGGCATCAATCCCGCCAATGACGGCAAGTGTCTGCGCCTGCTCTTCCCCCAGCTGACGGAGGAGCGCCGTAAGGAGCTTACCAAGCTCATTGCCAAGTACGCCGAGGGCGGCAAGGTGGCCATCCGCAACATCCGTCGGGACGCCATGGACAGGTTTAAGAAGATGGAGAAGGGCGGCGAGATGACTGAGGACGATTTGAAGATCGCCGAGAAGGACATCCAGAAGCTCACCGACGACATGATCAAGAAGGTGGATGAGCTGTACACGGTGAAGGAGAAGGAGCTTTTAGAGGTATAATTTTTCGTTTGAAATCTGCGGATTTCAAACGAATTGGGGGTTGCGCTGCGCTCTGCGCCTCGGACTTTGCCCCGTGGGGGCAAAGTCCTGCGACGCTCGCTTCGCGAGAGGGATTTTTCCCGAAAACGCGGTTTCCGGCAAAAATGATTTTAGATTTTTTGCGGCGTGCGCGCCGCAAACTCCTGCGGAGGGCTTTGGCTGTGGGCGGGGACCTTGTCCCCGCTCACAGCTAAGAGTTCGGCGGGGGATAGATCGGGGCTTTGGCCTCCTCACGGAGGGGTTATGGGAGTTTCTTGGTTTTCTAAAAAAGAGCGGGATGTGGCGGGTCAGGTGGATTTCGACCATTTGCCCCGTCACATTGCGATTATACTGGATGGCAATGGCCGCTGGGCCAAAAAGCGGGGGCTGCCCCGCACCGCCGGTCACAAGGTGGGGGCGGAGACCTTTCGCTCTATCGCCACCTACTGCCGGGATATTGGCATCGACTATCTGACGGTGTACGCCTTCTCCACGGAGAACTGGAAGCGTCCAAAGGATGAGGTGGATACCATTATGGCCCTGCTGCGGCAGTATCTGCTGGAGGCCATTGACACCATGGAGCGGGACAATGTGCGTCTCAGCTTTATGGGGGATCTGTCGGTACTGACGGAGGAGCTGCGGGGGCTGGCCGCCCAGTGCAATGAGATCTCCGGAAGGCTCACCGGCTGTCAGTGCAATATCTGCGTCAACTATGGGGGGCGCGCCGAGCTCGTCCACGCCGCCCAGCGCTTTGCGCGGGACTGCCTGATGGGGCTGACTGAGCCCGCCGGGCTGACGGAGGAGGCCTTTGAGGGCTATCTCTACTCCGCCGGTATCCCCAGCCCGGATCTGCTGATTCGCCCGGGCGGGGAGCAGCGGCTCTCCAACTTCCTCCTCTGGCAGTGCGCCTACAGCGAGTTTTACTACACCGACGTGCTCTGGCCCGACTTCTCCAAGGAGGAGCTTCACCGGGCCATCGCCGCCTACCAGTGCCGGAACCGGCGCTTTGGCGGGGTATCAGGAGGCGGCGTATGAAATCGAGAATTTTGGTATCCGTGGTGGGGGTGCCCCTGCTGCTCTATGTGGTGCTCTTTGCCCCGGAGTGGGTGACGGCGGCGGCGCTGGCGATTTTGTCGGGCATCGCCGCCGGGGAGCTGTTGGAGTGCGTGGGGCTTTTGAAGGACAGCCGGTTTTTGAGCCGCATCACTGTCTATGCCGCCGTTTGGACACCGCTCTGTGCCGCTTTCCTGCCCCAGTGGCGGGGACTGAGCCTGCTGGCCTACTACCTTCTGGCTTTCGCCGTGGCGGTGTATCGGGCGGGGGAGATCAAATTTGCCCAGCTGATGGCGGCTCTCTTCGGTGGGCTTCTGATCCCCTACTCCTTCAGCTCCTTTCTGCTGGTGGAGGCCGCGGGGCATCGGGGCTATTTGCTGCTGCCTTTTATCTTCAGCTTTGGCAGCGACACCTGTGCCTTCTTCGCCGGCAACGCCTTCGGCAAGCACAAGCTGGCCCCCAAGGTGAGCCCCCACAAGACCGTAGAGGGTGCTGTAGGCGGGCTCTTGGGAGACCTGGTGCTGGCGATTGGCTTTGTCTATGTGATGAACCGCTGTTTTGGCCAGTCCCTCCACTACGGCGGCATGGCCGTCATCGGTCTGGTGTGCAGCGTCATCGCCCAGCTGGGGGATCTGACCTTCTCCCTGATCAAGCGGGAGTTCGGCATCAAGGACTATGGCCATATCTTTTTGGCCCATGGCGGTGTTTTGGACCGCTTCGACAGCGTCCTCTTCGTGGCCCCGGCCATGGCCTTGATCCTGCCACACCTGATGTAACACACCCAGCTTGCGGCGGGCCGATGGGGATATCGGCCCGCCGCAGGAATTAGGAATTAGGAGTGAATGTGTCCGGCTTTGCCGGACGGTTTAAAATGTGCCGGCTAAAGAAGGGGGCTTACGCTCTTCTGATGAAACAGGTGCCTATTATCTTCACTCTTCACGCTAAGAAGCAGTGCCAATAGCCCCGGTACCCAGCTTAGCGGCCGAAATTGCCGCTGGCTGCGTTGAGAAATCTTGAAATGCACAAAGTATTCCCGCGATTTTCCGCCTTGCCACCGGCAATTTTGGCTCACAAATCCGAATACTTCAGCTGTTGGTACTGCTTCTAAACCTCAAATCCCGCCGCCTAAGGCGGCATCCTAACTCCTAACTGAAAGGAAGGTTGTCATGTCCTCACAAACGATCTCCCTCCTCGGGTCTACCGGGTCTATCGGGCGGCAGACGCTGGAGGTGGCGCGGGAGCTGCGGCTGAAGGTGGCTGCTTTGGCGGCCGGGCGCAGTGTTGATTTGATGGAGGCCCAAGCGCGGGAGTTTTTGCCGGAGCTGGCGGTGCTCTATGATATGGAGGCCGCGGTGGAGCTGGCTCGGCGGCTAAAAGGGCTGCCCGTTCGGGTGGCCTATGGCTTGGAGGGGCTGCTGGAGGCGGCGGCGATCGACAGCGCGGATACCGTGGTTACGGCCTTGGTGGGGATGGTTGGCCTTCAGCCTACTCTGGCCGCGATTGAGAAGGGGAAGCGGATCGCCTTGGCCAACAAGGAGACCTTGGTCTGCGCCGGGGAGCTGGTGATGGCCCGGGCGGAGGCGCGGGGGGCGGAGATTATCCCGGTGGACAGCGAGCACTCCGCCATCTTCCAGTGCCTCCAAGGGTGCCGGGATAAGGGGGAGGTGCGCCGGCTTATTTTGACCTGCTCCGGCGGGCCCTTCTATGGGAGGAGGTTTGAGGAGCTGCAGCATGTCACCGCGGCGGAGGCTTTGCGGCATCCCAACTGGTCCATGGGGGCCAAGATCACCGTGGACTGCGCCACGCTGATGAACAAGGGGCTGGAGATTATCGAGGCCATGCGCCTCTACCGGATGCCCTTGGAGCAGGTGAGGGCGGTGATCCATCGGCAGAGCATTGTCCACTCCTTGGTGGAGTTTCGGGATGGGGCGGTGCTGGCCCAGCTGGGGACGCCGGATATGAAGCTGCCGATTCGTTACGCGCTGACATACCCCAAGCGGGCGGAGAGCGCCGCGGAGCCGCTGGATTTGCTCGCCTGTCCGCCTCTGACCTTTGCTCCGCCGGATATGGAGGCTTTCCCCTGCCTGCGTCTGGCCATGGACAGCGTCCGCGCCGGGGGCACCGCCTGCGCCGCCCTCAACGGGGCCAACGAGGCGGCGGTGGGCCGCTTCCTTCGGGGGGAGATCGGCTTTGGGGAGATCCCCCGGCTGGTGGAGCGGGCCTTGGAGCGATGGAGCGGGGGGGACGCCATGTCCCTGACGGACATTGTGGAGGCCGACCGGGCCGCCCGCGAGGCGGCTGTGGAGAACGGATAGATTCACTTCGATATCTTTTGTGATTTGTGTTTTGATAGGAGAAGTATCCCAATAATAAGGAGATTTTGACCCTATGATGTATATTCTTGCTGCCATCCTGATCTTCGGTGTGCTGGTGGCTGTCCACGAGGGGGGGCACTTCCTTGCCGCCCGGCTCTGCGGCGTTACGGTACACGAGTTTGCCATCGGCATGGGGCCCATTCTTTGGAAGAAGGAGCCAGAAGAGGGGACGGAGGGGACCCGCTACTCCCTGCGCCTGCTGCCTATCGGCGGGTTCTGCGCCCTGGAGGGGGAGGAGGAGGCCAGCGACAACCCCCACGCCCTGAACAATCAGGGGATTTTTAAGCAGATTTTTATCTTTGCCGCCGGGGCGGCTATGAACTTTTTGGTGGGCTTTTTGGTGATTCTGTGTGTCTACTCCAACGCGGAGGCCTTTCGCACAGCGGAGATTACCGGCTTCTATCCCGACTGCCCCCTTCAGGGGGCTGATGGGCTTCAGGTGGGGGATGTGATCGAGCGGGTGGATGGGCACCGGGTTCTGCTCTACAGTGATGTGGGCCTCTATCTGAGCCGGAGCAGCGGAGAGGCTATAGATTTGGTGGTCCGTCGGGATGGGGAGCGGGTGGTGCTCCGTAACTTCCCTATGGTGATACGGGAGTATACCGGGGAGGACGGGACGACCTTCACCGGCTATGGGCTGTACCTTGGCGGTGTGGAAAAGGCCACCGCGGGCGCCAAGCTCCGGGTGAGCTGGAACTACGCGGTGGACATGGTGCGCCTGATTTGGATGAGCTTGGGGGATCTTGTCACCGGGAATGCCGGGGTGAAGGACCTGAGCGGTCCGGTGGGGATTGTCTCCGCCATCGGGGAGATGGGGGAGACGAGCAGGAGCTTGGCGGAGGCTGTGGAGAATATCGCCCTCTTTGGGGCGCTGATCGCGGTGAACTTGGCGGTGATGAACCTGCTGCCAATCCCCGCTTTGGATGGAGGGAAGATCTTCTTCCTGCTGATCAACAGCGCGGCGATGCTGGTGTTTCGGCGGAGGATTCCGCCTAAGTACGAGGGCTATATCCACGCGGCGGGCTTTTTGCTGCTGATGGGGCTGATGCTGGTGGTGACCTTCCAGGATATCTTCCGGCTGGTAAATTAGGGGGAGAGAGATGACAAAGAGACTGATGGTGGGGGGCGTCCCCTTGGGCGGAGGCGCGGCGGTGAGCATCCAGTCCATGTGCAACACCAAGACGGACAATGTGGAGGCCACGGTGGGCCAGATTTTGGCTCTGGAAGCGGCGGGGTGCGAGATCGTACGGGTGGCGGTGCCGGATATGGCGGCGGCGGAGGCCGTGGGGGCTATCCGGGCGCGCATCCACATCCCCTTGGTGGCGGACATCCACTTCGACCACCGCTTGGCATTGGCCTGTGTCCGGCAGGGAATTGACAAGATCCGTATCAATCCCGGGAACATCGGGGGGACGGAGCACGTCCGGGCGGTGGCGGAGGCCTGCGGCAAGGCCAAGGTCCCCATCCGCATTGGCGTCAATGGCGGGTCACTGGAGAAGCCTCTGCTCCAGAAGTACGGCGGTGTTACAGCGGAGGCTTTGGTGGAGAGCGCTATGGGCCATGCGGCACTGCTGGAGCAGTTTGATTTTACCGACATCTGCATCTCTGTGAAGTGCTCCTTAGTGCCGGTGATGGTGGCGGCCTACCGGCTGTTGTCGGAGCGGTGCGGCTATCCCCTGCACTTGGGTGTCACCGAGGCGGGGACGCCGGAGATGGGCATGGTGAAGAGCGCCATGGGGATCGGGGGGCTGCTGTGTCTCGGGATTGGGGACACCGTCCGGGTGACACTCACCGCCGATCCGGTAGAGGAGATCGCCGCGGCCAAGAAGATCCTCATGGCCGCGGGGCTCCGTCAGGAGGGGGTGAATCTCATCGCCTGTCCCACCTGCGGCCGGACGAACATTGATTTGATCCGTCTGACCCGGGAGGTGGAGCGGCGGCTGGATGGCTGTCAAAAGCCCATCACGGTGGCGGTGATGGGGTGTGCGGTGAACGGTCCCGGTGAGGCGGCGGCGGCGGATGTGGGGATTGCCGGCGGCAAGGGGGAGGGCCTTCTCTTTGCCAAGGGAAAGATCCTCCGCAAGGTGCCGGAGGCGCGGCTGGTGGATGCGCTGATGGAGGAGATTGACAGGCTGTGACGGTGCCAGCGCCCGCGGACGGCGGGGGCTGACAGATTCTTACTTATATATACTGCGATAGGAATGAGCTGCAAATGGCAAAGAAGATACCTTTTTTTGAACTTTTTAAGAATTTAGAGCTGAGCCGGGGGCTCCACATCGCCCTCAGCGACGCGGAGATCCGGAGCGCGGAGCTCAATCGAAAGGACCGGTCCATGGCCTTGGATATGACCACCACCTGTGAGCTGGGGGAGCGGGCCATGGAGGAACTTCGGCAGGCGGTGGCTGGGGCCTATGGCTTGGAGAGGGTGACGGTGCGCCTCACGGTGGAGGCCCCGGTGCTGGAGACGGTGGCGCCGCCCCCCGGTGTCAAGGAGAAGGGGGAGGTGATCTTCGGCGGACCGGTCCGGGGAAAGGTGCAGTCCATGGAGGGCCTTAACCCTAAGATGGGGCAGGTCTGTGTGGAGGGGCGGGTGTTTTTCTCCGACCTCTATGAGACCCGCCGGCCGGGGGTGTTCTGCCTGACCTTCGACATGACGGATTTCCAGTGCAGTGTCCGAGTGACCAAGTACCTGCAGAAGCAGGAGAAGGACAGCCTGAAAAAAGAGATCAAGCCGGGGATGTGGCTCCGGGTGCAGGGCTTTATCAAGCTCAATCGGGACGGCAGCGATGTGCTGCTGGACCCCAAGGCCATTATGACGGTGAATCAGGGCCACGAGATGCGTCAGGACACCGCGGAGGTGAAGCGTGTGGAGCTCCATCTCCATACGACCTTCTCCAACATGGACGCCCTCTCCTCTCTGAGCACCAAGGCCGGGCCGGAGGGGAATATTGTCAAGCGGGCGGAGGCTTGGGGGCATCCGGCGGTGGCGATTACCGACCACGGTGTGGTCCAAGGCTTTCCCGACGCTTGGCACTCCGCTAAGAACATCAAGATTCTCTATGGCATGGAGGGCTATTTCGTCAACAATTTGGATGACCGCATTGCCGTCCATGGCGACAAGGATTTTTGCTTTACAGATGAATATGTGGCTTTTGACATTGAGACCACGGGCCTTAATGTCAAGCGGGAGGCCATTACAGAGATTGGGGCCGTGGTGATTCGCGGCGATGAGATTGTGGATCGGTTCCAGACCTTTGTGGACCCCAATCGGCGGCTGACGCCGGAGATCATCGCCCTCACCGGCATCAGCGATGCGATGCTCAAGGGGGCGCCCAGCTTGAAGGAGGCGCTGACGGCCTTTTTGGCCTTTGTGGGGGAGCGGCCTCTGGCGGCCCACAACGCGGAGTTTGACATCGGATTTATCCGGGCTGGCTGCGCCAAGGTGGGGCTTCCGTTTGACCCCACCTATGTGGACACGCTGATTTTGGCGCAGAACCTGCTGCCGGAGCTGAGCAAGTATAAGCTGGATATTGTGGCGGAGCACTTGAAGCTCCCCGCCTTCCAGCACCATCGGGCCAGTGACGACGCGGCTACCTGCGGCCTGTTTTTGCCCCCCTTCTTTGAGAAGCTGCGGGGGATGGGGGTGGAGAGCCTCGCCGGGGTCAATGAGGCCATGCTGAAGCTGCGGCCTATGGGCACCGCCAACCGCCGGCCCCGGCACATTATTTTGATTGCCAAAAATCGGGCGGGGCTGAAGAATCTCTATCAGCTGGTGTCCGCCTCCAATCTGAAGTACTTCCGACGGGTGCCGGTGATTCCCAAGACGGAGCTGACGGCCCACCGGGAGGGACTGATTGTGGGCAGCGCCTGTGAGGCCGGGGAGCTGTTTCAGGCGGTGATAGAGAACAAGGACTGGGCGGA
This sequence comes from uncultured Clostridia bacterium, assembly GCA_947572235.1. GTDB lineage: Bacteria > Bacillota > Clostridia > Oscillospirales > Oscillospiraceae > CAJFPI01. Next base: position 12,599 of record CANPBB010000069.1, read on the forward strand.
GCTGAAGCGGATCGCCTCCTTCTACGACTTTTTGGAGATTCAGCCCATCTGCAACAACCTCTTTATGCTGCGGGACGGCAAGGTTCAGAGCGAGGAGGAGCTGCGGGAGTTTAACCGCACCATTGTGCGCCTGGGGGAGGAGATGGGGAAGCGGGTCTGCGCCACCGGGGATGTGCACTTTTTGGACCCGGAGGATGAGATTTTCCGCCATATCCTCTTGGATACGAAGAAGTTCTCCGACTGCGATTCGCCTTTGCCCATCTACTTCAAGACCACAGATGAGATGCTGAGGGAGTTTGCCTACTTGGGGAAGGAGAAAGCCTTTGAGGTGGTGGTGAGCAATACGCGGGCCATTGCCGATGAGGTGGAGCCGCTGGAGCTGCTGCCTAAGGGGAAGCTGTTCCCACCCAGGCTGGAGAACTCGGAGCAGGAGCTGAACCAGCTGGTGTGGGACAAGGTCCACGCCCTCTATGGGGAGGACCCGCCTCAGTTGATTGTGGATCGGCTGAATGTGGAGCTGGGGGGCATTTTGGGGAAGTACGACGTGGTATACATGTCCGCCCAGAAGCTGGTGCAGCGGTCGCTGGAAAACGGGTATTTGGTGGGTTCCCGTGGGTCTGTGGGGTCCTCGTTAGTGGCCTATATGTCCGGTATCACCGAGGTCAACGCCCTGCCGCCCCACTACCGCTGTCCTAAGTGCAAGCATAATGAGTTCATCTTAGACGGCTCCTATGGCTGCGGGGCGGATATGCCAGACAAGGACTGCCCCGTCTGCGGCACCAAGTATGTGAAGGATGGCTTTGACATCCCCTTCGAGACCTTTTTGGGCTACGGCGGCGGCAAGGTGCCGGATATCGACCTGAATTTCTCCGGGGAGTATCAGGCGCGGGCCCACCGCCACGCCATCGAGATGTTCGGCGAGAAGCAGGTGTTTCGGGCGGGCACCATCGGTACGGTGGCGGAGAAAACCGCCTATGGCTATGTGATGAAGTATCTCCAGGCCCGGGGGCTGAATCCCGGCCACGCGGAGGAGAATCGGCTGGCCTTGGGCTGCGTGGGGGTGAAACGCACCACCGGGCAGCACCCGGGGGGGCTGGTGGTGGTCCCCGATGATTTGGATGTGGAGGACTTCTGTCCGGTACAGCACCCGGCGGATGCCGCCGACAGCGATATCATCACTACCCACTTCGAATATCACTGCATGGAGGACAACCTCCTGAAGCTGGACATGCTGGGGCACGATGACCCCTCCATGGTCCGTATGCTGGAGGACCTCACCGGCGTCAACGCCAGGGAGATCCCCTTGGATGACCCGGATACCATGAGCCTCTTTATTACCAGCAAGGCGCTGGGGTTTGAGAATGACGATCTCCTGGGGCCCACCGGGGCGGTGGCGATTCCGGAGTTCAACACCAAGTTCACCCGTCAGATGCTGATTGACACACAGCCTAAGGATTTTAACACATTGGTGCGCCTCTCCGGCTTCTCCCACGGCACCGATGTGTGGCTGGGCAACGCCCG
>CANPBB010000070.1 GCA_947572235.1 uncultured Clostridia bacterium
GCGTGGCCTTCGCCGTCTCAATCTGCTGGATGTGATTTTTGCTGTACGATGTCCGTTCGGCCAATTGGTGCTGTGTATACCCCTTTTCCTTGCGGTAATAGACAATATTCAGGCCGATCTTTGCCAGCATATCATAGTACGCATCCCCCATCTCGAACACCTCCCATCATTCCGCTCTCTATTGTATCAAAAGAATGGAAAAAAATAGACAAACTAATCTCGTGTAAAATCACCATAATAGATGGTTTTCCTACAGGAGACACGCTGATATACTATAGATAAAAAGGAGGTGCACAGCATAAATGTCCGATCAATTTGAAGCGAGCTTCAGCGATTTTTTGGATTCCGATGCCTGCGACACAGCGGAGGACACCCTGTTCTCCCTCCTCCGCACCGCCTTTGCCGCCGGCTGGAGGGCCGCCGGAGGCTATATCGGAACCGAGGACAACAAAGCGCCCGCGGAAAACCTCTGATTTTCTGCGGAGACAGAGAGGAGCTGTTCGCCATAAAACCTGATATCCCCCCTGACATGCTCAAAGAGCTGTTCCACGGCTATCTGGACACCGACGCCTACGAGCAAATCCGCGTCTCCCTCATCCAATTGATGGAGCAAGCCTACCAAGCCGGCTGGACGGCGGCGGAGGGATACCACGCCATCATCTCATCCGCCTTCGATATCTACTCCAGCGAGGAGGAGTTTGATCAGATGATGGACGAAATTGAAAATCAGTAGAAGCCAAGAGAGGAAGTGGGAATATTTCCCACTTCCTCTCTGCTGTCATCACCGCCCCGCGGCCTCTCCGGCGTGCAACTTGTACGACGAAACGGTGCAACGCACCTATGCTTTTTTGCGGTTTTTTCGCGTTTTTTCGCTGTTTTTTGCGGTTTTTTCGCCTTTATTTCACCTCCAAATCGAGATTTTCCGCCAAAATCTGGTCAATAATACTCTCAATCAGGGACACCTGCTCCTCTGTCAAAGACACCTGCCCCCCATCGTGGCGGACGTAACCGGCAGTAAGATTGACGCCATAGGCGGTGTCGCTGAACTCCGTTTCCACCACATATTCCGGCAAACACCTGCAAATATTGCCGCTATAGTCCAAATACAGCAGCAAATCCGTCAATTCCACCGAAGGGGAGCCCCAGAAGGATTTTTCCCACTCCTCCCCCTCCAAACCGCCGCAGTACTGCACGGTCGTAACGGTATTTCCACAGTATCCGCCGCTCTCATGGGGTAAAATATTGCTCTCCACAGCGAACTCATGGACATCCTCCTCCGGCACGGCATCGGGGGCCTCCCCCCTCTCCGCACCGGTTTCGTCAACCGTGCTCAGGACCTCTGGGACATCGGCATCTTGGGGCGGGGCACAGGCCAGCAGGGGCAGGGACAGCAGCAGGGACAGCAGCAGCGCGGTTGCTTTCATTTAAAAATCCTCCTTTTCCGGGACCGCCCCGCAGGGCGTGTGATCCACTCACCTATATAGACGGAAAAGCGGCCCGGACGTTGCGGCATCTTCCCTTCTTCCCCTCAAACCACCCCTTATATGTAGTGGTACACCTTCCGCTTAGCCGCCAGAAAGCCGGCGGTCACCAGCAGCGCCAGCGCCTCCGCGGCGACTACCGACAGCCAAATACCGTCCAGCTTCAGGAAGATGGGCAGAATCCAAACCGCCCCCACCTGAAACACCATGGCCCGCAGGAAGGAGATCACCGCGGACACCACCCCGTCATTTAATGCGGTAAAGAAGGCACTGCCAAAGATGTTGAACCCGGTCATCAAAAAGGACAGGGCATAGAGCTGAAACCCCCGCCGCGTCATAGCGCAGAGGTCGGCATCATACCCCACAAAGAGGCTGGAAAGCGGCCCCGAGAGCACCTCCGCCAGCACCATCATAATCACCCCCGAGAGGGCTATAATGATCATGCTTTTACGGAACAGATTCTTCACCTCGTCCCAGTTCTCCGCGCCGTAGTGAAAACTGACAATCGGTGCGCTTCCGATGGCATAACCAATAAAAATGGCGTTAAAAACGAAATTTATGTACATAAGGACCCCATAAGCCGCCACCCCATCCGCCCCGGCAACCGCGATAAGCTGGAGGTTGTAGAGCATATTCACAAGGGACATGGAGATGTTGCTCATCAGCTCCGAAGAGCCGTTGGTGCACGTCCGCCACAGCGCCCGTCCGTCAAATCTGGTCCGCGTCAGGCGGAGGGGGCTGTCATTTTTCGGGTGGAGGAAGTAGAACAGCGGGACTATCCCCCCCACCACTTGGGACAACGCCGAGGCAGCAGCCGCCCCCGCCAGTCCCCAGCGGAGCACCGCCACCATCACCGCGTCCAGCACAATGTTGGTCACCCCTGCCGCCACAGTGATAATCAAGCCAAAATGGGGCCGTTCTGCGGTAATTAGGAAACTTTGGAACACATTTTGCAGCATAAAGGCCGTCTGGGACAGGAGGAGGATTCGGCCGTAGAGCACGCAGTCTGTGAGGATCTCCCCCTCCGCTCCCAGCAGCGCCGCAATGGGCTCAATCCAGATCAGGCCCAAGAGGGTGAACAGCATCCCCAAGGCCACGGTAACGTAGACCAGCATAGAGAAGATCCGGTTGGCCCCCTCTTCGTCCCCCTCCCCCATGGTCTTGGACACCAGGGCGCTGCCTCCGGTGCCGATCATGAACCCCAGAGAGCCCACGATCATCAGTACCGGATAGATCAGATTCAGCGCCGTAAAGGGCGCTTTTCCCACAAAATTGGACACAAACAGCCCATCTACCACTCCATAGATGGATGTAAATATCATCATCACCACCGACGGCAGTACAAATCGCAGCAGCCGGGAGTAGGTAAAATGGCTGGATAAATGGATGGTCATATATCTTTTCCCTTCGCTCCTTTTTTGGTCAGGGGCCGGGTCTCCCGGCGCAGGGTTTCCACGTATTTTCCCATAAGGTCCAGCAGCACCCGCTGCTCCTCGTCACTGAGGGCGGCCAGCGCCCGCTCCTCCGCATCAATCAAAGGCGCCACACACTCCTCTACTGCCCTCCGCCCCGCCGGAGTAAGGTGGATGTGCATATCCCGTCCCCGCCCCGCCTCCATGCGGAGATAACCTCCGGCACAGAGCTTGCACACCGAGGAGTGGATCGTCTGCTTGCTCGAAAAGGAGACCTTGCAGATGTCCCGCTGAAGACAGCCGTCCCCCAAGACATGGATGCTGTAGAACACATCCAGCGCGCTGTCGGACAGTGCCTGCCCCACCGCCACCTCGTGGTAGATATCGTTCAGCGCCTTGTCGATCCGGTCAAACTGCCGCATCCGCTCCTTCTCCTGCGCCATGCCCCCGCCTCCTGTCCGATTTCGTACTCGCATTATAGTCCGATCTCGTACTTATGTCAAGCTTTTTTTGACAGAGGTGGCGGGTAAAATATGAACACGCCGCAAAGAAATCGCGCTCCCTCTTGACAAACGGTAAAATCCGTCTATAATTAGTTCTGTTTAGAACTAACCAAACAGGGAGGAGCCCCATGATAGAACAAATCACAGAATTCCTCTCCGGCTTCCGCCGGACAATCAAGGGCTACGACCGCTGCTTGGAGGCCATCCGCCATCACTACGGCCTGAGCCAAACGGAGGTAACCATCATCAGCTTTCTCCACAACAACCCCAGCCGGGACACCGCCCGGGACATTGTGGAGCTGCGGATGCTGCAAAAGGGCAACGTCTCCGCCGGCGTAGAGTCCTTGATCCGCAAGGGTTTCCTCACCCGGACACCGGACCAGACCGACCGGCGGCGGCACCGGCTGCGCCTGCGGGAGGAGGCGTCCCCCATTGTCGCGGAGATCGAGGCGGTGAAGCAGCGCTTCTGCCGCGGACTCTTTGCGGGCTTTACAGCGGAGGAGCTGCGCCAGTACAGCCAGCTGAGCCGGAGATTACAGGAAAATTTGTCCCGTATTTGGGAGAAGGAGTAGATAATTTTGAACCAGAGCAAGGAATTTTTAGGCACGGAGCCCATCGGCCCCCTGCTGCGGCGGCTGGCTCTGCCCACGGTGACGGCGCAGATCATCAACATGCTCTACAACATGGTGGACCGCATCTACATCGGCCACATCCCCGTGGAGGGGGCGGCGGCACTGACGGGGGTGGGGGTCTGCATGCCCCTGATCATGCTGGTCTCCGCCTTTGCCGCCCTGGTCAGCAGCGGCGGCGCCCCCCGTTCCTCCATCTTTCTGGGGCAGAAGGATCAGGAGTCGGCGGAGCGGACGCTGGGCAACTGCTTTTCGCTGCAGGTGATGCTCTCCCTTGTGCTGACGGCGGTGCTTTTGATCTGGAACCGTGACCTCTTGATGGCCTTTGGCGCCAGCACGGACACCATTGAGTACGGCGTCAGCTACATGAATATCTATGCCATAGGGACCATCTTCGTCCAGCTGACCTTGGGGATGAACGCCTTTATCACCGCCCAAGGCTTCACCACTGTGGGGATGCTCTCGGTGCTCATCGGCGCGGCCACCAATATTGTGCTGGACCCCCTCCTCATCTTCGCTCTTGGCATGGGGGTGCGGGGCGCTGCTCTGGCCACCATTCTGTCGCAGGCCATCTCCTGCGTGTGGGTGCTCCTCTTCCTCTGCGGAAAAAAGACCCTGCTGAAAATCCGGGTGCGGTACCTGCGGCTGCAGGCGGGTATTATTTTGCCCAGTCTGGCCTTAGGTCTGGCCATGTTCATCATGCAGGCCAGCGAAAGCGTGATCTCCATATGCTTCAACGCCTCCCTCCAGAAGTACGGCGGAGACACCGCTGTGGGGGCCATGACCATCCTCACCAGCGTGATGCAGTTCGCCATGCTGCCTCTGCAGGGGCTGGGGCAGGGGGCCCAGCCCATCATCAGCTACAACTACGGCGCCCGGAACGCCGGGCGGGTGAAGGCTGCCTTCCGGCTGCTGCTGAAGGCCAGCCTCTGCTACTCCTGTACGCTGTGGGCTCTGGTAATGCTCTTCCCCGGCGTCTTTGCCGCCATTTTTACACCCAATCCGGCGCTGCGCAGCTTTGCCGCCCAAGCCCTGCGGATCTATCTTGCGGTGCTGGCGCTCTTCGGCATTCAGATTGCCTGTCAGATCACTTTTACCGCTATTGGCAGCGCTAAGAACTCCATCACCGTGGCGGTGGTACGGAAATTTGTGCTGCTGCTGCCTCTGATCTATCTGCTGCCGGCGGTACTGCCTGTGGACCGGACCACGGCGGTGTACATGGCGGAGCCTATTGCCGATGCGCTGGCGGTGAGTTTTACGGGGATTCTCTTTGCCGTGCAGTTCCGCAAGGTAATCCGGGAGATAGAGGTCCCGTCGGAGGCACGAGGCGGGGGAGCAGACTGACAGATCGAATAAATGAGGGAGAGACAGCTTTTGTGCTGCCTCTCCCTTAAGTATGTCTTTTTTCGCTTACTTGAAATACTTCTCCAGCAGGCGGGCTACCTCCCGGATGTCAATGGGCTTGGCCATGTGGCTGTCCATGCCGCTGTCCAAACACTTCTTGATATCATCGGAGAAGGCATCGGCAGTCATGGCGATAATGGGGATGTCCCGGTCCGCCCGGTCGCTCTTTCGGATGGCCTCGGTGGCCTCGTAGCCATTCATAACCGGCATGCGCAGATCCATCAAAATGGCGTCGTAGTGCCCTATCTCCGACTTCTCGAACATCTCCACGCAGATCTTGCCGTCCTCCGCCCAGTCCAGCTCCAAGCCCAGCTCCGAGAGCAGCTCCGCCGCCACCTCCCAGTTGAGTTCGTTGTCCTCCGCCAACAGCACGTGGCGACCGGCGAAGTCCGCATGGCGGCTCTCTGTTTGTACCTCCGCATGGTTTGGACTCTCCTCCTCCACGTAACGCTTCAGACCGTGGAACAGGGTTGACTTGAACAATGGCTTGGAGATGAAGCCGTTGATGCCCGCCTCCCGGGCGCTCTCCTCGATCTCCCCCCAGTCATAGGCGGAGATCAGCAGGATGGGCACGTCGCCTCCCAAACTGGTCCGGATGCGCTTGGCGGTCTCAATACCGTCAATGCCCGGCAGCTTCCAGTCCAAGAGGATGATGTGGTAGTCATCGTGAAGGCGCCGGTGTTTGTCCACCTTTTCGATAGCCTCCTCACCGCTGAGGGCCCACTCAGCGGTGATGCCGATGGCCTTCAGCGAGTCCACAGTGCTCTCACAGAGAAGACGGTCATCATCCACCACCAGCATGTTCCAGTTGGGCAGCACCATGTCCGCCTCCTGCACCTCCGCCTTCTCCAAGTCCAGCTTGATGTCAAACTCTGTACCCTGACCGGGGACGGAGTGGAGGGTGATGGTCCCCTTCATGGCATCCACGATGTACTTGGTGATAGCCATCCCCAAGCCGCTGCCCTCGGTGTGATGGACACGGGCGCTGTCCTCACGGACGAAGGACTCGAATATCTTCTTCTGGAACTCCTCGGACATGCCAATGCCGTTGTCCTTGACAATGATATGGATGCAGACAAAGCCCTCCCCCTTGTCAGAGGACTCCTCGTACAGCGAGAGGCCTATGGTTCCCCCTTCAGGGGTGAATTTGATGGCATTTGAGAGGAGATTCAGCATCACTTGGTTCAATCGCACACTGTCGCAGCAGACATTCTCTGTGGAGATATCCCGGATGACCACGTCAAACTTCTGGTGCTTGCTGCGGATCTGGGGCTGGACAATGTTGACAATGCTGTCCACCACCTCCCGCAGGGAGACCTGATCCATGTTCAGCGTCATCTTCCCGCTCTCAATCTTGGACATGTCCAAAACATCGTTGATCAGGCCCAAAAGGTGCTTGCTGGAGAGGGTAATCTTCTTCAGGCAGTTCTGCACCTGCTGGGGATTGTCCATATTGGCGGTGGCGATGGCCGTCATGCCCACAATGGCGTTCATGGGAGTACGGATATCGTGGGACATATTGGACAAAAACTCGCTCTTGGCTTGGGCGGCGTGGATGGCCTCCTTCCGCGCCTCGTCCAGCGCCGTCATCTGCTGGCGTGTCATGGACAGGTACTTCAGGAACACCAGCACCAAGGCCAGCAGGATCACCGAGCACCCGCCCAAAACCATCACCATCCACTGACGGCCCAAGTTATTCACCGTCTGATCCAAGGCGCCGTAGGGCATGATGGTCACCAGATGCCACTCGGAGTAGGGCAGAGAGGTACAGTAGATGTGGTTGCGCCCCTCCTCCGTCTGAAAAACGCCGGAGTAGTCCCGTCCGGCGTCCATAGCCTGCTCCAGCTGCTCCACAAACATCTCCGGCGTCGTGCCGTTGTAGGTCTGGCATGTCTCCCGAATACGGTCAAAGTAGGTATCCCGGAAAGCGTCGCCGCTGCGGATGACAAAGGAGCCGTCCCGACGGATAATGTGGGAGTAGACCAAGGAATTATCCTCATCCAAGGACAGCGTTGTGCTGATGTAGTCCACCGGCAGGCCCGCCACCAAGGCCACGCAGTTTCCGCCATCCATGCGGTAGGCCGCGGGGATCCCCATCAGCACCACCTTGTCCCCGTCGTCCTCCATGGCCACAGCGATCTTCATCTGACCCTCTGTCAGCGACTCCAAGAAGGGCTGGAGGTCCACAACCTCCGCCTCTGTGCCGAAAATCATCTCAAAGCTGCCGTCCGCGGAGCAGAAGGCCAGCGACTCAAAGCCCCGGGCCTTGGCGCTGTAGGCCAGCTCCTCCCGCAGAGACTCCTCGCTGGTGCTGCCGGCGGGGTAGGTCTCCACAATCGCCTCCAGCTGGGACAGCCGAAGGCACATTGTGGTGCCAAAGTGCATGGAGATCTGCTCGCTCATGCCGGACATGTAGATACCGCCCACCTCACGGATGGCCTCGGTACTCCGGCGGTTCATGTAGACAGCGAGGAAAGAAAAAATTGCCGCACAGAGCAGAGAGACCAGTATCAGGCTCACCGTGAGAAACCGGATCGTCTTGTTGCGCACCTTACACCTCACTCTCCGCTTGGTAGGCCCGGATCGCTCCGGCAGTCCGCTCATAGTCCGCACACACTTGGTCGAAAAGCGCCGGGGCCTCCGGCGTGTAGCCATTGCGCAGAGCCTCCGCCAGCTGGTTGCTGGACTGGTAGAGGGTGGTAAAGCTCAGGTTCTGGCACACGCCCTTGATGGTATGGGCGGCCCGGAACGCCTCCGGCCAGTCCTTGCTCTCCATGGAGCGGACTAAGAGGTCGTAGCTGGGGTCGGTGAGAAATTTCAGCACAAATTTATTCACCAGCCGCTCGCTGCTCAATCGGGAGAGCACCTCCTCATAGCTGCCGCCCAAGGCAATATAACACTCTGTCAGGCTCATGTTGTCTCCTCCTCTTTCTCCTCTGTATCCTTCACCGGGTCTTTCATGTTCTCGATCTGGGAGACCATCGTCTCCCCCGGCTGCATGGTGTCAATATAGAAACAATACTTCCCGGAACCGGTGCGCTTGGCGGTATAGAGCGCTTGGTCCGCCGCCTTGAACAGGGCGTTGTAGTCACGGCCAACCGCCTCCGTCCGGGCTACGCCCATGCTGACGGAGATGGGGAAATTTTTATACGTACAGATCAGCGCGGAGAAAATACGGTCCACGATGACCTCTAAATTCTGCTGATACTCGATGAAAATCAAAAACTCGTCTCCGCCGATGCGGGCCACGATATCGTTGCCGCGGACACTGTGCTTGAGCCGGCCGGAGGAGTAGACCAGCACCTCGTCGCCAAACATGTGGCCATAGGTGTCGTTGACGGACTTAAACCGGTCCAGATCCAAAACGGCCAAGGCGAAATGGCAGTCGGTGCGTGCCTTCAGCATATCCTTGATCTGCATCTTGGCGTACTTGTGGTTGAGAAGGCCGGTGAGGGCGTCGTGAGCGGCCTCCCGCTCCAAGTGGTTGAGCTTTTTGCGCTCCTCGTGGATATCCACGGCCTTGCCGATGGCTCCGGTGCACTGGGGCGGCTCGTCGGGAGACCAAGTGGCCCGGCAGATGAAGCGCACCCAGCGCAGCTCCCCGGAGAGGTGCGCCTCGCAGTCGTACTGGATGATGGGCTGGTCCGGGGTGGTCGCCTGAATATTCGCCACCAAGCCCCGGATAGTCTCCTCCCCCAGAATCGACAGCAGCGCCTGATCCTGGAGGGGGTTCATAATGGTCTCCGGCATCCCAAGGTGTCCGGCGCCCCAAGAGGACAGGGTGATCATGGGCGGGGAGAGGGTAAACTCGAACTGGATCTCCCCGGACATGGCGGCAAAGAAGCTGTACTTCATCCGCTCGTGCTCCAAAAGCTGGAGTGTCCGGTCCGAGGCGGTGAGCTCCTCCCGGCGGAGCAGCTCCTCCGTGGCCTTGCGCACCTCGTACTGGCTCAGGCCGTTGTGACCGTCCTCGGGCTTGCGGATTTGGTCGGACACCTCTTGGAGGCACTGGAGCAGCAGGGGGTTGAAGGTCCCGCACTGCCCGCCGATAATCATCTGGAGGGCCTCCTTGTGGGGAATGGCCTTCTTATACACCCGCTCGCTGGTCAACGCGTCGTACACGTCAGCCATGGCCACGATCTGGGCGGAGAGGGGGATCTCATCCCCCTTCAATCCGTCAGGGTAGCCCCGACCATCGTACCGCTCGTGGTGCCAGCGGCAGATCTCGTAGGCGGTCTGCACCAGAGGCTCGTTCTGGTGGAAGGGCAGTTCCTCCAAGATAGCGGCCCCCACCGCCGAGTGGGTCTTCATAATGGCAAACTCCTCGTCGGTGAGGCGGCCGGGCTTGTTGAGGATCTCGCCGGGGATGGAGATCTTGCCGATATCGTGGAGGGCAGAAGCGGTGGAGATCAGGGTGATGTCCGCCGGGGTCAGCGGGTAGCGATCGGTCATCTGTACCAAGTGCTTGAGCAGCAGCTCCGTCAGGGTGCGGATATGGAGCACATGGAGGCCGCTCTCGCCGTTGCGGAACTCCACAATATGGCTGAGAATATCCACCATCAGGCTGCTCTGCTTCTCCTTCTCATAGATCTGCTCCATGACAAGATCAATGAGCTTCTTCTGCTTGCTGTAGAGAAGGATGGTGTTTACCACACGGCGGTGGACCACCCGCGCATCGAAGGGGCGGCTGATAAAGTCGGTGGCCCCCAGGTCATAGGCCCGCTCCACATGGGAGGAGGCGCTCTCCGAGGAGATCATCACCACGGGCACATCGTCAATCCAACGGCGTTCCTGCATGATCTCCAGCACCTGAAACCCGTCCATCTTGGGCATTACGATGTCAAGCAGAAGAAGCGAGAGCTCCGCACCGTACTTTTGCAGCGCGGCCACAGCGGCGGCTCCGTCCTCCACCTCGATGATCTCGTACTCCTCCCCCAGCATCTCCGACAGGATTGCCCGATTCATCTCGGAATCGTCTGCTATCAATATCTTCTGTTTTGGCGTCATAGGATCCCCCTTCTGGCAATATGGAGTCGTCCCCCGGCGTCGGCACTGCCGCTGGTACAGCCGGAACCGGACGTTCTCACAGACAGGGCCACGAAAAAACGACCCTGCCGGAAAATATGGCATGACATGAGTATGTCTATTATACATCCTCCCTCCTGATTTGTCATTTCTTTTTTTCAAAAAAACCACAAATTTTAACGCCCCCTTGCCCGCTCCCCCCTACCGCCGCCCCCTCCACAGGGAATTGACACCGCTGATATAATAGGTTCAAGGCAGTTTTGCCTTGGAGGGGACATCCCCTGTCCCCCATTTCAGATCCTATGGCAGAGCAAAAGATGGAGGTATCTATGAGCGAGCAGCGCAAAAAAGCACAGATCAAGTCCCTTCTGGCCCTTCTGGTTTTGTTGGGTGCATCCGCGGCCATGATGCTGATTTACCATTTTCTGGTCCCTCGTGGGACCGCCGGGGCCAAAGCGATTACCGTGGAGGTGGTCCACGGCGACGGCAGCAGCCAGTCCTTCCCGATCCGCACCGACGAGGCCTATTTAGGGCCGGTGCTGGCCGCCGAGGGCATCGCGGAGGGCGAGGACGGCCCCTTTGGGTTCTACATCCTCACCGCCGATGGAGAGACGGCGGACGAAGGAAAGCAGCAGTGGTGGTATATCACCCAAGACGGCGCGATGCTGAACACCGCCCCTGACAGCACCCCCATCGCAGACGGCGACCACTTTGAGCTGACCTTCACCACCGGCTACGACATGGCCCTCACCCAGACAGACGCCTATGACCACGCCTCGTAGCCGCCCGACGCTGAGCGCCCGGGATTTGGCGGTGATGGGTCTCTTAGGCGGAATCCTGTTTGCGGCCAAGATAGCACTGGCTTGGATCCCCAATATCGAGCCGGTGACCCCTCTGATCCTCGTCTACGCGGCGGTGCTGGGCTGGCGGGCGCTGTTTCCTGTATATGTCTATGTAGCCATGGAGTATGCCACATGGGGCTTCGGGCTCTGGTCCGCCTGCTACCTCTATGTGTGGGCCATTCCGGCGCTGATGGGGATTCTCCTCCGGCGGATGGACTCCCCTGTGGGGTGGGCCGTGGCGGCGGGGAGCTTCGGGCTGTGCTTCGGGCTGCTGTGCACCCCGCCCTACTTCCTCAGCGGAGGGCGGGCCTTTGCGCTGAGCTGGTGGGTGCAGGGCATCCCCTTTGACGTGGTCCACTGTGTGGGGAATTTTGTGATGACGCTGGTGCTGTTTCGGCCGTGCCGGACGGTTTTGGGACGGCTTTTGCCAATCAGGAATTAGAAATTTTATAATAGGACGGTATCAGGTATTGCGGTTGGCCTATTTTGAGCAGGCACTTTCGCTGGCGGTGCCGGCGGGGTGCAGGAGCTGGCCGGATGCGCGGAGGCCGGGGCGGTTCATGCCGATCTCCCTGTACAGGTGGTCTCCGCCGGACGGCGGGACATTCCGCTCCCCATGGCCTCCCGGAGGGCGCTTGGGGCGCCGTCGCGGATCACGGCGGAGCTGTCCTTTGACGGTAGCGGCGGAATTGACGGCGTGTTCGCAGGCGAAACCGGGTATCTGGTGTGTGAATGGGATCTGGAGCCGTAGGAGGTGTGATGATGCGCTATGAAACTTGGGAGGCACTGCGGCAGGACTGTCCCCTGCGGGAGGGGGTGTGGGACCGGGAGCGGCTGAAGGAGTATCTGATCCAGTGCTGTAATGTTCGGTTTGCAAGGCCTCTGGAGGCGTTTTTTGCCAATTATCGGGAGGATGAGGTGCTGGCGGACCTGCTCTTCAACTTTCTGCTGTGCGACGACTACGACGGCTCCGACTGTCAGATCGGGGCGGCGCAGGTGATCAGAGGGCTGGATCGGGCGGTGCTGCGGAAAAAGCGGGCGCTGGTGCTCCAAGCCCAAAAGAATGAAGTGTTTGGGAAGCGGCCCTTTGGGCCGAAGGAGGATTTGAGCTGGCTTTGACGCCGATAACTATCCAGTATATGGAAGCTGCCCGTTGGATGTCGGGCGAAGTGTGGAAAATATGAAAAATTCCCTCTTGACTTTAGCGCCTAAAAGTAGTAAAGTCTCTTACATAGTTCATGTTACCAACGCGAGGACGGGGGCAAGTAGGGCCAGATTTCCCTCTCAGAGAGCCGGCGGCAGGTGAAAGCCGGCAGGGGGCTGGTGCTGAATACTCCCCTGAGCGGCGTGCGGAACCCCGGTGTGTCCGGGCAGTAGGCACTGACGGGTGCGCCCGATAGCGCGTGGGGATTCCAGTATATGCGTCAATGCTGGAGTTCGGTGAGGCCGCCCTCGGGCGGTAAATTGAGGTGGTACCACGAGAGTTTCTCGTCCTCTGCAAGTGCTTCTTGCGGAGGACGGTTTTTTTGCTGCCTCACAGGCGGAGATGGGGCCAGTCAGGACGGCCCCTGATGAGATGAAAAAGGAGAGATGGATATGGTAATTACGGACTTTTTGGAGCGCAATGCCCGGCTCTACGGCAGCGAGGTGAGCTTGGTGGAGATCAACCCCTCCGAGGAGCGGGACAACGCTGTCACTTGGCGGGATTTCAGTCTGATCGAGAACGCCATGCCAGACGCCCCCTACCGGCGGGAGATGAGCTGGCGGGATTTTGACCACAGGGCCAACCGCTTTGCCAACCTTCTGCTCAGCCGGGGGGTGGAGCGGGGCACCAAGGTGGGAATCCTGCTGATGAACTGCTTGGAGTGGCTACCGCTGTACTTCGGCATTCTCAAAGCCGGGTGCATCGCCGTGCCCATGAACTTCCGCTATGCCAGCGATGAGATTAAATACTGCCTGGAGCTGGCGGACGTGGAGGTGCTGGTCTTTGGGCCGGAGTTTGTCACACGGATAGACCCCATTGTCACTGAGCTCACCGGGCTCAGGATGCGTTTTTTTGTGGGACGGAACGCGCCCAAATACGCCGAGGACTGCTGCACGCTGATGGGCTTCTGCTCCTCCAGCGCGCCGCCGGTGGCCCTCAGCGAGGAGGACCACGCCGCCATCTACTTCTCCTCCGGCACCACCGGCTTCCCCAAGGCGATTCTGCATAACCACCGGGCCTTGGTCTGCTCCTGCATGACCGAGCAGCACCACCACGGGCAGAAGCGGGAGGACGTGTTTCTCTGCATCCCGCCCCTCTACCACACCGGGGCCAAGATGCACTGGTTCGGCTCCTTGGTCTCCGGCAGCCGGGCGGTGCTCCTCCGGGGGGTGAAGCCGGAGTGG
>CANPBB010000071.1 GCA_947572235.1 uncultured Clostridia bacterium
GATGGTGGGCATCATCATGACCGGCATGGGCCGGGACGGGGCCGACGGCCTCCTCAAAATGCGCCAAGCCGGGGCCTACACCATCGGACAGGATAAGGAGTCCTGCGTGGTCTACGGTATGCCCATGGTGGCCCAAAACATCGGCGCCGTGCAGATCCAAGCCTCCTGTGAGAACATCGCGGCAGTGCTGCTGCGGCAGCTGAAGACAATGTAAAAACACACGTCAAGGCCCCGCCGCGGTTTTCGCGGCGGGGCCGATTTGTAAATTTTTTGCGCATACCTTGCAATTTAAGACCACATTCTGTAGAATGGAGAAAAACCCATTGCCCTCGGCAGCCGTCCCCTTTACAGGAGAACCGGCGCCGGAACACCGTGGGGAGAGGAGGAGCACAGACATGAAAAAGGACATTCCCGCCTACAGCGGCACTCTGCGCAGCCACCTGCTGAACATCCCGGAGAGTATCTACGCCTGCAGCGGCATCCTGATCTTCGGGCGGCGGATCAAGTCGGTAGTTTTCTCCACCGATGTGGCCATCATCAAAAATGTCAACGCCGACGCGGTAATCGCCGTGTACCCCTTCACCCCCCAGCCGGTCATCTCCCAGGCCATCATCCAAGTCTCAGACGTACCTGTGTTCGTGGGAGTGGGCGGTGGCATCACCAACGGCCAGCGGTCTGTGCGCTTGGCGGCGGAGGCGGAGCATCAGGGGGCCTTCGGCGTGGTGGTCAACGCCCCCATCCCTCCCGCCGTTATCGCGGAGATGAAGGCGCGGGTGGACATTCCGGTAATCGCCACCATTGTCTCGGAACGTCAGGACATTGAAGAGCGGATCGCCGCCGGGGCGGACATCCTCAACATCTCCGCCGCCGCGTCCACCCCGGCCTTGGTGTCCTGGATCCGGGAGCGGCACCCCAACTTCCCCATCATCGCCACCGGAGGCCCCACCGAGGAGAGCATTTTGGCCACGGTGCAGGCCGGCGCCAACGCTATCACCTACACCCCGCCCACCAACGGGCAGCTGTTCTCGGAGACGATGCAGAAATACAGGAATAGCTTTGACTAATTTCCTTTGAAGTCTTTGGTTCCAAAGGAGGATTTGGGGAAAATGGATGTGGAGAGAATCGGGAGATACGCGAGGTATACTTTCATCGGCTTGTCCATCGCACTGCTGCTCTGGATGTGGAACGCATTTCTTCACAACGTTATGAATCCCTCCGAGGAGGACGCGGCGGTGATCGGGACAGGGTCCCTTTGGGCCTTTGAGATGGCGGCGCTGGCCGGCGTTGTGATCTCAAAAGTCAAGCATAGGAGGGAAGTTGGAAAATATACCGTAGTCGGTCTGGGAGCCGTACTTCTGCACGGGATTTGGGCGGTGATGGTCTCTATCTGCTTTGGCAGCGTATTTGGACGCGGTGCGGCAATAATCGGGACAGGGTCCTTTTTGGCCCTTGAGATAGCGGTTCTGACTGGCGTGATGGTTTCAAAACTCAAAGACAAATAGCCCCGCAACTACAAAAGATCCCGCCGCAAAACTCGCGGCGGGATCTTTTGTAGATTATCTGCCTGCGGCATTGGGACCCCGCAAGGGCCTTCTCAGGCCCAGCAGGAACCGGAGCCAATATATTCGATCACCGCAAAACAAGCTCCTCCTGATGGATATTCTGGCAGCGTTCAATCTCCCTCTGCCACTCCTGCAGGGCCACAGGGGGCGGGGGGTCCAGTATGCCCGCCGCCCTGCGCCCCGCCAAGCGCTCCTCGATGGAGCGGCAGGGCTTTATTTATTTACTCCTGCACTTGGCGGCAAAATCGGAAAAGCTGTCGGCCAGTGTGGTGAGGCGCTTCGGCCTGTCGTGGTATTGAAACAGAATTTTCCCAAGGCGCTCCCCCTCCACGCCAATGAAAAACAGGTCGCCAAAGGAGTTTTTGCCGATGGGGAATATCCCCTCAGACACAAATGCCGAGAGCTCATTCTCCTCAAAATAGTGCTCCAGCCGATAGCCCTCAGGCGCAGCCCCCAGCCCAAAAAGCCCCTGCAGGTCCGAGGAGACGCGGGCCATTCGGAAGGAGGTCTCCGGCGTTTCCCCGCCGTTATACCAGCACAGAAACCGACGGTACTCCTCCGGCAGCTCCAGCCCGAACCGGCACTCCAGCCATGCTACCTTTTCCTCTATGCCGGCGGTGTCAAATTTTGAAATCAGCATGATCCCATCCCCCCTCGCCTATTCAAGGCGGTCTTTTACGTCCTCCACCCCTTGCGTCCCGCAAAGACAGCGGCAGCGCCGGAGACGGCGGTGATACCGATCAAAAGCCCGCGGGGCAGGTTCCCCAAGGCGCCGTCAGCAGCGGCGAAGGAGACAAGGCCCAGCAGCATCACCACCGCCAGCACCACGGCTAAAATCTTGTAGACCTTCTTACTCAGCATCCCCATCCCCCGCAGCTCACGGGGCAGCGAGACGCCCTCGCTTTGGAGATCGTAGCGGGGGGCCGGGCCTACGCCCTCGGCGTCCTCCCGCTGAGGAGCGCCCGACGCTCCCTCCAGTCCGGCATCCAGCGCGCCACTGTGGCGTAGAAGTCGGGTGAGTGATTGGGGACCACCAGATGACACAGCTCGTGGAGGGCTACATACTCCACGCAGCACAGCGGCTGGAAGATCAGCTGGCGGTTCAGTGTCACCACGCCCTTTTGCGGCAGACAGGACCCCCACCGGGTCCTCATCTCCCGGATGCGCAGCCGCGGCATAGCGACATCGAAGCCCTGCCGCAGCTGAGTATATTGCTCGGCCATGATCTGTGTAAATCTCTCCTTGGCGAGCTGGTCGAGATAGCTCTCCATCAGCCTCTCCGCGGCGGCGCTGTCCTTCGGGTCGGGCAGGGTCAGATACAGCGTGTCTCCCCGGCGCTCCGCGCTGGGACTCCCTTGGCTCATCTGGAGCCGCAGCGCCTCGCCCAGCAGCGTCACCCTCCCGCCCGAGGTGTATGCGCCCCTCCCCGGCGGTGCGGTCCGGCGAAACTGCTCCTTGGCGCGGCGAATAAAAGCCCCCTTGGCCGCTACGAACTCGTCCGCCTGCTTCAGCGGGCATCTCACGGGCACCGACAGCACCACGCTGCCGTCGCTGCGCACCCGCAGGTTCAGATTCTTGACCTTCTTGCGCTGGAGTGTATAGACGATCTCCTCCCCGGCGCTGGGCACCCGGCGCAGCTCCCCCTCTGGCTTGGCCGGCGGTCTGGGAGCGGCCAAAGCGGCTGGCGCGGCCAGCGGAGTCCTCTGTGGTCTGAAACAGCTGCCCATCACTACCCTCCGGCGGCGTCATCGCCGCCCTCACCGCTGTCCCCGTCCCCACCGGAACCGTCCCCCCGGTCGCCGCCAAAGAGCTGGCGGATCTCCCCCGCCGAGCCCTCGGCGGCGGTCCCCGCGGTCCCTGTGGTCTCCGCCCCCTCTATCTCCGAGAGCACGCTGTCCCACTCCTTGGGGTTGGGATTTGGCTTCCGGGCAGCCAGAGCCAGCTTGTAGCTTTTGGGGTCATTGGTCATCAAATACTGCTCATCCTCCGGCGGCACCCGATCCCCCCGCATCAGACGGCGGGCAATCTCCTGACAGCGCTGCATCACCTTCAGGTACTCGGCCATGGCCTTCAGCTCCTCGCCGCCGGCCTCGGTCTCCTTCTCCTGCTCCGGGTCTGTCTGGCGGCGGGAGGTGGCTTGGCGGAACTTCTCCTCCGCCTCCCGGGCCTGTTCCTCAATGATGTCCAAGGCCTCCTTTGTCCGCTGGAACTTCTCCATCTGGGCCTCCTCAATCTGGGCCTTCTGGAGGGCAGCGGAGGACGAGGCGCCCTTCTTCGCCGTCCCCGCCTTCGGCTTCGCCGGCGCGGACTGCTCCCGCTTGGATGCCGCGTAAATCTCCATGGTATCTCCTTTCCCGCTGACGATGTCCGCCTATGGTGAAATATGTCCCCAATAGGGCTGTATCCTATTATTTTCTGCCCTATATATCGGCCGCGGCGGAAAAAACTTTAGCGGCGGGGCCCGCAGGCCCCGCCGCCGCTTTGCGCGCTGGTCAGTGGATCTCGATCTCCCCGTCCCGCCGGACAGTCAGTCCGGCGCTGTAGAAGGTCCTTAATGCCTCCGCCATATAGGCCGTGTCCAGCGCCCCCGCCGTCTCATAGGCGGAGTGCATCGCCAGCTGCCCCAGCCCCACATCCACCGTATTCAGGGACACATGGCTCCCCACAATATTCCCCAAGGTGGAGCCTCCGGCCATATCCGAGCGGTTGGCAAAGTGCTGCACCGGCACCCCCGCCCGGCGGCAGAGCTCCGCAAATACCGCCTCGGATACAGCATCGGTGGTGTAGCGGCGGCTGGCGCTGTGCTTGATCACCACGCCGCCGTTGAGCCGGGGGCGGTTCTGGGGATCGGCCAGCTCCGGGTGGTTGGGATGGACGGCGTGGGCGTTGTCGGCGGAAACTAAGAAGCTGTGGTGGATCTCCACAGGCAGCTCCCGCCCCAAGGCGGCACAGATCCGGCCCAGCACATCCCGCAGGAGGGTGCTGTCGGCCCCCTGACGGGTGGCGCTGCCCACCTCCTCACTGTCAAAGACGCAGAGCACCGGAAGCCCTCGGCCCTCCGACGCCGAGAGAAAGCCCCGCAGGGCGGCGTAGACGCACTGGAGATCATCCAAACGGGGCGCGGAGACAAACTCCCCCGCCGCGCCCCAGATCGTCCCCGGCTCCCGCACGTAGAGGGACAGCTCCGAGGCCGCCACATCCTCCTCCCTCACCCCGGCGCACTCCGCCGCCAGCGACAGCAGGGAGGGCCCGCCGGCAAGGCCCAGCAGCGGCAGCAGATCCTGCTTGGGATCGTAGGCCATGCCCTCATTGGCCCTTCGGTTCATATGGATGGCCACACGGGGGATCAGCAGCAGGTCCCGGTCGATCTCCACAAGGCGGCTCTCCACCCCCCGGTCCGTCCGCACCAGCAGGCGCCCCGCCGCGGAGAGGGGCCGGTCCAGCCAGGAGTCATAGAGCATCCCGCCGTACCGCTCGGTGTTCAGGCGGAGATAGTTCTCCGGCCCCTGCACCTCCCCGCCGGTCTTGATCTGAAAGGTGGGGGAATCGCTGTGTCCGGCGGCAAGGAGAAACCCCTGCCACTCCCCCGCCGGCACCCGAAAGGCGATGAGGGAAGCCCCATTCCGTGTAAGGCAGTACCGCCCGCCGGGGCGCAAAACCCAGGCCTCCCCCTCTTGAAGCGTCTCATAGCCCTCCAGCTCCCGCCTCACCGCCGCCGCCGCGTGGAAGCTGCTGGGGCACCGGCCAATAAAGGCCAGCAGGTCCTTGGTCATCCCCTTGTCCATAGCTCCTCCTTCCGCCCCCGCCCCACAAGGGGAAGGGCGATCCGTTTGCTTGATAAATTCATGGAAATAGTATACCACATTCCCGCCTGTATGAAAAGACGAGGAGGTGCGGATTTTGGCAGTATTGGTATGATTTTATGGAAATAAGTCAACATCTTTGGTAAGAGCTCCAAAATCCCCGGCGGTGAGCGGAAAAATCTTTTCATATGGGACAAATAGGTGTAGAATGCAGGCATAGACGGGGCCAGCCCCCGCCGCAGCGTCCCCGCCAAGGCGGGACGTATCTCTTTTTTAGGAGGAAGAACATGGACAAATTTTTTAAGATCTCCGAGCGGGGCAGCACCCTGCGGGCGGAGGTCGTCGGCGGAATCACCACCTTCTTCGCCATGGCCTATATCATCTTTGTCAACTCCGGGATGCTCTCGGCCACCGGCATGGACAAGAACGGCGTCCTGCTGGCCACCTGCATCAGCGCGGCCATCGGCTGCTTCCTGACGGCCATGCTGGCCAACGTCCCCTTTGCCCAGGCCCCCGGCATGGGCCTCAACGCTTTCTTCACCTACACCGTGTGCTTCGGCATGGGGTACACTTGGCAGGAGGCCTTGGCCATCGTGCTCCTCAGCGGGGTCCTCTTCCTTGTTATCGCCGTCAGCCCCCTGCGCAGCCGGATCATCTCCGCCATCCCCGCCTTCCTCAAGAGCGCCATCGCCGCCGGCATCGGCCTCTTTATCGCCTTCATCGGCATCTTGAACGTGGGTTTGGTGGGCTTTGGCAGCGGCGTCCCCGCCCTTCAGTTCTTGGTGGACGACGGCGCGGGGAACATGGTGGTCAACAGCGCCGGCATTCTGGCCCTCATCGGCCTCCTCATCACCGCCATCCTCATGGCCTATAAGGTAAAGGGCGCCATTGTCATCGGCATTCTGGCCACCACCCTCATCGGCCTGCCCATGGGCCAGACCCACCTGCCCGAGAGCATCACTATGGCCGGCGTCTCCCTGAGCACCGTGGCTTTCCAGCTGGACTTCGGCGGCCTGATGGCCAAGGGCTTTCTGCCCCTCATCACCGCCGTCATCAGCTTCGCCTTGGTGGACTGCTTTGACACCATCGGCACCCTCATCGGCACCGCCAAGAACGCCGGCATGACCGACAAGAACGGCAACCTCCCCGGCGGTGACAGGGCCCTCATTGCCGACGCCATTGCCACCTGCTGCGGCGCCTGCCTTGGCACCTCCACCGTCACCACTTTCGTGGAATCCTCCACCGGCATCTCCGAGGGCGCCCGGACGGGCCTCAGCTCCCTTGTGGTAGGTGCGCTGTTCCTCTTGGCCTGCCTGCTGGCCCCCATCGCCAACATCATCCCCTCCGCCGCCACCGCCCCCGCCCTCATTATCGTGGGCGTGCTGATGATCAAGGGCGCCACGGAAATCAACTGGAGCGACTTCGAGGAGGCCTGCCCCGCCTTCCTCACCATCGCCATGATGCCCTTCGCCTACTCCATTTCTGACGGCATCGGCTTCGGCTTCATCAGCTACAGCGTCATCAAGCTGGCCCGGGGCAAGGGCAAGGATGTTCCCGTGCTGGTGTATATTATCGCGGTGCTGTTTATCGCCAAATACATTTTAAACAGCCTCTAATATCTCAAAAAATGCCGCAGCGCTAAGAAAAATGTGCCGGCGGCACTATCGGTAAACAAAACTCTGCCGAGGGCTTTCTTGGCGGAAAAGGTCCGGCGGGAAAAATTCCCGCCGGACCTTTTTTGATGTGCTGACTACATACTGTCTCCTGAAATTTTTGAAAAATCTGTGACCGCCCCCTGCTTATTCCGGTGTACTATAGTGAAGAGTTCACACAGGGAAAGGAGCCGCCTATGGACGACAAGGAACTACTCGACCTTTACTGGACCCGCTCGGAACGGGCCTTGGCGGAGACCATTGCCCGGTATGGCCGCCGCTGCCACACCGTCGCTTACCGGATTTTTCACAGCCGTGAGGACAGTGAGGAATGTGTCAGCAACGCCTGTCTCCACGCTTGGGAGAGCATCCCGGTCAGAGGACTTCCCAGCCTTTCTGTACACGCTCACCCGCAATGCGGCTCTGCACCGCTGTGAACGGCGGACCCCCCAGAAGCGGGGAGGCGGTCAAGTCCCCTTGGCCATAGAGGAACTGCGCGAGTGTACAGGTAACGGAGGGGACCGGACAGCGGAGGACCTGACAATCAAGGAGGCCTGAACCGCTTCCGTGCCGGTCTCTCCCAAGAAAGCCGCATAATCTCTCTGCGCCGCTACTGGTATCTCTGTTCCGTGAAGGAGACCGCCGCCGCCTGCGGCCTCAGCGAGAGCAGGGTAAAGATGTCCCTGCTCCACTCCCGAAAAGCCCTGCGGCAGCTGTTGGAAAAGGAGGAGGTCACACTATGAGAGAGCAAAGGCTTTTACAGCTCTTGGACGAGATAGACGAGCGATATATTACAGAGTCCCTGCCGCCAGAGGTGATCCACCGACCCCGTCTCCCCGCTTGGGCGGCCTGCCTATGTATGACGCTGCTGACAGTGGCACTGCTGTTTGGTACCGCGATGGCAGTGAGCGCCGACTTTCGGGAGGCGGTGCGAACACTGCTGTTTCCGGTGTACGCCGAGGACACCCCATGAGATAACCCAAGGCCGCCGCACCGGCTCCTTTGACCGCACCGACACCCTTCTCACCTTCTTGAACCGCTTCAATCGGAGAGGTAAAGGTCAAATCAGACGCGCGGCGAATTCCCTGCAAAATAGTACCCGCCCCCTCACAGCGGCGAAAACGCCGGCAGGGACACCGGCCCGATCTCAAACAGCTCGCAGATCATCACATACGCCGTCTCCACTCCGGTCTCCCGATGGGTGTAGCGCAGCCACTGCCCCAGCACCAGCCCGGTCTCCTGATCCACCAGCAGCCGGACAGCCCGCTGATACTCCGCCCCCGCCGGCCCGGCGCCCTCATAGACGGTGCAGACCCGCCCCGCCGCCATGTCCTCCCCCGCCGGCGTAAGGCCGGCGGTATCCTGGCACAGGAGGCCGATGTGGAGCACCCCGGAGGCGAACCGCTCCACCTTCTCCCGGCCCACCAGCTCCCCCGGACTGACGGTGAAGGTGCCGTAGACCCGACTGCGTATGTACATGGTGTAGCTCTCCGCCGACTCCCGGCGGAAGAGAAACTCCGCGCCGCCTGCGCTGTAGTACACCCCGTCGCCGCTCTGCACCACCGTCACCACTTGGTGGGAGGTCCGCTCCGCCCCCTCATAGCTCTCCATGCGGTAAACAAAGCGGCAGCTCTCCGGCAGAGCGGCCGGCTCCGCCGGTTTCTCCCCGGCGCATGCACAGAGGAACAGCACCGCCAACAGACACGCGGCCAATCGCTTCATGCGGCATCCCCCCTTTTCCGCCAGTATAGCGGAGGAACGGCGGGAAATATGTCGTACGCTGTTGGGGACACAGAAAAGCCACATCCCTCCCGCCTGCAAAAAAGTCTTGCATCCCGGCGATTTCGTGTTACACTATGGGAGGAAATGCTGCGACCGCTATTCAAATCCTCAGGAGGAACCAGAACTATGGTAGAAGTCATCCGCACCGGCGCCTACTGGAGAGGCGGCCAAATCGTCCCCGCCGACGGCACCGAGACCCCCGATACCCTCGCCGCCGCCAAGGAGAGGACTATCGCCTACTCCATTCTCCGCGCCCACGACAAAAGCACAGACCCAAAGAGGCTCCGTCTCACCTTTGACGCCCTGATCTCCCACGACATCACCTTTGTGGGTATCATACAGACCGCCCGGGCCAGCGGGCTTAAAGAGTTCCCCGTGCCCTACGCCATGACCAACTGCCACAACTCCCTCTGCGCCGTGGGGGGCACCATCAATGAGGACGACCACGCCTTCGGCCTCTCCGCCGCCAAGAAGTACGGCGGCATCTACGTCCCTGCCAACCAAGCGGTGATCCACCAGTACGCCCGGGAGCGTCTGGCCGGCTGCGGCAAGATGATCTTAGGCTCCGACTCCCACACCCGCTACGGCGCCTACGGCTGCATGGGCGTAGGCGAGGGCGGCGGCGAGCTGGTGAAGCAGCTTCTGAAAAACACCTACGATGTCCCCGCCCCGGAGGTGGTGATGGTCTACCTGGAGGGCGCCCCCCGAAAGGGCGTAGGCCCCCAGGATGTGGCCATCGCCTTGGTGGGGGCCACCTTCCCCAAAGGGGACGTGAAGAACAAGGTGCTGGAGTTTGTCGGCCCGGGTATTGCCTCCCTCAGCGCGGACTTCCGCATCGGCATCGACGTGATGACCACGGAGACCAGCTGCCTCACCTCCATCTGGCAGACCGACGAGACCATCCGCGCCTACTATGAGAATATCGGCCGGCCCAAGGACTACCAAGAGCTGAAGCCCCAAGAGGGCGCCTACTACGACAGCGTGGTCAAGATCGACCTCTCCAAGGTGGAGTGCATGATCGCCCTGCCCTTCCACCCCTCCATCGCCTACACCGTCCACGAGGTGCAGGAGAACCCGGAGCGGATCTTCGCGGAGGTGGAGGCCGCCTGCAACCAGCAGTTAGGCGGCAAGGTCGCCATGGACCTGCGCCGGAACATTGTGAACGGACAGATCACCTGCGACCAAGGGGTCATCGTGGGCTGCTCCGGCGGCATGTATGAGAATATTATGGAGGCGGCGGCCATTCTGAAGGGCGGCAGCATCGGCTGCGGCTACTTCGATATGTCCGTCTACCCCTCCTCCACCCCCATCTCCTTGGCGGTGACGAAAAACGGCGCGGCGGCCACTTTGATGGAGGCCGGGTGCGTGATGAAGCCCGCCTTCTGCGGCCCCTGCTTCGGCGCGGGGGACACCCCGGCCCACAACACCCTCTCCATCCGCCACGCCACAAGGAATTTCGCCAACCGGGAGGGCAGCAAGCCCGGAAACGGCCAGATCGCCGCGGTGGCCCTGATGGACGCCCGCTCCATCGCCGCCACCGCCAGAAACGGCGGCGTGCTGACAGCGGCCACGGATATCGACTATGAGGCCCCCTCGGCGGAGGAGCTTCAATACCACTACGACGGCACTGTCTACGCCAAGCGGTGCTACGAGGGCTTTGGCAAGGCGGACCCCACCGTGGAGCTGCGCTTGGGTCCCAACATCAAGGACTGGCCCAAGATGCCCAAGCTCAAAGACGACCTTCTGCTGCGGCTCTGCGCCGTGATCCACGACCCGGTAACCACCACCGACGAGCTGATCCCCTCCGGGGAGACCAGCTCCTACCGCTCCAACCCCATCGGCCTCAGCGAGTTCACCCTCAGCCGCCGGTGTCCGGAGTACGTGTCCCGGTCCAAGGCTGTCCGGGCCTTGGAGGAGGCCATGCTCGCCGGGACAGTCCCCAGCGAGGTGGCGGAGCTGCTGGCCCGCTTAGGCGGCGAGGCCGGCAGAACCACCGTAGGCGCCTGCCTCTTCGCCCGAAAGCCCGGCGACGGCTCCGCCCGGGAGCAGGCCGCCAGCTGTCAGAAGGTGCTGGGCGGCTTTGCCAACGTGTGCTACGAGTACGCCACCAAGCGCTACCGCTCCAACTGCATCAACTGGGGCATTGTCCCCTTCACCATGGACGCCGCCCTGGACTTCCCCTATACGGAGGGGGATTGGCTTTACATCCCCGGCATCCGTAAGGCCATCGCCGATGGCGTGGAGGCCGTCACTGCCAAGGTGATCCGCGCCGACGGCACCGTCTGCGACCTGCCCCTTCAGTGCGCCGGCCTCACCGCCGAGGAGCGGCTGATCTTGCAGGAGGGATGCCTGATGAACTACTACGCTGCCGGCTGCGGCAGGGACTGAGAGGGACGCACGATGGAAAAAATCAAGATGACCACCCCTTTGGTAGAGATGGACGGGGATGAGATGACCCGCATCCTCTGGCAGATGATCAAGGAGAAGCTGATCCTGCCCTTCGTGGAGCTGAAAACCGCCTACTACGACCTAGGCCTCCTCCACCGGAACGAGACGAAGGACCAGGTCACCATAGACGCCGCCAACGCCACCAAAAAGTACGGCGTGGCGGTAAAGTGCGCCACTATTACACCCAACAGGCAGCGGATGGAGGAGTACCCCCAGCTCACCGAGATGTGGAGGAGCCCCAACGGCACCATCCGCTCCATCCTGGACGGCACGGTGTTCCGTACCCCCATCTGCATTGACGCCATCCAGCCTGTGGTGA
The DNA here is from genome assembly GCA_947572235.1 of uncultured Clostridia bacterium. GTDB lineage: Bacteria > Bacillota > Clostridia > Oscillospirales > Oscillospiraceae > CAJFPI01. The sequence continues at coordinate 11,567 of CANPBB010000071.1, forward strand.
AGAACTGGAAAAAGCCCATCACCATCGCCCGCCACGCCTACGGCGACGTGTACAAGGCGGTGGATCTGCGGACAAGCGTCCCCGGGGAGTGCACCATGACCTTCCGCGGAGAGGACGGCAGTGAGGAGACCCTTTTAGTACAGAAGGTGGACGGCGCCGCCGTGTGGCAGGGGGCCCACAATAAGGAGAGCTCCATCCGCTCCTTCGCCCGCGCCTGCTTCCAGTACGCCATCGACACCAAGCAGGACCTGTGGTTCTCCACCAAGGACACCATTGCCAAGGTCTACGACGGGGCCTTCAAGGAGATCTTTGAGGAGGAGTTCGAGGCCTACCGTCCCAAGTTCGAGGCACTGGGCCTCACCTATTTCTACACCCTTATTGACGACGCGGTGGCCCGTGTGATCCGCTCGGAGGGCGGCTATATCTGGGCCTGCAAGAACTACGACGGGGACGTGATGAGCGACATGGTCTCCACCGCCTTTGGCTCCCTCGCCATGATGACAAGCGTCTTGGTCTCCCCCGACGGCACCATGGAATTCGAGGCAGCCCACGGCACCGTCACCCGCCACTACTACCGCCACCTGAAGGGGGAGCAGACCTCCACCAACCCCATGGCCACCATCTTCGCCTGGTCCGGGGCCCTCCGCCGCCGGGGAGAGCTGGACGGCCTCACCGACCTGCCCCAGTTCGCCGCCCAGTTGGAGCGGGCCTGCCTTGACACCCTCAGTGCCGGCGTGATGACCAAGGACTTGGTCGGTCTGGTGGAACCGGGCTTCCAAGCCCAAGCCGTCACCAGCGATGCATTTTTAGCCGCCGTCGCCGAGAGACTGGCCGTGATAAGAGGATAGACCGGACAAGACACACCCGCCTGCCTTTCTGGCAAACGGGTGTGTCTCTGCACAATTTATTGGAATAACTCTTGCAATTTTCTGCAACATCAGGTAAAATGCAATTGGAAACACAATAGCGGCAGGCCATAGGGTGCTGGAACACCCTACGGCCCTGTACGAGTGGAGCTATCACTCAGCACAGCAACATAGTTGCACCACGGGATTATTATACCTATTTTCCTTGCTGTTTGCAAGAGGAAATAGGTGTAGTAGTCATGCGTACGCGTTGATTCTTCTTTCAAGGCGGTGTTGAGGTTTGAAACTCGACGCCGCCTATTTGTGTTTCCAGCAGGTCCAAGGGCGGGGGCGGCCCCCGCCCCTCTGGGTCTGTTGGAATTTATCAAAAATCGGACTTTATCGAAAAAGAGTATATGCGTATGAAACACAGCGAGCCCCATTTCGCCGGGCCTGTGGCCTGCCGTGTCGTCTTTTCTATCGCGGCGCACCGCACCGGCGGCGGCGCGGCTTGGGCGCAGGTGCTTATCGCCGCGGAGAACACCGGGGATGAGGATCTGTCCATGGTCTCCTGCTCCCTCACCCTCACCGACGGCTCCGGGCAAACGGTGTCCACCAAGCTCCTCACCTCCTTCCATCCCGCCGTGATCCCTCCCGGAGGACGGAGCTACCTCTACGAGGCGGTGGCCCTGAGCCGTCCGGCGGAGGGCCCTTTAACCGCCGTCCCCCACCTCCACGCCGAGCCCGCTTCCAGCGGCAGCGCCCGCTTCCAAGTCTCCGACGTGCGCTTTGTCGGGGACCGATACGGGGCGGTGTGCGCGGAGGGACGCGTCACCAACCTTGGCGGAGCCGACGCGGAGCGGGTCCGGGCCGTTCTGGTGCTGAAGGACAAAAGCGGTACGCCGGCGGCGCTTCTGTTCGCCGCCATCCCCCAGCCCCTGCATCCCGGCGCCCAAGCCGGCTTTCGGATGTCCACCCTCTCCCTCCCCGAAACGCTGGACTTAGGCGATATCCAAGACTGCGAGGCCTTCGCCTACTCGCCGCTTCCATCGCCGCAGGTTCCGCCGGGAGCATTCTGACAGGCGGCGCAAAAAGTACGCTCCCCGCCGGGGCAGCTCCCGTAAAGAAGCCAACACCCTCTGGAATGAAGTTGCTTTTCAGAGGGTGCTGCTTTATAATGAACTCATCGACAAGCGCAAATTTGTATGGGAGATAAGAAATGTGTAAAAATTGTGACATTGTTGATAGT
>CANPBB010000072.1 GCA_947572235.1 uncultured Clostridia bacterium
AAAAGGAGGCAACGGCCATGCCGGATATGAAATTACCAAGCTATTTTTACGGCGACGAGGCGATGCAGTTTACCTACTTCCGCATCCCCTGCCAGCTTATCACCCACCCCCGATTTAAGCACCTGTCCACAGACTCCAAACTGCTCTATGGGATGCTGCTTGACCGTATGAGCCTGTCCATCAAAAATGAGTGGTACGATGATACCGGGCGCGTCTACATCTACTACACCGTGGACGAGATATGCAGCAGCCTGAACTGTGGGCGGGACAAAGCCATGAAGCTGCTGGCCGAACTGGACACTGGCAAGGGTGTCGGCCTGATTGAGCGGAAGAAGCAGGGCCAGGGAAAGCCCACCCGGATATATGTCAAGCGTTTCACCACACAGGAGCTGCCGCCCCAGCCTGAGAAGAAGCCGGAGCCTCCTGCGCCACCTCCAGCCGTCGATTTTGACGACGTGCAGAAGTCGGATTTTCCGACCCCAAGAGGTCGAGATTTTCAACGTGCAGAGGTCGAGGGAACCGACCCTAATCAAACTAAAAGAAATCAAATTGATTTTATCCAGGATAAATGAGAAAAAATAGCCCCGTTCTTAGAAGTAAATCCGAGGCCGCTCACTTGCGCCGACCGCCCCCGACGAGGGGAGCGGCCCGAGCAAGAGGGCGGACTTTTTAAGGCCCCGGGAGGAGCGGCTTTTGCCGCCCCTCCCTTGCCTTTTGCGCTGCTATAGGGTAGTTACTCCCCCGGCTCCTCCGAGGGCCCGTCCTGGGGCTCCTGGGGGGCTTCCTGGGCCATTTGCGCCACGGGCTCGGAGTATTCCTCCCACCCATAGACGCCCGGCTCCCACACGTTAGCGGGGGCGGTGGAGACCCACTTCTTGCCGTTGTGGGAGACCTTCGAGCCCGCCTCATAGGCGTCATGCGCTCCGATAGGCTGAACCCACCCCGGGAACTCCTCGAGGGGGTTGCCGATGCGCGTCCACATCGAGGGCGTCTCCGAGGGCTTGCGGTTCTGCCCGACGGCGTTGACGTCGTGGATGGAGCGGTAGAGCTGGCCCTCGTCTATACGATGTCGCCCCGCTTGCCCCTCCAATTCTCATCCCACTGGACAAAGAGGTCGGGGTGCTCCGAGATCGTGGTCTCGTCGAACTGTTCCTCCTGGGACATCTTGACGAACATGAGCGCCGCGACCTCCTATCGGCTCTCAATTTTTTCTCTCAAAAACCCTTCGAATTACCCCGGCCAGCCGCCAAATGGACAAAAAAAGAGCCCAGAGTAATTCGCAATGAACTACTCTGGACTCTTCTTTTTTACTCAGTGCTTGCTCTCAACGCTGCTCTGAAAGGGACAAAATTGGGAGCAGAATTGGGACTTTTGGGTGGGGCAAGCTCAGTCTTGGAAGCTCTTACTTCAGCTCCACCTTGGCGCCGGACTCCTCCAGCTTCTTCTTCAGCTCCTCGGCCTCGTCCTTGGAGACAGCCTCCTTGATGGCCTTGGGGGCGCCCTCCACGAAAGCCTTGGCCTCGCCCAAACCCAAACCGGTGATCTCACGGACAGCCTTGATGACCTTGATCTTGGCAGCGGCATCGAAGCCGGCCAGAATCACGTCAAACTCGGTCTTCTCCTCAGCGGCGGGGGCGGCGGGACCATTGGCGGGGGCGGCCATGGCGGCGGCGGATACGCCGAACTCCTCCTCTAAAGCGTGGACCAGCTCACTCAGCTCTAAAACAGTCAGGGCCTTGATCTCCTCGATCATAGCGGTTACCTTCTCACTTGCCATTGTAAGTTACCTCCTAATTAAAGATAAGATGTCAGATTCTTAGTAGTGATTGCGCTGAATTACTCGGCGGCGGGAGCCTCCTCGGCGGGGGCATCCACAGTGCCGCCCTGCTTCTCGGCGATCTGCTTGAGTACACAGGCCAGACCGGAGATGGGGGCCAGCATGGTGCCCAGCACCTGGGCCTGCAGCACGGGCAGAGCGGGGATCGAGGCCAAGGCGTTGATGGTGTCCATAGAGACCACAGCGCCCTCCATGAAGCCGCCCTTGATCTCGAACTTGTCCTGCAGCTTCTTGGCGAACTCGGCGATGACACGGGCGGGGGCGATGGGGTCGTCGTTACAGGTGGCCAAGGCGGTTGTGCCGTTGAGCAGACCATCCAGCTCGTTCATGCCGACGTTGTCCACGGCGAAGCGCAGAAGGGTGTTCTTCACCACGGCGTATTCCACGTTGTTCTTGCGCAGCTCAGCGCGCAGAGCAGTGTCCTCCGCCACAGTAATGCCCTTGTAGTCCACCAGCACACCGGCGGCGCTGCCCTTCAGCTTCTCTGTCAGGGACGCCACGATAGCCTGCTTCTCGCCCAGAACTTTTGCGTTAGGCATTCTTGTTTTCACCTCCATTAAAATTTGCGCGGGAAGGTGCGTCCAAAAGAAAACGGTCCCCGCGTCAGGACGCAAGGACCGTGCCAATCAAAACAATCAGCAATCCTCGGCAGGATTTACGGCTTGCGCCACCTGCTGTCTTTGGAACGCGACTATTATTATAGCAGTATTCCACCAAAAGTCAACTGTTTTTTTCGATTATTCCCCAAAATTTTGCGATTCCTTCCCATAAAGCCGCCGGATCATGCCGTAATCCTTCTCTTCCCCGGTGGGCGAGAGGATGCGGTTCATGTTGTAGTTGAAGGTCTGGTCAAAGGGCAGGAGGTTCACCTCCACTTTTGTCAGGCGCAGGAAGTCCCTCAGGCCTCTCAGCCAGTCCTGATAGGGGACTTCCGTCAAAAAGCCCTCCTCCACGGTAATCTCGCAGTATCCCCACCGCCGCAGGGACAGACCCAAGTAGGCTTGGAAGTCAAAGGCCGCTTGGCGGAACTTCTCCGGCAGCAGATAGGACTCCAAAGCCTCCATCCCCTCTCCACAGGCTATGCACACCTCCACCTTGCCGAGATAGCGCCTTCTGGTGCGAATTCCCTCGGGGTGCAGGGTCTCCGAGGCGACACATAAATGGGTGAAGGACACGCCCGCTCCCAGTCCATGCAGAACCGGTGCCAGCTCTCCCAGACAGTACCGGCGCAGATTGGCTCGCAGAGCGCGAATACGCTCACCATCTCCCGCATAGCGATGCCTCCTCCCTATCGCAGCCTGTGCCACCCCAGCCTCTGATGCACCCGCTCAAACCGGGGCAGCAGGGCCTCCCCAAAGATCCAGATCTCCCGCCGCCAAGGGTGGCCCAAGCAGCCGAAGCGGAACTGCTCGTCAATAAAGAAGTAATAGTCCCCATCGGGGTAAAAGGATGGAAAACAGGCGAAGTATCCCCCGCCCATGTACCGCTCATCCTTCACACGAAAGCTCTGCTGCTCCTCCAAATTCCGGGGGTCGTAGAGAAACGCGCTGTGATGCCAGTCCAAGGCATAGACCCGCTCCCCCGCCCCGGCGGCCTCCGCAAAAATCCCCCGGGCCAGCTCCTCCAGCAGGTCGATCTGCTCCAAGGTCATGTCCTCGATCCCGTAGACCGCATAGGCCCCCGGCAGGCCAAAGGGGAGCTGGCCGGAGAAGTCGTGCGCCCGCACCACCCCCGGCCAGAACCCCAGCTCCCGCTCCACCCGGTCCCAGACCTTGTTGTAGAGGGGCGTATGGTCGATCAGCACCCGGCATCCCTCCCCTACTCCGCTCTCTCTCCCAAATCCCGGACTACCTGTAAAATATGCTCTGCTTGGGCTGGAGTCAGGCGCCGGAATGCCTCCTGCGTCTCCCGCGCTCTCCGGGGTGATTGGACCTCCACGTCAAAAAACTCCTTGGGAGTAATCCCCAGATAGTCGCAGATATAGAAAAACCCGGCCATCGACGGAAGAATATGCCGATTCTCAATCTTGTTGATATAGCTCTCACTCTGCCCCAAGGACAGGCTCATATCCCGGGCTGAAACATTCTTCTGCCCGCGCAGCTCCGCCAAGCGAACGGGAAACCAATCCAAATAGTCCATCTTTCTCCCCTCCGCAGATATTATAAATCCACCCTTTCCTTTTTATAAGGATTCAAAAGCAATATTTTTCTTTACAAACAGACTTACAGGATATATAATAGCAAAAGCAGAGTTTTTTCCTCTGCACACAACTACAAGAGCAAAGAGGAGTATCGAACTATGCGCACCATGCAAAAGAAACTGCTGCTGGCCATCCTGCTGTGCCTCTCCCTCACTTCCCTGAGCGGATGCAGGGCGCTTCCCACCCTCTCCCGCCCGGTTTCCGGTATCGCCATCGCCATCGATCCGGCGGAGCCCTCCCAGATTGCTATCGACTGGGACCCCGCCGACCTTCCCGTGGAACGGATAGAAACAGCCGTCACCGAAACCGACACCACCATCACCATCCACCTCCTCCCCCCAAAAAGTAAAGCCGATCTCCTACCGGAGATCGGCTTTGGGGGTATCCACGGGGGCAAAGCCCCATGATTTGTTTGCCCTAAGGCGAACAAGTAAAGTGAAACCATTTTCCCGAAAGCCGTGCTTTTCGGAAAAATATCTCGACCTGTGTGCCGAGTGGCGTGTACAAGCGTTTTGGCCGATGACCAAACACTTGTGCAAAGGCGGATTCATTCCGCCTGCACAAGTCAAATCAAAAAGGGTCCCCACCGGGGCATGACCCAGCGGGGACAAATCTAAAGGGGGGACAAAGTCCCCCCTCTAATTCTCTTACATCAGCTTCGCAGTAGAAACCTTCACGCCGGGGCCCATGGTGGCGGCGGCGACGCAGCTCTTGACATACTGACCCTTGGCGGCAGCGGGCTTAGCCTTGATGATGGCGCCCATGAGAGCGGCGAAGTTGTCACCCAGCTTCTCCGCGCCGAAGGAAACCTTACCGATGGGGCAGTGGATGATGTTGGTCTTGTCCAGACGGTACTCAATCTTACCGGCCTTGACCTCCTGCACGGCCTTGGCCACATCGGGGGTCACAGTGCCGGCCTTGGGGGAGGGCATCAAGCCCTTGGGGCCCAGCAGCTTACCAAGACGACCCACCACGCCCATCATGTCGGGGCTGGCAACCACCACGTCGAAGTCAAACCAGTTCTCCTTCTGGATCTTCTCCACCATGTCCATCTCGCCCACGAAGTCAGCACCAGCGGCCTTGGCGGCCTCGGCCTTGTCACCCTTGGCAAAAACCAGCACACGGGCAGTCTTGCCGGTGCCGTGGGGCAGAACGATGGCGCCGCGGACCTGCTGGTCGGCATGGCGAGAGTCAACACCCAACTTCACATGGAGCTCCACAGTCTCGTCAAACTTGGCGGAGGCGGTCTTGCAGATCAGAGCAAATGCCTCGGCGGGATCGTACTGCACACTGCGGTCGATCTGCTTGGCGCTCTCTTTATACTTCTTACCTCTAAACATCTCTTACACCCTCCTTATTCGCCCACGACGACGCCCATGCTGCGGGCGGTACCGGCGATCATGCTCATAGCAGCCTCTACGCTGGCGGCGTTCAGATCGGGCATCTTTGTCTCAGCAATCTTCTGCAGATCAGCCTTGCTGATGGTGGCCACCTTGGTCTTGTTGGGCACGCCGGAGCCGGAGTCGATATTGCAGTACTTCTTGATGAGCACGGCGGCGGGAGGGGTCTTGGTGATAAAGGAGAAGGAGCGGTCAGCATAGACGGTGATAACCACGGGGATGATCATGCCCATGTCGTTCTTGGTCCGCTCATTAAACTCCTTGGTGAAGGCGGCGATATTCACGCCGTGCTGGCCCAGAGCGGGGCCAACAGGGGGCGCGGGGGTTGCCTTCCCCGCGGGAATTTGCAGTTTGACGTATCCTACTACTTTCTGTGCCATAAATAGGCACCTCCTTGCTATAATGTGGTGGTGACGGGAGCCTTGGCCCCCCTATCGGGTAAGCCGCTCCCTCCCACGGTGCCGCACCGCGGCGAAACTTGCTGTTTGGGACGGCGCCTTTCCAAATGGCTCTCAGCCCTCTAAAACTTCCACTTGGTCCAGCTCCAGCTCCACAGGGATCTCCCGGCCGAACATGGTGACCACCACGGTGACCTTGTTCTTGTCCGGCTCAATATCCTCCACCACGCCGGTGAAGGTGGCCATGGAGCCCTCGGTGATACGGACGTGGTCGCCCACTTGGTAGCGCACCACGATCTCCCGCTTCTCCATCCCCAAGGCCAAGACCTCATCCTCAGTAAGGGGGATGGCCTTATTGGCGCTGCCCACAAAGCCGGTGACGCCGCGGACGTTCCGCACCACGTGCCACGTCTCGTCGTTCATCACCATCTTAATGAGGACATAGCCGGGAAAGATCTTCCGCTCGACCTCCTTCATGGACCCTGCGTCAGTGACCTCGGTGACCTTCTCCATCGGGATCTGGATGTCGAGGATCATATCCTGAAGGTTACGGTGGGCCACAAACTTCTCAATGGTGGTCTTTACGGCGTTCTCATAGCCGGAATAGGTATGGGCCACATACCACTTTGCACTATCTGACATCTCTGATCCCTCAGCCGCCGAAGAAGCCGAGCAGTGTCTTGATGCCCAAACCGGCCACGCCGTCGAAGATCCAAATGCAGGCCCCGATGGCCAAGCTGCAAAGAACTACCGTGGCGGTGTTCTTGGCGACCTTGCCGGGAGTGGGCCACACGACCTTCTTCAGCTCGCTTTTCATCTCGCGGAACCAGCGTCCCCGATCCTTTTTGACTTTCTTATCTTCAGCCATATTGTTCTTCCTTTCCCTTACTTGGTCTCACTGTGGACAGTGTGCTTACGGCAGAAGGGACAGTACTTGTTCATCTCCAAGCGGTCAGGATCGTTCTTCTTGTTCTTCACAGTATTGTAATTTCTCTGCTTGCACTCGTTGCATCTGAGCGTGATTTTAACGCGCATCTTAGCGGCACCTCCTTTTTTCCGGCGGGGATTGTTTCCCCGCTCTGATTTGCCTCCCTGTTGGGAAGGGGATCGTCCTGTGGCCAAAAGCGAAAAATGCGCACAAAAAGAAAGCCCCATTTCCACAGGTAATGTGTAGTTTACCACTATAGTCAAAAAAATGCAAGCATTATTTTTTTAATTGAGCATAAAATCCGCGGATTTTATGCTATGAGAACGGGGATGTCCTTTGAAATTTTGGATTTCAAAGGACAATTGGAATTACGGGAGGCTTTTTTCGGGAAGCGGCGGGACCAATTCCCGAAAAAAGTCCGGGCCGGGCGCGGCCCGCAAAGTGTTTTTCCGAAAATGCGATTTCCGGAAAAGCACTTTCAATCTATTTCACGCCGCAGGCGTGAAACTCTCCCGAGAGGGTCTTTGCGGCCTTGGCCGCAAATTCGGGTGATAGGCAAAGCATGGATATTCTTAAAAAGGTTCCGCAAAGAGCACTACCGCTTCTCTCGGAGGCGGAGGAGGCGGAGCTTGGCGGCTTTGATTTTTCCCATATAGCGGCTGGAGTAGAGCGCGCCCACCAAGAGGCCGCCAAGAACTAAGCCCAAGAGAAAGCCTGAAATGGCGTCGTAGGGCGAGGTGGCCGCTAAGCCTAAGGCGTCAATGGTCAGATAGAGGGCCATGGCAAGAATCCCCGCTAAAAAAAAGTAGAAGAGCTTTTTCGTATAGGTGATTTTTTCCGCATTTTGATAGTCCGCCGCCTTGATTAAGGTCTCCGCAGAATCCCCCTGTGTACTGTCGGTCTTTCTCTCCCCGTCCAAGAGTTCCCCCACCTCTATGTTGTAGCAGTCTGAGAGCTGCATGAGGAGGTCGAAGTCCGGCATAGTGGCGCCGTTCTCCCAGCGGGAGACACTGCGGTTGGAGACATTCAGACGCTCCGCCACCTGTGCCTGTGTCAGGCCCTGTTCGCTCCGCAGCTCCCGGAGGAATCGGCCGATCTTCTGTTGATCCATAGGCGTAAAGCCCCCCTTTCGTGCTCTCAGTGTAGCCTCCGCAGCCAGAAAAGTACAGGACATAGGGTGAGAATCTTCCCTCCCCGCTCCGGCGAGAAGATTTTCTAATGTGGTAATCCCTTTCGTTCAGCTCGACAAATGGCAGGCATTCGGCTATGAAAGCATTAAATATCATACATGGCTCGCCTGCTGTCCAACCAAATACAGATCGTGCCCTTCAAGTGATTCCCCCGAATACCAAGTGCTGGTCGTTCACTGCCACTTTTGGCAGGGTGCTGACAAGACCGCTTGCCACCTATTGTGCCCTGCATTTTGTGGCTACTATTTGTCAAGCTGAGCGAAAGGGTTAACCACATTTCCTTTTACTTTTGAGAGAACTCGTATTATACTGTTATGAAAAAAGACAGCGGCGCTGCCGCTGCGAAGGGAGACAAACCATGCGCATTATGGCTATTGACTACGGCGACGCCCACACCGGGGCCGCCATCTCTGATCTCACCGGCTTTCTCGCCGGCTACACCACCACCATCCACAGCCGCCGGCAGCCGGAGGTCATCCAAGCCCTTGGGAAACTGATAGCGGAGTACGGCGTCACGGAACTGGTACTGGGCTACCCCAAGAACATGGACGGCACCTTAGGCCCCCGGGCGGAGAAGGCGGAGCGGCTGAAAGCGGCACTGGAGGATACCTTCGGCCTACCCGTGGCCCTCTGGGACGAGCGGCGCACCACCATTGACGCCCACAATATTTTATTCAGCCAAGGGAAAAACGGAAAGCAGCGCAAGGGCACCGTAGACGCGGTGGCAGCGGCGCTGATTTTAGAGGGCTACCTCACCCGCCGCCGGCAGAACAGGGATAGCTCCCGATAAACCCGCTAAACTAAAAATCCCCGCTCTCCCACAGCTCCCCCCAAGCCTCACCAGCCACAATCGCCGCCCACGCCGCGGGCAGCTCATACCGCTCTCTGTCCGCGCCAAAGAAGCAGGCCCAGCCGGTACTGCCGCTCCACCGCCCCCTGATCTCCGCCGCCAAAAACGGGTAATCCCTGTGGTACAGTGTCAGCGTAAAGCCCGCCGCCTCTCCGCGCACGGGCTCCGCCTGCTCTGCCCCGCCGGCATAGGCCTTTAAGAGTACGGCAATCAGATCCCCATTGTTAATCTCCTCCTCCCGGCCTTCCACGGTCAGCACCACCCGGGAGACCGTCTCCGCCTCCGGCGGTGCCAGCGGCATATCCTCCCGTACAAAGAAATACTGCACATAGGAGCCGAATACAAACCGGTTTGGCCGCGCGAAGAGGAATCGGTGCTCCCCATCCCCCACAACCTCGCAGACATCCCAGCCGCCGCTCTCCCCCGGCTCCAAGTCCCGGCCGCACGTACCAATCACCTCACCGGTCTCCCCGGCAAACCGCCACCTTCCAAGGGTGTCCCCCGCCGTCAAAACCACATCCTCATCCGCAAGATACCGGACCCCCTCCACCGTCAAAGCTGTAACCGCCCCCGTCTCCAGCGGATAGCAGGCCGTCGGCGAACTCGCCGCGCACCCCGCCAGCAGCATCCCCAAAACTATCAAACCACCCAGCGCCCTCCGCATACTCACTCTCCGCTCTCTACGCTCCACTCTTCCCTCTCTCCATAGGGGCTCACATAGTCCGCCGGACACAAATGCGCCTCGCTCCAGCGCATCATCGCCTCCAAAACCGGCACAAAGCTCTTCCCCAGCTCTGTCAGGGTGTACTCCACACGGGGCGGAACCTCCCCATAGACCTGCCGGTGGAGGAAGCCGTCCCGCTCCAGCTCCCGGAGCTGCTTGGTCAGAGAGGACTGGGTGATCCCATCCAAGCGCCGCATCAGCTGACCAAACCGCTGGATCTTATAGAAGGCCACATACCATAAAATGAGAATCTTCCACTTGCCGCCCAGCACCGCTTGGATGCTGGCCATGGGGATACAGCGCCGCACCATGTCCTCCGTCTGAAACTTATTCCCCGCCAAACAATCCGCCTCCCGCCTCGGGACTGCCGACACCGCCGGCAGTCCCGCTGTTTTTTCTGATTATATACCCCTTGGCGGAAAAAAGCAATCTATACCCCAATTGTACAAAAAAAGGTACTGTCACCAAAAAAATTGCGTACTTGCCTTTCTCCGCCGCAGGCCGTATGATGGCGGAAACAGGGAACCCTGCCCAACAAAAAAGGAGAATGCACTATGCACTACACAGGCACCATCTGGCGTCCCCCCTACGAGGCCTCCTCCCTGCTGCTGGAGGTCACAGCGGGCTGCACCCACCATCGCTGCAAATTCTGCACCCTCTACCAAGACCTGCCCTTTTCCTTCCGCCTGTCGCCTATGGCGGACATTGAGAGCGACCTCCAGGAGGCCCAGCTCTGGGGCACGGACCCCCTCGGTATGCTGTCCATCCGGCTCCAAGGAATCCCCAGACCGTCGCCTGTCCGCCGGGTCTTTCTGGTGGGGGCTAACCCCTTTGTCCTCCACTTCCGCAAGCTGCGGACCATCGCGGAGCTGATTCACCGCTATCTGCCCTCGGTGGAGAGCATCGGATGCTTCGCCCGTGTGACGGACGTCACGCCCAAGAGCGGCGGAGAGCTGCGGGAGCTTCGCCGCTTAGGCTTTGACGGCCTTACCATCGGCGTGGAGACCGGGGACGACGAGGCCTTGGCCTTCATGGACAAGGGCTACCCGGCGCAGGCCATCGTGGAGCAGGCCGGTCGACTGGACGAGGCGGGGATCAGCTACCACTTCTTCTACTTGGCGGGTATCTCCGGCGCAGGCCGGGGGATAGAGGGGGCGGAGCGGAGCGCGGACATCTTCAACCAGACCCATCCCAAGATCATCGGCTCCTCCATGCTGACAATCTTCCCGGAGTCGGCGCTGTACCAAGAGATCCAGCGGGGAAACTGGCGGGAGGAGAGCGAGCTCGAAAAACTCTGTGAGCTGCGCGCGCTGATCCAAAATCTCACCATCCCCACCCGCTTCGTCACCGATGGGGCCTCCAACCTGATACAGGTCCGGGGCGAGCTGCCAAGGGATCAAGAAAAACTGGCGGATGATCTGACAGAACTGATAGAAACCGCCGACGAGGAGGCACTGCGGAACTATCGAAAGAATTTGCAGCACCTGTAGCGCCGCATAAAATCCATAGAAATCCGCAACACTACCTCCAGCGATTACTTCATCTGAGAGGAGCGGATCTATGGACATCAATCTGCGCAAGGCGGCCATTGTGGGCTGCGGCTTTGTGGGGGCCTCCATCGCCTTCCGGTTTTTACAGCAGGGCACCTTCTCCCACTTGGTGCTCATCGACGCCAACACCGCCAAAGCGGAGGGGGAGGCCTTTGATCTCAGCGACGGCCTCCCCTACGGCGCCGCCATGGAGATCACCGCCGGCGGCTATGACGACATCACCGACTGCGCTCTGGTGGTGATTACCGCCGGGGTGAACCAGAAGCCCGGCGAGACCCGCTTGGAGCTGATCGGCCGGAATGCGGCCATCCTGCGGAGCATCATGGCCGAGATCACCGCGCGGGATTTCAAGGGGACCCTGCTGGTGGTCTCTAACCCAGTGGACGTGCTGACCTACACCGCCTATAAGCTCTCCGGCTACCCCCGGGAGCGGGTCATCGGCTCCGGCACGGTACTGGACACCGCCCGCTTCAAACAGCTCTTGGGCCGGGAGCTGGAGGTAGACAGCCGAAACGTCCATGCCTTCATCATGGGCGAGCACGGAGACAGCGAGTTCGCGGTATGGAGCGGAGCCAACATCTCCGGCCTGAACTTGGACGACTTCTGTCACCTGCAGAGGATGTCCCTGACATCGGCACGGCGGGAGGCGCTGTATCAGCGTATCCGGGGCAGCGCCAACGAGATTATCTGCCGCAAGGGTGCTACCTACTACGGCATCGCCATGGCGGTGGGCCGGATCGCCTCCTGCATCATGAAGGACGAGCGGTCTGTACTGCCCATCTCCGTGGTCTTAGAGGGAGAGTACGGCCTCAGCGGACTGGCGCTGAGCATTCCCTCCATTGTGGGGCGGAACGGGCTGGAAAAGACGCTGGAGATCCCCCTGAGCACCGATGAGGAGCGGGCCATGCGCTCCTCCGCAAAGCAGCTCTTGTCCGTTGTGGCGGAGCTGAAGCTATAAGCGGGGAGGGACGCCCCATGGCGTATTCCAACCGATACCCTCAAGCTGAAGGGGCGCACAATGTGCGCCCCTTCAGCTTATGAAAATACGCCGCAGGGCAGCCCCTTGCCCCTTGACATCCGCCGTCCCGCCCCGTATACTCCAGGGTGTCCCATTCACTCCACCTGTAAGGAGACACACATCATGAACGGGAATCTCTTCAACCTGACACCGGAAAATCTGGCCGACGAACACCTTTGCTGCATCATTCGCAGCCACAAGCGCCACCCGGGGGTGGAGGCCAAGCGGCAGTGGCTCTCAGCGCGTCTGCCGGAGGGCCATGTGTTCCGAAAACTGGACCAGCGGGCCACCGTGTTCATTGAGTATGCCCCCTTGGAAACCGCTTGGGTACCTGTGGTCGGAGACAAATACCTCTATCTCTACTGCCTGTGGGTTCTGCGGGACCAGCGGAACCGCGGCTATGGCCGCGCACTGATGGAGCACTGTGTTGCCGACGCACTGACCCAAGGCCGGTCCGGCGTCTGCATGCTGGGAGCGGTAAAACAGCGGGCGTGGCTCTCGAACCAATCCTTCGCCAGACACTTTGGCTTCGAAACCGTGGACACCGCCGGGGACTATGAGCTGCTGGCCCTCTCCTTCGACGGCACCAAGCCCCGTTTCACAGAGGCCGCCAAACGGCAGACCATCGACAGCCAAGATCTCACCGTGTTCTACAGTCCCCAGTGTCCGTACATCCACCAGACCGTGGAGACCATCCGGCAATACTGCGCAGAGCGGGCCATACCGTTGTCCGTCATACCGGTGGACTCTCTGGAGAAGGCCAAGGCCCTGCCCTGTCCGTTCAACAACTTCGCCCTGTTCTACCGGGGGAAGTTCCAGACCGTCAACCTCATTGACACCGGCCCGTTAGGACGCATCCTGTCCAAAAACGTCGGTGCGGTGACGCAAGAAAACATTTTAAGCGAGGGTCGGCGTAGCGTCAAGCTGGCGGAGCGGTGCGCCGCTTTCGCCTGGAAGAGCTGCAAGCTGACCGCCTCCGAAGTAACAGCATGGCGCTGTTGCATCAAGCTGTTACTTCCCTCCGAAATATCAAAATGTTCTTTATGCGTGGAAACCCTTAGGCCGTTTCAAAGACAACTGGAACGTAGAACAGTTGGAATGGCGGTTTGCCGCCGAAGATGCCAAGGAAAAGGAGGCCGAGATGAAAAAGGACAAATCTGAAGAAATCCGCGATATGTTCAAGGGAGTACCGCCCAAAAATGTGATTATCGCCGTTGACGATCTGCCGCCCAAGACACTGGAGCAGCACATCCAGGAGCGGAAAGCACGGGAGCAGAAGCCCAAGAAGCGCGGTAAATCCCGCTGACCCTTTATGCTATATCGGAAATGCGTCTCACCGTGAGACGCATTTCCCCTTATGAACGCCAAACAGCAGAGAGGATGATTTTTTGCCCTGGCCCTGCTTGATTCGCTCAATCAGGCCCACGCCTTTGCCAGTGTCC
>CANPBB010000073.1 GCA_947572235.1 uncultured Clostridia bacterium
CAAGCAGGGCATTCCAGTCCCCTTGGTAGCGGGAGAAGAACAGCTCCGCCAGCACCGCCTCCCCCTCCCCGGTCCAGCACTGGACGCCCACAGCGGAGAGATCATCCAGCGCCAGCACCGCCACGTGGTCCGCGGCCCGCCATCTCTCCAGCAGGACCTCAGCCTGCGCGGGATCTGTGACCTTTGTCACCGTAACCTGACACGGCTTTTTGTCCGCTGACGCCGGCTCCGGCGCCCCCTCCCCGGTGAGGCGCATCTTCTCAATGAGCTTGGTGAACTCCAGACGGAGAAAGACGCTGTAGAGCTCCGGTTTAACTGGCCGGCGCAGGTTCTCCGCCGGGTCGAAGTCCAAGGGGGCGTCGGTAACGATGGTGGCCAGCTTCTTGCTCATCTCCGCCATGTCCTTCCCCTCGGCCAGCTTCTTCACCAGCCCCGGCTTGGCGTCCACATTGGGGGCGGAGCAGATGTCCGGCATGTGGTCATACAGGTGCTCAACAGTGCGGTAGAGCTGCACCAGAGACATGGCGGTTTTCTCCCCCACGCCCTTGACGCCGGGGATATTGTCGCTGTTGTCTCCCATAAGGGCCTTCAGGTCGATGATGTGGATGGGATCAAAGCCATACTGTTCCCGGAAGGTATCCGGAGTCATGTCCTTGGTGGTGGTCTGACCCATGCGGGTGGACACCAGCTTCACCTTGGTGTGGTCGGTGATCAGCTGGAGGCTGTCCTTGTCCCCGGTGACCACCACGCAGTCCCACCCGGCGCTCTCACATTTTCGGGAAATGGTGCCTATGAGGTCGTCGGCCTCATAGCCCGCCAGCTCGTAGCGGGGCACATCCATGGCGTCCAAGACCTCCTTGAGCACAGGCATCTGCATGGCCAGCTCCTCGGGCATTCCCTTGCGCTGGGCCTTGTAGCCCTCGTAGGCTATGTGACGGAAAGTGGGCTCCTTCCGGTCAAAGGTGACGCACAGCGCCTCCGGCCGCTCCTCCTCCAAGAGCCTCTGCAATGTGGTGACAAAACCATACACCGCGTTGGTGTAGAGCCCATCCCGTGTCGTCAGGGGGCGGATGCCGTAATAGGCACGGTTAACAATACTGTTGCCGTCTAAGACCATCAGCTTCATAGGTTTCCTCCGGCGGCCCAGCGGCCGCGAATTGGCGTTTTAACAAGTGGTTACTTGTCTATTATACCAGTTTTGATGCAATAAAACAAGCACAGGCATAGGGAGAGGCACCTCCCAACACCCAGCGTTTCTGTAGGGCGCGCCGTCTCCCATTGCCCATACTGGTTCGACAGACCGTCCGTAGGGGCGCACACCGTGCGCCCGCTCTATTGATACCCCCCGCATCGGGGGAGGACAGGCGCACACTGTGCGCCCCTACATGTTAAATTTTTTCGATTGAGACACCCCCCATAGGAAGGAACCGTTCCAATCTCCCCCCACAGGCATAGGTCTACCAGAACCCGCCGTTATATTTCTTCTGCACCCCTGTTATTATCATGAAGGAGACGGCCATTCCCACAAACAAAATGCCGATAGAAACCGCGACAGCAAGCGCCGTCTTCCCCAGCAGAGCCGCCGCAGCACTTAAAACCTGCGAAGCGGCCAGCACAAACAGCCCCCTCGAAAACGACCGCCCGTAGTCCCTCCGTTCCGCCTCCTTCACATGCGTCCGGTGGCAGGAGTGGATCAAATCCGTGTTCCCCCTGTATATAGCGGCCGCAACGCCAAGGAACACAGCCGCTGCCGCAAACATACACACCGCGTAGGCCATCACGCCCATACCCCCCTTCCCATAAAAGAACCGCTTTCACCCCGCCCCGCTGAAGCGGCAGCGGGAGCCGGCGGGATTCCGCCTTGTATTTTGGGATCGCTCCTGCTATAATGGGCCCAAAGGCTCTCCCTCACTCCCACTTAGCCCAGATCTCCGGGCAGTAGCCCACGGTGACCTCCCGCCCGTTTCGGACGATAGGGGTCCGGAAGAGCTGGGGGTGGCCGAAGAGCTTCTCCTCCGCCGCGTCGGGGGTGATGTAGGCCATGTACAGATCCTGATAGGCCCGACACTTGGTGTCCACCAGCTGCTCAAAGGAGAGTTTTGCGCGGACGCTGCGGTACTCCCCCGGGGAGAACCCCTTCTTGGGCAGATCAATGTACTGGTACTTGATCCGCCGCTCCTTGAAGTACCGCTCCGCCTTCTTGGTGTCAAAACACTTGGAGGAGCCGAAGATTTGAATGTTCATAGTGACCTCCCTGCGCGTGTGCGCGTCATATGGCAGTTGGGAAAACCCTTCTGATCAAGCACGGTATCTTACCAAAAAACAGGCATAGAAAGGGGCATCGTTTATGAAAGCAATGGAGACCCTGCGCCAGTGGATCGAAACCAGCGGCAGCATCGTCTTTTTCGGCGGAGCCGGGGTGAGCACGGAGAGCGGCATCCCGGACTTCCGCAGCGTAGACGGACTGTACCACCAAAAATACGACTATCCCCCGGAGACTATTTTAAGCCACAGCTTCTATAAAAGCAACCCCAAAGAGTTCTGGCGCTTCTATCGGGACAAAATGCTGTGCTTGGACGCCCAGCCCAACCCGGCCCACCTGCGCTTGGCCCAGTGGGAGGCGGAGGGGAAGCTGAGAGCGGTAGTGACCCAGAACATCGACGGCCTCCACCAGAAGGCGGGGAGCAAAACCGTCTGGGAGCTCCACGGCAGCGTCCGCCGAAACTACTGTGAGCGGTGCGGGAAGTTCTACACGGCGGAGCAGATCCTCTGCAGCGAGGGCATCCCCCGCTGCACCTGCGGCGGCCCCATCAAGCCGGATGTGGTACTCTATGAGGAGGGGCTGAGCCAGCGTGTGATAGAGGAGTCGGTGCGGGCCATCGCCGAGGCGGACGTGCTGATCATCGGCGGCACATCCTTGGTGGTCTACCCCGCGGCGGGTCTGGTGCGCTACTACAGCGGAGACAAGCTGGTGGTCATCAACAAGACTCCCCTAGAGAACGCCGGCGCGGATCTGACCGTCATAGGAGCCATCGGCGAGATACTGAGCGCGGTATAAGAACAGCCGGCCCAGGGCAGAAGCCTTGGGCCGGCTATTCGCAAACGGGCGCAGATTTGCGTGGAAGGATTTGCGCGGAAAAGGAGTTGACGGGGGGAGAAATCTGTGGTATGATACTCTTCGCGGATGCCCGGAGCGGGCCGGTCCGCCAAACAGGCCAAACACGCTGGTGTAGCTCAGTCGGTAGAGCAGCTGATTCGTAATCAGCAGGTCAGGTGTTCGAGTCACCCCACCAGCTCCAAAGGAGTCCGTAGAACTGCAGCGGTTCTACGGACTCCTTTGTTCTGGATCGTTTCTTATTTGTTGGTGACGTGTAAACAGTCATCACCAACTCATATTTTTCCAGAAAAATGCCGCCGTTTTTCCCTTTTATTGTATCCTGAACTCTCAAAATTCTTGTCGCGCTGCGCCCCAAGAATCGGCCGCCCAAGGAAGTGTCTCCTTGGGCGGCCTGCGTATAGACCTGATTTCTTTATAGACGCCGGTATAAACTATCTCCAAAATAACCGCTGCTGTCTTTTATCCCTACGGTTTACCGCTCACCGGAACATTAACACAGCCAAGGGATAACCGATGACGCAGTAAACGATAACCGCCATAATCCCCACAGGGATAAAGATCGTGGCAATCTCCTTGAAGCTCACCAGATCCTTTCTGGCATGGAGCACACTGGTAAAAATGGAGCCGGAGGGCAGCAGGAAGGCCAGAACCACCGAGAGGATTACCATAACAGCAGCAGCCTGCACATTCAGACCGGGCATAGCATCCCGGAAGGTGCCCAGCAGGGTGATGAGGATCACGCCCAGCACTTGGTTGTTGGCGGCGTTGGTCAGGAAGACAGCAACGGTAATCAGCAGTACCACAAACACCGGTGTAGCCATCTGGCCCAAGGTGGGCCCCAGCAGACCCACCAACGCGGCCTTCAATCCCACGGCATCGACAGTGAGGATGTTGGACATGTAGATGGCGGCTGTGACCATAAAAATCATATTCCAGCTGACAGTCTTTCGGGCAAAATTCTGCAAATCCACCATCCTGCTGCCGTCCTTGTTGCGGGGAATCATAGCCACCGCGAAGAGAATAGCCAGCATACCGATGACACCGATGTCACCGAGGAAGGAGAATACCGGGAAGAATGTGGGCAGAACCACGGTGAGAATCAGGATCAGCAGCATCACAGCAAAGAGCACTTGGACCGGCGTCATCTTCTCCACCTCTCCGGCCATGATGTCCTCCCGCTTCAGGCTTTTGAGCGGCGTGAAGTCCGGACGGATGACGAAGCGAATCAGGAAGGTGTAGCAGGTGAGAAGGATCACCGCCATGATGAAGTTGAAGGGTAAGTAGACGCCCATGCTGACGTGGCAGTCAGGGAGGACATTGTCAATGGTGGCCAGCAGAGAGGCTACCATCCCTTGGAAGGGCAGCACCGGCTGACCCACCACAGCCCCCATAAAGACGCTGCACATCATGGTGTACCAGAGCTTTTCGCCGGGCTTGGCGCCGCACTTCTCGCAGATAGCCACCACCACCGGCCACATGATGAAGAGGCAGATCATTACCTCGGACATGGCCGCCAGCAGATAGCAGCAGAAGACCAGCATGAACAGCAGCAGGTAGGGCCGCCCCTCAATGAACTTCTGCTTGAGGAGGGTAGCGGCGAACTTCTCCGCCAAGCCGATCTCGCCCACCGCGCCGAAGAGCATCATGTACATCAGGGTCATCAGCACCGTGGAGTTTCCAAAAGCGGTGGAGAACACCGAGGTCACTGCCGCATAGCCCTCCGCCTCGATGAGGCCCGAGAAGGCCACCAGCAGCAGCGCCAAGGCGCTGGGCCAGATGGAGTCCACAGTAATCCACAGGTAGATGAGGCCAATGAAGATGCCGATGATGGCCATACCCACCCCCGTGATTGGCGTAAGGGGCGGAAGGAAGCGGAAGAAGAGCATGAAAGCGAGTCCTACGGATACGTTGATGTAGTATGCGGTGTTTTTCGATTTCATAGCGGGCCTCCTGTCATTTTCTATAACCAAATCGTGTGGCAGTGGGCTGAGTTAAGAAGAAAATAACACAAATGGCCCCGGTGGAATATTGTCAAAATATGTAATCAGCTTGACTTTTTATTCAACTTCCAATTCGTTTCTGTGTTCCTAACGCCTTGATTCTATACTTTAGTGTATAATAATTCATCCATCCGAATTATACAGATTATGCTTCAACTTTGTGCGCGGTAATTATTGTATAGCTATATGCGTTCACAGTTATTTTGTAGTGACCTGTGAAAATATACCAGTTCTTTCCGATCCTTTCAATTTTAGCATTTTTGTCCAGAATCTGCACCCCGCTCCATTGGACAACATCGTCTGTTTCAATTTGGCAGTTCCTTTTTATCCGCTCTACACCCATTTCTGTTGTATGAAGTTTATCAATGTTTTTAATTAAATCATTCATTCTTATACCAACCTATGCATATTTACCCATTGTGATTCACCGGAAACACGAAGTCGAATTGGGACTTATTCAATTGATGCCGCCCGCCTCCCGGCTGGCCAGCTCCTCCCGCAGCAGGCGGAGGAACCGCTTGGCATTGTCGTTGAGGGGTTCCTTCTCCGGATAGACACAGTAGATCTGAAAGATCCGCTTTACATTGGGGATATAGAAAATCCCGTCTTGGGCCGCTGGGGTTTCCATCCGATACTGGCCGAAGGTAAAGCCATCGGTGAGGCGCACCAGCTCCAGCTTCTGGCTCATACTATTCACGGTAATAATTTTCTCCGGGTTCACCGGCCAGTCCTCGCTGCCCACCTGATAAGGTGTCAGCGTTTCGTCCTGATAGTCATAGTCATTGTAGGAGTAGTCGATATAGGGGTACTGACGCAGCTTTTGCAGATCCGGCATCCGGCCCTCCTGCAGCAGGGGGTGGTCCTTCCGCAGCATCAGCGCTGCGTAGGTATTGCCAATGTGGCGGGTGCGCATCCCGTACCGCCGCGCCTCGGCCAGATGTACGTCCGCATAGTCCGGCATAAAGGCCTGTACGCCAATCTGACACTTGAAGCGTCTGAGCTGCTCCAGACAAAAGCCGAAGCTTCCCCGGAGGAGCTTGAAGGTCGCCGCGCTCTCCGTCTGGTGCTGGACGCAATATTTGACGAAGGCATCGGCGCAGGCGGCAGCTTGGTTGCAGCAGACAGACAGGCTGGCAGTCTGGCGGCCGGCGCCAATCTGTGTAATTTTCTCATAGTCCTCCAGAATGGAGGCGGCATAGGACAAAAACTGCCGTCCCTTCTCCGTGGGCACCATGCCGCTGCGCTTGCGCTCGAAGATAGCGTACTGCAGCTCCTCCTCCAGCGCCTTCAGTGTTTTGCTCACGTTGGACGGCGAGAGATAGAGCATCTCGGCGGCCTTTGTCAGCGAGTTGCATCTGGCACAGACCAAGGCATATTTGATTTGCAGAAGCGTCATCGTCTGTCTCCTCTCTCCACAGGCGTATCTGTCTCCCCATCGCAGCCAATCCCCGCAGGGGACAGGCTGCTTTTTTCTATTATCCGGCATCAGCATCAGAAATGCAAGAAAAATCGGCAAACGGAGAATGTTGAAGAAAAAGGAAAGTCTCTTTGCACTTTTGACAATTTCCTTTCAAGATCCATTTGTTATCATAGTGTACAGAACAACCCCTCATACATGTTGATTTTCCATCAAAAATTTTTAGACAGAGGAGGGCACTATGGTTTCTGAAACACTATACAAGATCGGCTCCAAGCGCGCGCCGGTCCGGGAGCTCTTTGAGTACGGCAAGAAAAAGGCGCTGGAGATCGGGGCGGAGAACATCTTTGACTTCGGTCTTGGCAACCCCAGCGTACCCGCGCCGGCGGCGGTGCAGGAGGCCATCCAAGCGATCCTCACCGAGGAGGGGAACACGGCTATCAACGGCTATACCCCCTCCGCGGGCAGCCCGGAGACCTGCAAGGCGGTGGCCGACTCCCTCAACAGCCGCTTCGGCACAGCCTACCGCCCGGAGCACGTGTTTATGACCTGCGGAGCGGCTCCGGCGCTGATCTGCTGCGTTCGGGCTATGCTGGCTGACGCAGACTCTGAGATCATCGCCATCGCCCCGTTCTTCACGGAATACCGGGTCTACGCGGAGATGAACGGCGGAAAGCTGGTGGTGGTCCCCCCGGATGTCCCCAACTTCCAGATCGACTTTGTTGAGCTGGAGAAGCGCATCGGCGCCCACACCCAAGGCATCATCATCAACAGCCCCAATAATCCCTCCGGTTCCGTCTACTCCCGCGAGACCATCCAGAAGCTGGCGGATCTGCTCACCGTCAAGAGCCAGGAGCTGGGCCACCCCATCTACCTGATCTCCGACGAGCCCTACCGGGAGATCGTCTACGACGGCGCGGAGGTTCCTTGGGTGCCGGACTTCTACAAAAACACCTTGGTCTGCTACTCCTACAGCAAGTCCCTCTCCCTCCCCGGCCAGCGCATCGGCTGGGCACTGGTGCCCGATGAGATCGAGGACCGCACCCGGTTTTACAGCGCCTTTTTGGGAGCGGCCCGGGCCTGCGGCCAAGTCTGCGCTCCGGCGCTGTACCAGAAGGTCATCGCCCGCTGCGGCCACCTGACAGCGGATATGGCCGTCTACCAGCGTAACCGCGACCTGCTCTACAACGGCCTCACCGCCGCGGGGTACGAGTGTGTAAAGCCTATGGGAGCTTTCTACCTGTTTATGGCCGCCCCCAACGGCAGCGCGGAGATTTTCAGTGACATCGCCAAAGAGTCGGGCATTCTGATCCCCGCCGGCACCGCCTACGGCTGCCCGGGCTATATGCGCGTGTCCTACTGCGTACCCACGGAGCGGATTGAGCGGGCGCTCCCCATCTTTGAGAAGCTCATCAAAACAATTTGAGGAGGCAAGCGAGGTATGGCAAAGATATTGATCGACACCGAGATCTGCAAGTCCTGCGGGCTGTGCGTCAACGTCTGTCCGCTGAAGCTGCTGCGCCTGAGCGAGACGCGCAACAGCAAGGGCGGCCGCAGCGCGGAACAGACGGACGCCGGGAAATGCACCGGCTGCGCCCTGTGCGCCGCCATGTGCCCCGACTCCGCGATCCAAGTCTACAAGGAGGCGTAAACGATGGCTAAGAGAGAACTGATGTCCGGCAACGTGGCCATGGCGGAGTCCGCCATCCGGGCCGGCTGCAACTTTTTCGCAAGCTACCCCATCACCCCCCAGACCACCCTTTTGGAGTACATGTCCACCCGGATGTTCGAGGTGGGCCGGGAGTTTATCCAAGCGGAGAGCGAGATCGGCGCCATCAACATGGTTATGGGCGCCGCCGCCGCCGGCGGGCGGGCCTTTACCGCCACGGCGGGCATGGCGGTATCGCTGATGATGGAGACTCTCAGCTACCTCTGCGCCGCCAAGCTCCCCAGCGTGGTGGTCAACATCCAGCGTACCGGCGCCGGTGCCGGCGGCATCACCTCCTCCCAGACGGACTTCCACTACGCCACCAAGAGCATGGGTCACGGCGGCCTTCACGCCTATGTCCTCTCCCCCGGCGACGTGCAGGAGGCGGCGGACTTGGTTTACGACGCCTTCGCCTTCGCGGAGAAATACCAGTGCTTGGTGTACATCCTCACCGACGCCATGGTGGCCCAAGTGATGGAGCCGGTGGAGCTCAAGCCCATGCTGGAAAACCTGCCTGTTCGGGAGGGCTCGGCCCAAGGCAGCGCCCTCGGCGGTACCAAACGCATTAACACCATCAACCGCACTGACCTGCGCAGTCTGGAGGGCTACCGCAGCTTCGAGGCCATGTACGACACTTGGCAGCGGGAGGAGGTCCGTTACGAGGAGTACCGCATGGAGGACGCCGAGATCGTCTTGGTGGCCACCGGTATGAGCGCCCGCATCGCCCGGGGCGCCATTGATACCCTCCGCGCCGAGGGAGTCAAGGCGGGCATGTTCCGCCCCATTACCCTCTATCCCTTCCCCACCCAGCAGATCCGCGGTTTCGCCCAGCGGGGGATCAAGGCCGTGCTGGACGCCGAGGTGGCCGTCCCCGCTCAGATGATCGACGATGTGGACCACGCCCTCCAGGGCAGTCTGCCCCTGTATAAGATCGACTGCACTTGGAACACGGTCTTTACCACAGAGGACATCGAGAAAAAACTCAGAGAGGTGGCACAGGAGGTATGACCATGAAGGCTGTCTATGAGAGAAACCCGCTCCTGATGGGAAGCAACAAGTTCTGCCCCGGCTGCGGACATCCTCTGCTGAACAAGATCATTGCCGACGTTCTGGCGGAGAACAACTGGGCGGGGGACGCCATCACCGCGCTGTGCATCGGCTGCGCGCTGAACATGACACCCTATGTGGACTGGGATCTGGTCCAGTGCCCTCACGGCCGGGCGGCGGCAGTAGCCACCGGCATCAAGCATGTGCAGAAATCCAAGCTGGTATTCACCTATCAAGGGGACGGCGATGCCGCAGGCATCGGCCTCACCGAGACCTTCCACGCCGCCAGCCGGGGCGAGCCCTTCACCCAGATCATGGTCAACAACCAGATCTACGGCATGACCGGCGGCCAGTCCTCCTGCACCACGCTGATCGGCCAGAAAACCACCACCTCCGGCCCCAGCGGCCGGGACCCAGCGCATACAGGCTACCCCACCAAGCTGGCGGAGGTTATCGCCATGGTGGACGCCGCCGGCTACGTGGCCCGGGTGTCCATCCATACCCCCAAACACATCCGTCAAGCCAAAAAGGCCATCGAAAAGGCTTTCCGCCTCCAGATGGAGGAGAACAAATACACCTTTGTGGAGGTGCTGGCCATGTGTCCCACCAACTTCCACGTGGAGCCTTGGGACGCCCCAGCCTACACGGAGGAGAAGGTCCTGCCCGTGTTCCCGCTGGGCGAATTTAAGACACCGGAAGGGAGATAAGCGCATGGAAAAAACGATTCTGATCGGCGGCTTCGGCGGCCAAGGGGTGCAGACCTTGGGAAAGCTGCTGGCCTATACGGCCAACGAGGAGGAGAAGCGTGTAACCTTCGCCCCGGCCTACGGCGGGGAGATGCGCGGCGGCACCTCCAACTGCACCGTCATCATCAGCGACAGCCAGATCGGCTCCCCCACCCGGCAGATGCTGGACATCGTGGTAGCCATGAATGTGGAGTCCTTCCAGAAGTTTGAGGCCCGGGTAAAACCCGGCGGACTGCTGATCTGCAACAGCTCTTTAGTCACCCAAAAGACCGCCCGCACCGACATCACCCAGCTCTTTCTTCCCGCCAACGCCTTGGCGGAGGAGGCGGGCTCCGACAAGACCCTCAACGTGGTCATGTTAGGCTTCCTGTCCGCCCGGGGGGATCTGGTTGGCCGGTCTGCCGCTGAGGCGGTAGTCGCGGAGAAGCTGGGCAAAAAGGAGAAATTCCGGGCCATGAACGAGAAAGCCTTTGCACTGGGCGCGGCGCAGGCCGTCGCCGTCTGAGGGCGGTGGCCATATGGGAAACCACCGCATCTTAGTCATCAATTTAGGCTCCACCTCCTCTGACGCGGCAGTATTCGAGGGGGAGCAGGAGATCGTCTCCCTCTCCGTGTCCCACACCACGGAGGAGCTGGACCGCTGTCCCGACGCAGAGGCCCAGATGGTCATGCGCAAGGCTCTTATTGAGGAGGTGCTGCGGGAGAAGGGGGTCCCCCTCTCCTCTATCCAAGCCATTGCCGCCCGCGGCATCGGCGCCACCGGCCGCTACTCCGCCGGGGCCTACCGCGTCAGCGCCCGACTGGCAGAGGACGCCAAAACCGCCCTCCACAAGGGGATGGCGGCAGGAGCACTGCTGGCCTATCAGTGGTCGGAAGAGCTGGGGATTCCCGCCTACCTCTACGACGTGGTGTGGACGGACGAGATCACCGAGGTGGCCCGGGTCTCCGGAACCCCGGCCATCCTCCGTTCCGGCGCCACACACACCCTGAACACCAAGGCCGTGGCCCGTCAAACGGCGGCGGACCTGGGGCGAAGCTACGGGGATGTGACCTTCATCATGTGCCACTTAGGCGGCGGTATCAGCACCAGCCTCCACCAGAACGGCCGCATCGTGGACACCACCGCCACCGACGAGGGCACCTTCAGCGCCGACCGATCCGGCCGTCTGCCCTGTGACAAGCTCATGCGCCTGTTCCTCAGCGGGAAATACAGCGAATCGGAACTGAAGGCTATGCTCCGGGGAAAGGCCGGCCTCATCGGCTATCTCCACACCAACGACTGCCGGGAGATCGAGCGGCGCATCGCCGGCGGCGACAAGGAGGCGGAGCTGATCTACCGGGCCATGGCCTATCAGACAGCCAAGGACATCGGGGCGCTGGCCGCCGCGGCCTGCGGTCGGGTGGATGCCATCGTCCTTACTGGGGGCATTGCCCACTCCCAGCTGTTCACCGGCTGGATTACCGAATATGTGGGCTTCATCGCCCCGGTACTCCTCCGGCCCGGCAGTATGGAGCTGCTGGCCTTGGCCCAAGGCGTGGGTCGGGTACTGAACGACGAGGAGACCGCCCAAGAGTATCTGCCCGGCAAAACTGTCCTATAAAAAGGAGGAGCGCAAGCCATGGAGCTATCTGTCCGTATCGACATATCCGCCCGCCATGTGCACCTGACCCGGGAGAGCGCCGACGCCCTCTTCGGTCCGGGGTACGAGCTGACAGAGAAGAAGAAAATCGCCGTAGGTGCACTGGCCAACGAGCGCCTGACGGTAATCGGCCCCAAGGGGCGCATTGAGAACGTGGCCATCCTGCTGCCCCTGCGCCCGGAGACCCAGGTGGAGCTGGCTATGACCGACGCCTTCAAGCTGGGCGTCAAGGCTCCAGTCCGCCTGTCCGGAGACGTGGCGGGCAGCGCCCCGCTGACCTTAGTGGGCCCCGCCGGTACGCTGGAGCTTCAAGAGGGTACTATCGTGGCCAAGCGCCATGTCCATATCGGTCCGGAGCGGGCCGCCGCCTGCGGCCTGACCAACGCGGATACCGTGCAGATCCGGGTAAAGACCGCGGAGCGGTCCCTAATTTTCGATGACGTGGCTATCCGCGTCTGCAAGCCCGGCAAAAACGAGGAGATCCCCAGCGTCCACATCGACACCGACGAGGGCAACGCCGCCGGCATCAGCGGCTGGATAGAAGCCACTATGATTGTTCCAGAGAAGTAGAACAAGGCATTCCTTACAACACGCAGACATCCGCCTATGGAATCTCCCATAGGCGGATGTCTGTACGCTGCGCAGTCACAGGTAGAATTGGGCGCTTCCCTTTTTGTAGAGACGCACGTCCGCGCCGGCCCCCGCCGGGGGTGGATCGGGCAGCGTCTGGGGCGGGGGCAGCATCCCGGCGGCGGCTTCTGCGGCAAAAGTATACAGCTCCTCCACCAAGGAGGACGGTACCGTCAGAGGCCCATGGGAGGCGTAGATTACATCAAACTCCCCCCGCCGCTTCCAGAGCCTCTCCAAGCTGTCCCGGTAGGCCGCCATGTTCCGACCGGGGCCGAACATGTACACCGGCGCCGCCTGTACGCAGTCCCCGGCGATAAGAAATCGTTTGTTCCGCTCCAGAAACGCGATGCTCCCCGGCGTGTGTCCCGGCAGGTGAAGCACCTCTAAGCAGTACCCGCCGGCTTGGAGCCGGTCCCCCTCCCACAGGGGGTGAGCGGCTGGCTCCCGGCCATTCTTGGCGACGAAGTGGGCGTACTCCGCCGGGTGCATGTACACCTCCTCAAACTGGTCCATGCACCCCACATGGTCCCGGTCACCGTGGGTAAGCGCCAAGCGCACCGGCTCTCCGCCCCTCTCCCGGCACAGCGCCGCCAAGTCCCCGCCGAAGCAGGCGTCGATTATCAGGGGACGAGCCTCCCCGACCAGCAGGAAGCTGCGCACTCCCTGCTGCTCAAAGCACCAGAGTCCCTCGGCAAGTTTTGTCTCGGTAAAATTCATATCGTCTCCTCGCTTTTGTAACGTTCTCCACACAGCGTATTCAACAAGCGACTGAATTTTATTACTCCGCATATTGATATTATTATATCATGCATAGCAGCAGATGTCACTGTCTATTTGCAGAAAGTGAAAAAAGGTATCAGAGACATACAGTCCCTCCACAGCCGCTGTAAAAAGCCACCCCCGCTCGAAACGCATCTTTTCACGTGGCCGCCGCCAAATGGGTGCTGCATTTTCTGGAAACTTGATACCTCACTACCCTCCGGGAAAATCAGCCAACAATCATATAAAGCATTTGCGACAAAAGCCATTTTGCCGGGGTTAGGTATAAATCCCTGTCCCCAGCAGAAACGCGCCCGCAAAGCCGCATATAGCAAGGCTCTTTTCGCCCCTACTGCGTAACATGAGGGCATAAAAAAAGCGGCGTTCCTGTTCTCCCTATATTGAGATAGAGAAACGCCGCGTCTGCGTCGTATTCAGTTTTCATTTATTCTTTCTCAAT
>CANPBB010000074.1 GCA_947572235.1 uncultured Clostridia bacterium
TCATCCCCATCCTTCTGATGGGCTACCTCTCTGCCGGCTCTCTCACCGACTACGCCACCCTGAGCGAGCTGAAGGCCCTCCTCCTCACCAACGGCTGGACCCTTCGCACAGCCTTCTGCGCGGCACTGTTCACCCTGTTCCACTTCCCCTGCGGCACCACCTGCCTCACCATCCGCAGGGAGACCGGCAGCTGGAAGTGGACCGCTCTCGGCATCGCCCTCCCCACAGCGGCGGGGGTGGTACTGTGCATGGCGGTGAACTTCCTTTTGAGCTAAGAACCTGTATTCACAACCGGGGGATACCGAATGGGCGAGAAATTTTGCCGTCCTGCAAGGCAAAAAATCGCGGGAATACTTTGTGTATTTCAAGATTTTTTAACGCAGCAGGGTGGCAAAAGACCCGTCCAGGCGGTGTTCAACGGTTGTGAATACAGGTTCTAAGGGCCAGGAGCGAGGCAATCAAAACAGCCAACCGCAAACAGGGGAGCGCTCTGCATGGACGCTCCCCTGTTCCCCGTTCTCTAAAAAGCAATTTTTTTGACAAATAGGCTCTCCCAAGGCCAGTACGCCTGTCTCCCCTGCAACTTCTGACTCCCCACCTGCTCAATACTCTCTCCGCCGGTCCACTCCGTGGAGCAGGGATTCTCCGGCGGCGTAGCGGGGGAGGTCCTCCACAAACATCTCCACCACACGGTCACAGGTGTACTGGAGGGCCATGTCGCCGGCACAGTGGGGGGTCAGGATCAAGTTGGGCTGTGTCCACAGCGGTGAGTCCTCTGTGGGAGGCTCCGGATCCGTTACATCCAAGGCCGCTCCGGCCAGATGCCCGCTTTGCAGGGCCTCCAGCAGGGCTTCCGGGTCCACTGCCGGCCCGCGGCCCATGTTGACAAGATAGCTCCCTTGGGGCAGGAGGGCCAAGCGCGTCCGGTCTACCGCGCGGCGGGTCTCCCGAGTCCCCGGCAGGCACAGGATCAGCGCGTCGGTCTCCGGCAGGAGGCTGTCGATCTCCTCCATGGCAAATACGCCCTCGAAGGCCGGGTGGCCGCCCTTGGACTTGTCCCGGCGCACACCCCGCACCGAGGCCCCCAGCGCCCGCAGGCGCTTGGCCGTCTCGGTGCCCACATTCCCGGTGCCCACCACCGTGGTCCGCAGCCCCTGCACCGACCGGATGGGGGAGAGCCGCCGCCACTCCCGCTCCGCGCACATCCGCTCATACTCCGGCATCCGCCGCAGCAGCATCAGCAGCACCATCACCACATGCTCCGCAATCGTCACCCCGTAGGCCCCGGCGGAGTTGGACAGCAGGCACGCCGGATTCCCCCAAGCGCCATCCTCCACATAGGGGTCGATCCCCGCATAGGCACAGGCAAACCACCGGAGATTCTTCGCCGCCTTGATAACCCCCTGACAGTTGCACCCAAAAAATACCTCAAACTGCTCCGCAAAGGGCAGCGCCGCCTCCACGGAGCCAAAAAACTCCGCAGAAAACCCGCACCGCTCCGCCGCAAGACGCACCATCTCCCGGTGCCGGTCGTTCATGTAGTAATCCATCGCCCCAAGACGCCTCATTGCTGTAGTGCTCCTTTCTATCAATTCGGAATGAGAAATTAGGAATCAGGAATTTTGGAATTCACCCGCGAAGAATAAATTTTAAATCGTCCGGCGTGAGCCGGACACATTCGCTCCTAACTCCTTACTCTCCAAAATCTGTTCCCCTGCCCGGATGCCATCGGCGGCGGCGGACATGATGCCTCCGGCGTAGCCGGCGCCCTCGCCGCAGGGGTAGAGGCCCCGCAGGTTGGACTGGCCGGCCTCGTCCCGGAGGATGCGCACCGGGGCGCTGCTGCGGCTCTCCACGGCGGTGAGCACCGCCTCCGGCTGGGCGAAGCCCCGCACCCGGTCATTCAGCTCCGGCAGGGCCAGAGACAGAGATTCGCTGACAAACGGCGGAAGGCATCGCCTGAGGTCCGTGAAGCGGACGCCGGGGCGGTAGGTGGGCTTGACACGGCCCGCCGCCGCGGAGGGCCGGCCCGCCAGAAAATCCCCCACCAGCTGGGCTGGGGCGGTAAAGTTGCCGCCCCCTAAATCGAAAGCCGCCTCCTCGATCCTTCGCTGGAAGGTGATGCCGGCAAGGGGGGAGGCGCCGCCGAAGTCCGCCGGTGTCACGTTGACCAGAAGGCCGCCGTTGATATTCGTCCCATCCCGGGCGTAGAGGCTCATGCCGTTGGTCACCGCCCGTCCCTGCTCCGAGGCGGCGGCCACCACGGTTCCGCCGGGACAGACGCAGAAGCTGAACACGCTGCGGCCATTGGGCAGGTGGCAGGAGAGCTTGTAGGAGGACACCGGCAGGCCCGGGTGGCCTGCGTACCTCCCGTACTGAGCCATGTCCATCTCCCTCTGAAGGTGTTCGATGCGGACCCCCACCGCAAAGGGCTTGGCCTCCATGGCGGCGCCCCGGTCATAGAGCATCTCCACCGTGTCTCTGGCGCTGTGGCCCACAGACAGGACAGCTTGCCGGCAGGGGAGACGGTATGCCCCCTCCGGCCCCTCCACAACAAGGGCGGCAAGCCTGTCCCCTTCACACTCCACATCCGCCGCCCGGTGGCCAAAACGGATGTCCGTCCCCAGCCGAATCAGCTCCCGGCGGAGATTGACCAGCACCCGGTGGAGGTAATCCGTCCCCACATGGGGCTTGGCGTCGATGAGGATGCTCTCCGGCGCGCCCAGCTCCACCAGCTTTCCCAAGATATACCGGTGGCGCAGGTCCTTGGTGCCGGTGTTCAGCTTTCCATCGGAGAAGGCCCCGGCGCCGCCCTCGCCAAACTGGACATTGGAGGCCTCTCGCAGAGCTCCGGCGCGCCAAAAATCCTCCACATCCCGCTGCCGCCGCTCCACCGGCTCTCCCCGCTCCAAGAGGATGGGGCGTGCGCCGGCCTGGGCCAAAATCAACGCGGCAAACAGCCCCGCCGGTCCCGCGCCCACCACCACCGGCGGCAGCTCCCGCGGGGGACAGGCCCTGGGCGGACAGTACCGCTCCTTCCTCACCCGGCTCACTTGGCGGGAGCGAACCTTTCTCAGAACCCGCTCCTCATGCCGCACGGACACATGAACGGAGCAGACAACAAAAACCTCCCGCCTGGCGTCCACCGACCGGCGCACCACCCGCAGCGACTCGATTTCCCCCGCCGGCAGGCGCAGTATCTCCGCGCACCGCGCCAGCAGCGCCGCCTCCGGCTCCTCCGGTTTCAGAGCGATCCCGTCAATCCGCAGCATCGTTCCACCAGCCTCTCCTGCAAGTATTCCTTGGTATTATACCTGCTCAGCCCCGGTGAAGCAACCAAATGTTTATATATTTCAAAAAATTTCTTCATACTTTAGACATAAAGCCTTGGTAAGATAGCACCATCAACCCGGTAAACCTTTTCCGATGGAGGTCACAATAATGAACGACTATAATGATTATTCCTTCTACTATAACGAGGACTACAGCGACAGCGCAGAGGGCAGCGCCTGCCCACCCCCTGTGTCCCCGCCCCCCCAGCCTCCCAAGAAGCGCCGGGCCGGAAAGGCTCTGGCCCTGTGTCTGGCCGGGGCTTTGACAGTGGGCGGCGCCTTTGGTGTGGGGTACGCGGCCAAGAGCGTCTTTGACAAGCAGCACACCCCCTCTACCAGCATCTACTACAGCACAAGGGAGCCTGTTGCGGTGGAGCAGGTGAAGGTGGGCGGCGGCCGGGAGCTGAGCTTTACCGAGCTCTATGCCGCCAATGTCAACAGCTGCGTCAGCATCAACGTCTCCACCACCCGGAACATCTTCGGCCAGACCACCCGCACCGCCTCCGCCGGCAGCGGCTTCATCATCACCGAGGACGGCTACATCGTTACCAACTGCCATGTGGTCAGCGGCGGCGGCTCTGTGAAGGTCACTCTCTACGACGGCACCACCTACGACGGCACCGTGGTGGGCAGCGATGAGGAGTATGACATCGCCGTGGTGAAGATCGACGCCTCAGGCCTCCAGCCGGTGGTCATCGGCGACTCCTCCACCTTGGCGGTGGGCAACAACGTGGCGGCGATCGGCAACCCCTTAGGCGAGCTGACCTTCTCCCTCAGCGAGGGCGTTGTCTCCTGTGTCAACCGCCTGATCAACGTGGAGGGCACCCCCTTCAACATGATTCAGGTCACTGCCGCGGTGAACTCCGGCAACTCCGGCGGCCCCCTCTTCAACACCTACGGCGAGGTGGTGGGCATCGTCTCCGCCAAGTACACCAGTGCCTCCGACGGCACCTCCGTAGAGGGCCTGGGCTTTGCCATCCCCATCAACGATGTGTCCGTAATGATTCAGGACATTATCACCAACGGCTATGTCTCCAACAAGCCCTACCTTGGCGTTACCGCCGGTACCTTCACCGCCCAGATGATCCCCAACAGCGTGGTCAGCAGCGGCGTCTATCTCTACTCCGTGGAGCCGGACAGCGCGGCGGCAAAGGCCGGCCTTCTGGCCGGTGACATCATCACCAAGGTGGATGATACCGCTATTGCCGCCTATGAGGACTTGGCCACCGCCAAGAAGAACTACCGGGCCGGTGACTCCGCCACCATTGAATATTACCGGGCCAACCAGCGCTATACCACCCGTCTGACTTTCGACCCCCAGCCGGTGGAAAACTCCACCACCGCCCAGCAGCCGGTGCAGCAGCTCCCCCAAGACAGCGGCGGCTACTTCGACCCTTGGGAGTACTTCAACAACTACTTCAACAGCTTTAACGGCGGCAATGACAGCAACAGCGCCGCCTAACTACCCCTCTGTGCAGCGCGCCCCGGCAATCCTTGTGGATTGCCGGGGCGTTTTGTCTGTTTTCCATGTCGCTGCGCGCAGGAGGGCCAGCTCAGCGTGTCCCGCCCGCCCCCGTCCGCTTCAGCTTCTCCCGGCGCAGGGTATCCTCCACCATCCGCAGCTGCTCTATGGTGTTCACACCGATCAGCTCCTCGTCATGACAGGCACAGCAGGCCCCCACCCTGCCGCCCTCGGCGCGCAGAATCGCGGGCACATCGGTGAGATAATACTCCTTCTGGGCGTTGTTGTTCTTCAGCTGCCCCAGCGCCTGAAAGAGCTTTTTGCAGTCGAACACATACACCCCCACATTCAGCTCCCGAATCGCCCTCTGCTCCGGCGTGCAGTCCCGGTCCTCCACCACGCCTAAAAACGTCCCGTCCTCCCCCCGGAGGATCCGGCCATAGGGCAGCTCCCACCGGCAGTCCCCGGTGAGCAGGGTACACACATTCCCCTCCCGCAGGTGTGCGGCAATCAAATTCTCATAGGTGCTGCGCCGCAGCAGCGGCATATCCCCATAGCAGACCAGCACCGGTCCGTCGTAGTCCCCGACAGCCTCCTTTGCCACCGCCGCCGCGTGTCCGGTCCCCAGCTGGGGCTCCTGCACCGCGTGGGGATAGTCCCCAAAGGCCGCCAGCACATCCTCCCGACGGTACCCCACCACCAAGACAATATTCTCTCTGCCGATGAAGTCCAAATTTTTCAGCACATAGTGGAGCAGGGGCTTCCCATCCGCCTCCCGCATCACCTTGGGCGCCGTAACCCCCTCTGTCTGAAGCCGCGTTCCCTTACCGGCAGCCAAAACAATCGCCTTCTGCATAACCGTTTTCCTCCCTATGGTAATCTCTGTGTCAGGACTATTATATATCACAGGGGCCAGAAAACTCAACCCCTAAATCCCGCTTGCAATGCCTGCCCAAGGCAATCCCTTGCGGCGCAATGGATTGCGGGGGCAGTTTGAGGCGGATTTGGGGAAATATCTACCTATCTGCCTCATGCGGTTTTTAGTGTGTTTTCTTCTTTGCTGAGCGGCAAACCCTCTAAGTATGTGACATTCTTCTTTATTCAAGCGGGTGATGACCGGTTCCTTTGGTTGTAATCAGCATGACCAAAAACAGTACTAATGTTGCGGCTGAGTGCAGCCAACTATAACGGTACCGGAAACAAGGCATTCGCATTTCTTGGAAGCTGGGTCGGCACAAATACAGAAGCAACAATACAGAGCTGCCCCAGTAACTACAGCCGCAAAAAATCCCTTTGGACTCTGGCTCGGGGGGGATTCCCCTGTCGCTTTACCCATTTGCCGCTAATCGCACACCCATCACATAGGTTGATTTGGAATCGTTAAGCTGGCCGGTGGGGCTTGAACCGCACCATGATACAGTGTTCCCCTCACGCTTCATATGCATGGGTGCGCTGCCGTTGATCAGGATCTCGGTGATCAGATCCCCTTCCGTCACCACGGGGCATTTTCCAGCGGGATAGAACACAACTATCAGCAGCGACCGGCCTTGGATCAGCTATGCAGATGATAATTCTTTGTATACTTCGCACGGCATTCTCCCCTTTGTTATCGAAATTTTGTTGGTAAACAGCCGGTATACCTATGAGGCGTACCGGCTTTGTGTTGTTTAGGCATATACAATCGTTTTTGGAGAAGACACGGCGGCCGCGAAAGACAGCGCGCCGGGGTTGCCGCGTCCTACAGCATATGGTACAGCAGTTGGCGTGGGAGGGCTTTCCACCAAGATCCTATGAGGGTCCAGAAAAAGAAACATGACATCCCTGTGAGCTTTCTGCATATACTCCCATGAGGTGAGTTTATGTTAATCCACGTGGTCCAAGCCGGGGAGACCATCTACTCCATTGCGGCGCAGTACGGGGTGAACCCGGCGCGTCTGATGAGCGACAACGGGGGGGGGGAGGAGGGGGCGGGGGGGGTGGGGCAGGCGCTGGTGGTGCTGTTCCCCCGGGTGATCCACGCCGTCACCGAGGGGGATACGCTCTCCTCCATCGCCCAAGCATATGGTATATCCCTGCGCCAGCTCTACCGCAACAACTACTTCTTAGGGGGCCGGGACGCGGTGTACCCCGGAAACGCCTTGGTGATCTCCTATGTCAGCCGGCCCATTGGCAGCATTGTCACCAACGGCTACGCCTACCCCCACATCCGCCGCCCCACCTTGCAGGCCTCCCTTCCCTACATGACCTGTCTGACTCCGTTTACCTATGGCATCACCGCCGCCGGGAGCCTGCTGCCCCTCCAGGACGGCCTGCTGCTCTCCGACGCGGCGGCAATCGGCACCACGCCGCTGATGCACCTGTCCTCTATCACCGAGACCGGCGACTTCTCCAACGCCCGCAGCACACTCATTCTCACCAATCCCGCCCTCCAAGAGCCGCTGATTGAGGAGATCATCGCCACGGTGACGGAGAAGGGCTACCGGGGGGTGGATGTGGACTTCGAGTTCGTCCCGCCGGAGGAACGGGAGGCCTACGCGGCCTTTGTGGCCCGTCTGCGGGAGCGTCTGGCGCCGCTGCACCTGCCGGTGATTGTAGCCTTGGCCCCCAAGACCTACGCCGGACAGAAGGGGCTGCTGTACGAGGCCCACGACTATGCCCTCTTGGGTGCGGCGGCAGATTTCGCCTTTTTGATGACCTATGAATGGGGCTATACTTACGGCCCGCCCATGGCGGTGTCGCCCTTGCCGCAGGTCCGCTCGGTGCTGGACTATGCGGTGACGGAGATTGCCCCGGAAAAGATCTTCCTCGGAATGCCCAACTACGGCTACGACTGGCCCCTGCCCTTCCAGCAGGGTGTCACCGCCGCCCGATCCATCTCCAACGGCACGGCAGTGCGCTTGGCCATCGACCACGGCGCGGAGATCCAGTATGACGAGAGGGCCCAAGCCCCCTGCTTCCGCTACACCGACCGGGCCGGGACAGCCCACGAGGTCTGGTTCGAGGATGCCCGCAGCACCGAGGCCAAGCTCCGTCTGGTGGCGGAGTACGGCTTCCGCGGCGCCGGCTACTGGAATCTGATGCGGCCCTTTGCGCAGGGGTGGAATGTGCTCAATTCGCTGTACAATTTATAAACTCCCCGCAACGGGCTTTTATGGGATGGGGATTCCCCAAAAAGGCAGGGCCCCGGCGAATATTCGCCGGGGCCCTGCCTTTTTGGAGAGAGGGAGAAAAGAAAAAGGAACATTTATCATGTACAAATTTATTGTACCAGAGATATTCGTTATGTCAACAGCTATCAAGGAACATTCACAGATTGTTCACGGCTTGTTCAAAATCAGGTCTTGCATTGGGGAAAATATTGGTGTATTATTTAGCACGCTAATAGTTCGCATGCGAAAGAAAGGGGGAGGTGTTATTGGAGTATGCCTACTCTCTGGGACAGATGCTCAATCACTGCGCCCACTTAACGCGGCAGTATATGGACCGACAGCTCCGCGCCTATCAGGTGACGCCGGTGCAGTCCTTCGCGCTGATCTACCTGCACCAGCAGGAGGGCGTATCGGAGGTGACCCAGCGGGACTTGGAGCGGGAGCTGAGGCTGAAGGCGCCCACGGTGAACGGCATTGTGGACCGGATGGCGGAGAAGGGGTTTATCACCCGCACCACCAGCCGGACTGACGGCCGGTGCCGGGTGCTGGAGCTCAGCGGGAAAGGGCGGGAGGCTGTGGAGAGCTTCCGGACCGCCGCCCGCCGCTCGGACGAGCTGATTCGCGGGGAGCTGTCGGACCAAGAGGAGCAGCTTCTGCGGGATATGCTCGGCCGCCTGATCGTAAATCTTGAAAACGAGGTAAACAAAGGATGATTCGCAAGCTGTACCCCTACACGCGGGGATACCGGGCACTGATCTGCTTCGGCATCCTCTGCTCCGCCGCCGAGGCGGTTTTGGAGATGCTGCTGCCCCGGGTGATGGCCCTGGTGGTGGACCAAGGCATCCCCAGCGGCAACACGGACTATATTTTGAAGATGGGCGGACTGATGGTGGTCATGTCCGTGGCCTCCATGGCCTTGGGCGTGGGGGCAGCGTTTCTGGCCGCCATCGCCGGGCAGGGCTTCGGCGCCAATCTGCGTCAGGCCCAGTATGACCATATTCAGGCCTTTTCCTTCCGCAATATTGAGAAGTTCTCCACCGCCTCCCTGATCACCCGGCTGACCAACGACGTGAACGCCATGCAGATGACTGTAACCATGGGGATGCGCCTGCTGGTCCGGGCCCCGGTGATGCTGGTCTCCGCCTTGGTGCTGTCTGTCACCATCAGCCTGCGGCTGTCCAAGGTGTTTTTGGTTGTCATTCCCCTGCTGGTGCTGCTGGCGGTGCTGCTGATCCGCCATGTGGGGCCCTTGTTCCGCCAGCTTCAAGAGCGCACCGACGATCTCAACCTGGTGGTGCAGGAGGATCTGAGCGCCATCCGGGTGGTAAAATCCTTCGTCCGGGAGGACTATGAGCGTGAGAAGTTCCAAAAGCGCAACCGGGCCCTGCGGAGCATCTCGGAGAAGGCCTTCGGATTTGTCACCTTGGGGATGCCGGCGATGATGCTCATCACCTACGGCACGATCATTGCCGTCATGTGGTACGGCGCGCCCCTGGTCAACAGCGGGGAGCTGCTGGTGGGGGACCTCTCCAGCCTGTACACCTATATCACCCAAATCCTCATGTCGCTGATGATGATCTCCATGATCATGATGATGCTCTCCCGGTCCATCGCCTGCGCCAAGCGCATTGTGGAGGTGCTGGAGGAGGTCCCCGATATCACCGACGACAGCGCAGAGGAGGCGGCGGAAGTGACCGACGGCTCCATCAACTTTGACCATGTGTCCTTCAAGTACAGCGAGAAGAGCGAGGAGTGGAACCTCTTCGACATCGACCTGCACATCAAAAGCGGTATGACCGTGGGGATCTTAGGGGCCACCGGCTCAGCCAAGAGCACGCTGGTCCAGCTGATCCCCCGGCTCTACGAGGCCAACCACGGCACCGTCCGGGTGGGGGGCAGGCCGGTGGGGGACTACACCACACAGCACCTCCGGGACGCCTGTGCCATGGTGCTGCAAAAGAACACCCTGTTCTCCGGCACCATCCGGGAGAACCTGCTCTGGGGCAATGAGAACGCCAGTGAGGCGGAGATTAAGGCCGCCTGTGCCGCCGCCTGCGCCGACGAATTCATCAGCCGCCTGCCGGAGGGCTACGACACCGATTTAGGACAGGGCGGCGTCAATGTCTCCGGCGGACAGAAGCAGCGCCTGTGCATCGCCCGAGCGCTGCTGAAAAAGCCCAAGGTCCTGATTTTAGACGACAGCACCAGCGCCGTGGATACCGCCACTGACGCCAAGATCCGGCAGGCCTTCGCCACACAGCTGCCCGACACCACCAAGCTGATCATTGCCCAGCGGATCACCTCCATCATGGATGCGGATCTGATCGTGGTGATGGATGACGGCCGGGTGATGGACACCGGCACCCATGCGGAGCTGATGGAGCGCTCGGAGATCTACCGCGACGTATACCAATCTCAACAGGAGGGGGTGGAGCTCCATGGCTAAACACGGTCCCATGCACGGCCCCGGTCCGGGGGGCTACCAGCGGCCTCAAAATATGGGCAAGACCATCCGGCGGCTTTTGGGCTATCTGAGCCGCGCCAAGTTCCTGCTGGTCATCGTGGCGCTGTGCCTGCTTCTCAGCAGCGCCTGCACCGTGGCCGGCACCTTCATGCTCAAGCCCCTGACCAACAATTATATTCTCCCCGGCGACATCCCGGGCCTCGGAAAAATGCTGTGCCTCTTGGCCGCGGTCTACATCGCGGGGGCGCTGTGCAGCTATATCTATGCCCGGATCATGGTCCGGATCTCCCAGTCCACCACGGAAACCATCCGGCGGGACCTGTTCTCCAAGATGCAGGACCTGCCCCTCAGCTACTTTGATGCCCACACCCACGGGGAACTGATGAGCCGCTACACCAACGACATTGAGACCATTTCCGAGGTGCTCAACAACGGTTTGGGCGCCATTGTCTCCGGCTCGCTGACCTTTATCGGCGTGGTGGTGATGATGATTGTCATGAGCCCCCTGCTGTTCTTGGTAACAGTGTTCACACTGCTGCTGATGCTGCTGGTGGTGATGACCGTGGGCAAGCGCAGCCGGCGCTACTTTGCCCAGCAGCAGAAGAACATCGGTATTGTCAACGGTTACATCGAAGAGATGATCGAGGGACAAAAGGTCATCAAGGTTTTCAACCACGAGGACAAGGCCAAAGAGGGATTTCGCAGCCGCAACGAGGACTACCGCCGCGCCGCCACCGCCGCGCAGGCCTTCGCCACCTCCATGATGCCTCTGTTGGGCAATCTCAGCCACATCAACTACGCCCTTACCTGCGGCGTGGGGGCCCTGCTCGCCATTGTCGGCGGCTTTGATTTAGGCTCTCTGGTGAGCTACTTGGGCTACACCCGCCAGGTGAGCCAGCCGGTGGCGCAGGTGAGCCAGCAGGTCAACAACCTCTTGGCCGCTGTGGCCGGCGCGGAGCGGATCTTTGAGGTGATGGACACCGAGCCCGAGCGGGACAAGGGCCAAGTCACCTTGGTCCACGCCTCCATCGACAGCAACGGCGTCCACCGGGAGTCCGCCGGCCGCAGCGACGGCTGGGCTTGGAAGAAGCCCGACGGCACACTGATCCCCCTCACCGGCGACGTGCGCTTCCACGATGTGGACTTTCGCTATGTGCCGGAGAAACAGATTCTCCACAACATCTCCCTCTACGCCAAGCCCGGCCAGAAGATCGCCTTTGTGGGTTCCACCGGCGCGGGAAAGACCACCATCACCAACCTGATTAACCGCTTCTACGAGATCGAGGACGGCACCATTACCTACGACGGCATCGACATCCAAGATATCGCCAAGGAGGGCCTCCGCCGTTCCTTGGGCATCGTCCTTCAGGATACCCACCTCTTTACCGGTACCATCGCCGACAACATCCGCTATGGCAAGCTAAACGCCACTGACGAGGAGATCCGCGCCGCCGCCCGTCTGGCCAACGCCGATACCTTTATCCGCCACCTGCCAAACGGTTATGATACCTGTATCACCGGCGACGGCGGCAGTCTCAGCCAAGGGGAGCGGCAGCTGCTGAACATCGCCAGAGCCGCCGTGGCGGACCCGCCGGTGCTGATCCTGGACGAGGCTACCTCCTCCATCGACACCCGCACAGAGCGGCTGATCGAAAAGGGTATGGACCGGCTCATGCGCAGCCGTACGGTCTTTGTCATCGCCCACCGCCTGTCCACCGTCCGCAACGCCAAGGCTATCCTGGTGCTGGAGCAGGGCGAGGTGATCGAGCGGGGTGATCACGACGATTTGATTTCGCAAAAGGGGAAATACTATCAGCTGTACACCGGCCAGGCGGAGCTGAGTTGATCCCCCGCCGCCATAGATTGCCGGCAGAATGGTGAAAAAAATATCAATCTGTTGCAAATATCACAGACAAAGACGGCAATTTGGGCTATACTGAGGCTGTACAGAAAGGAAGGATCTGCCCATGGAGGAAAAAGCACTGTTCAAGCTGGGCTATGGCCTTTACGTCCTCACCGCGGAGGAGGGCGGCCGGCACAACGGCTGCATCATCAACACCGCCCAGCAGCTCACCGACACCCCCCTGCGTCTGAGCATCACGGTCAGCAAGCAGAATCTGACCCACGACATGGTGCTGCGCACCGGGCGCTTCAACCTGTCGGTGCTGTCCGAGGCGGCGGACTTTAAGGTATTTCAGCACTTTGGCTTCCAGAGCGGCCGGACGGCTGAGAAGATCTCCGGCTACCCGGGCGTAGCCTACAGCGCCAACGGCCTGAGCTATCTCACCGGCCCTGTCAACGCCTATCTCTCCGCCCAGACATTCCACACAGTGGATTTGGGCACCCATACCCTGTTTTTGGCCGACCTCACCGACGCCAAGGTGCTCACCAATGTGGATACCGCCTCCTATGCGTACTACCACGCCCATATCAAGCCCCAGCCGGCGCCCAAGCCCTCCCAAGGGGGCTGGCGCTGCCGGATCTGCGGCTATGTCTATGAGGGAGAGGAGCTGCCCCCGGATTTCATCTGCCCTTTGTGCAAGCATGGAGCAGTTGACTTTGAAAAAATCTAACAGGAAGGAAAGGAGAACAAGCTATGAAGTATGTCTGCGAGGTATGCGGCTACGTCTATGACGAAGCCGCCGGCGATCCGGACAACGGCATCGCCCCCGGCACCAAGTGGGAGGACCTCCCCGAGGACTTCGTCTGCCCCCTGTGCGGCGTGGGCAAGGACCAGTTCGCCGCTGAGTAAGAGCGAAGCGGAACAGCAAAAAGGCGCCTCTTGGGGGACACTTCGTAAGGAAGTGTCCCCCAACACCATTTGTTAAGCCAGCCGATAGTGATTGGATTGCAGGGATATTCAACATATCGGAGGAAAATATCATGGAAGGGTCTATATTTGAACGAATGGGCGGGACTTACCGTCAAGAGGGAGATTATTTTCTCCCGAACCTCACTGTACCGGAAAGTGTTCCCATAGGTATCTGGGGCCAGCGTAGGCGGCAGTATCTGCGAGAACACAGGGAAGAACCCCAGCGAGAGGAAAACTCCCGCTGGGGTTGGTGCGTCTATGTACCGGC
>CANPBB010000075.1 GCA_947572235.1 uncultured Clostridia bacterium
CGGATGGGGCTGTCCTCCAAGAACGATTGGTACGACGATACCGGGCGTGTCTACATCTACTACACCTTGGAGGAGATCTGCGCCGACATGACCTGTGGGCGGGATAAGGCCATGAAGCTGCTGGCCGAGCTGGACACAGGGCGGGGCATCGGTCTGATTGAGCGCGTCAAGCAGGGACAGGGAGAGCCTGCGAAAATCTACGTCAAACGCTTTACCAGCCGGACAGCGCCGCCTAAACAGACCCCGGAGCTTCCCGCGCCTGTTTCAGAGGTCGATTTTCTCGACCTCTACACATCGGAAAAATCGACTTCAAGAGGTCGGAAAAGCCGACGTGCAGAGGTCGAATTATCCGACCCTAATCATACTGAGAAAAACCAGACGGAATTGATCCAGCCAGACCGATCCATCCCTCCCCATAGGCCCTCCGCGCTGCCGTTGGGGATGGATCGACACGAGGTGAGAACAGAACTCATGGAGCAGATCGACTACCATCGGCTAAGGCAGGCGCTGCCCTATGACGATGTGGAGAGCCTGCTGGAGCTTATGGCCGATGTGCTGTGCAGTACGGCGGCTACCATGCGGATTGGCGGGGAGGTACTGCCTGCGGAGACAGTCAAGCGGCGATTTCGGCAGCTTGACAGCGCGCACATCCAGTATGTCGCAGACTCCCTGCGGCAGACAACCACGAAAATCAATAACATCCGGGCCTATCTGCTCACGGCGCTGTACCATGCGCCGGTGACGATAGGCCCTTACTATTCCGCCGCTGTACGGCACGACTTCGGCAAATGAAATCCCACCGTGGGACGCAATTTGGCGCATGATCCCTAACTTCTGTGTTGAAAATCAAATCCCACCGTGAGACATAAATCAGCTGCCATTGGGGGCCTCAGCGGCAGGTTTCAAATCTCACGGTGAGACACGATTTTTGGCAAATACAACATCAAAGGAGGACTTTCTATGGCAAATGACAACAGCAAGCCCCAAGTTACCCCCC
Source organism: uncultured Clostridia bacterium (assembly GCA_947572235.1). Taxonomy (GTDB): domain Bacteria; phylum Bacillota; class Clostridia; order Oscillospirales; family Oscillospiraceae; genus CAJFPI01. The sequence continues at coordinate 998 of CANPBB010000075.1, forward strand.
AGACCATCCCTTTAGCCAAGATCCACGACCTGCCCGGTATCCTGCCCAGCAAGCCGCCGGATAAAACCTACGGCGGTCTCGTCACCAGCATCCAAGCCGGCGGGGTGAAGGAGCCGGTGATCCTCCGGCTGCGGGAGGACGGCGAGTACCAGCTTGTCACCGGCTACCGCCGCCGCAGGGCCAGTGAGCTGGCGAAAAAGGCGGATATCCCCGCGCTGGTCTACCAGATGACGCTGCCGGAGGCCATCGCCTACCACCGCGGGGTACAGAGACAGGCGAATCTGCCTGTTCCCGGTAAGCTGGTGGGATTAGAGGAAAAGGCGCTGCCTGCCGACAGCAAGACCGCCGACAAAGCTGCTGCTCCTGCTGCCGGTGATAAGGCCAAGGAGGACGCAGCCGCTAAGGAGACACCTGCACCCACTGGTCCGTCCAAGGATACTAAGGAACAGCCTGCCGAAACCAAGGCTGTTGACAAAGCTGTCGTTTCTATCGCGGATGATAAGTCCAAGGAGACCACTACTGCTGCTAAGGATGCCCCGGTATCCTCTGATCCCGATAAGGGTGCCACTGCTGATAAGGTGGCACAAACACCCGCTGGCCCCGCCAAGGATGTTAAGGGACAGGCCGATACCTCCAAGGCTACCGTCTCCGCTGCTGGTGATATCCCCAAAGAGACCGCCGCCGATAAAGAGGCACAGACACCTGCTGGTTCTACCAAGGATGCCAAGAAACAGCCCAATACCTCCAAGGCTACCCCTCCTGTCACCAAGGATAAGCTCGCCGAGGCCACCGCTGCCAAGGAAGCGCAAACACCTGCTGACCCCGCCAAGGACAAGGAACAGGCTGCCGCTCCCAAGGCCGGGGATAAGCCCAAAGAGGCTGTTCCCGCCAAGGCTCCGCCTGCCGCTGTGGCCGGGCCCGCCGCTAAAGGCCCCACGGGGACCGCTATCTCCAAGGTGCTGGACAGCCGCCTGACACCGCCGCCCTCCGAGGAGGCCAAAAAGGACTTCCCTGCTCCCGGAGAGGGGGAGTCCTTCTTCGTCAGCCTCCACCCCGCCTATCTGGTGAAATCCGAGTACAACATCATCTCCGTGGATACCCGGAGCGAGGATTACCGGGAGCTGCGCAAGTCCATTGAGCTCAACGGCGTGAAGGACCCCGTTTTGGCAAGGATTGGGGAGAGCGGCACATTGGAGATCCTCTCCGGCCAGCGCCGTCATATGATCGCTACGGAGCTCAACTACCCCGTCCCCACCATCATCCAGAAGATCGACGATGCAGACGCCAAGATCCTTGTCTCAGACGGCAACCTCCACCGGCCTCATATCTCCAGCTATGACCTCTCCCGCTCCCTGCGGCTGAAAATGGAGGGCATGAAGCAGAAATCCGGACGCCGGAGGAAGGGCGTGCCCAAGGCGGAGGAGCTGAACAGCGATGAAAAGCTGGCACAGGAGATGGGAATGTCCGTCAGCAAGCTCAACCGCATTCTCCGGCTCTCCGAGGCCACCAAGGACGTGTGTGACCGGGTGGACGATGGCTCCCTGCACCTGTCTATCGCCTCGGCCATCTCCTTTCTGACCCCAGAACACCAAGAGGGGGTGCTGCACCTCATGGACTTAGGCTACAAGCCCTCTACCGAGCGGATTGAGTACATGAAGAAGGTGGAGAAGTGGGGCAAGCTGGACAACATGGTTATGCGGGGCATCTTGGAGGGGGAGAATGTGGACCATCTGGCCCCCGGCTACGTCCCGCCCAAGGCAGAAGTTGTCCCTCCCTCCCCGGATATTGGCACAGGGACAGCACTGTCGGCGGAGGTGTTGGGCAGCGGCCCGGTCCAGTCCGCTCCTGCGCCCGCCGCTTCTGCTGTAAACTTTGACCCTCCTATTGTTGTTCCTGCCCCTATCGCCAGTCTCGCCCCCATTGCCAGTCCTGTTCCTACCACTGAAGCCCCTGCCGTCGAAGCGCCCGCGGCCAAGCAGGAGGAGATTGGCAGTGGGAGACAGGAGCGGCCCGAGTATACCAAGATCATTCTCACCGGGGACCGCCTGCGCAAGTATTTCCCCGATGTGTCCATGACGCCCCACGCCATTGAGGAGAGCATCTACAGCGCCTTGGAGGAGCGCCGCCAGCGGCAGATCAAGGAGAAGCAGAAGAGCAGTATCCTTAAAGGGAAACCCCGCTGATGAGATATCCCACCTGTTTCCAAACCCGGACAGAGCGCCTATGAGGGCGCTTTTTTTGTTCCCCAAGGAAAAATCATATACTCAATTTCTTAACCGATGGAAAGAGCAGCTCACCTATTTTTACCCACTGGGACAGGAGGTACAAATTTGAATGTATTAGTAGTAGAGCCGGGCGCAGCGCCCTATGAGAAGGAGATCCGGGACGGGGACCTAAAAGCGATGCAGGATGTGGTAGGCGGCCTGATTACCGCCGTCTACCCCTATGAGGACCCGGTAGCCATCGTCTGCAACGACGAATCCCTCCTCAGAGGCATGGAGTTCAACCGCAGTGTGGAGGGCGGGTATGGGGGCATCTTCGGCCCGTTCTTCGTCTGTGGTCTGGAGGAGGATCACTTCTCCTCCCTCACTCCGGAACAGATGGACTTCTTTAAGAGGAAGTTTCGCAAGGTGGAGGTTCTGATCGGCATGAAGGGCAACACCCCTATCACTATCAAGGTGGACCCCTTTCCCAAGATGCCGCCGGAGCAGCCCCAGCACCCGCCCAAGACGCCATGCCGGTAACGGACGAGCGGTTAGCCCAGCTGACGGACCGGCTGGAGAGCGGCATCCTAAACCTCTACGCCAGCGGGCGGTATGCCGAGTATCTGGCCGCTATGTCCAAGTTCCACCACTACAGCTTCGGCAACGCCCTTCTGATCCTGCTCCAGCGCCCCGCCGCCACCCATGTGGCCGGGTACACCACTTGGCGGGAGACCTTCGGGCGGCAGGTCCGGCGGGGTGAGAGGGGCATCCAGATCCTCGCACCCTGTCAGTTTCAGTATTTGGTGGAGCGGGAGAAGATAGACCCCGTTACGGGCAAGGTGCTGTACGGCAGGGATGGAAAGCCCCTGACGGAAAAGAGGCGGGAATCCGCCACCCGCTTCAAGATCGCTACTGTGTTCGATATCAGCCAGACCGAGGGCCGGGAGCTGCCCAACATCGGTGTCACGGAGCTGACCGGGGAGCAGGGCCATGTCCCCGGTACGGCCAAGGGGTACACCAGTTTCAAGGAGAGCCGGATCGTGGTGAAATCCGGCATGAGCGAGGTACAGACGGTCAAGACGCTGGTCCATGAGATTGCCCACGCCAAACTCCACAACCCGGAGGAGGCGGAGCAGCGGAAATCGCGCTGGGAGAAGGAGGTGGAGGCGGAGAGCGTGGCCTATGTGGTCTGCCAGCACTTTGGGATTGACACCTCGGACTACTCCTTCGGCTATGTGGCCAATTGGAGCCGGGGGAGGGAGCTGGCGGAGCTGAAGGCGTCGCTGGATATCATCCACTCCACCGCAAGGGAGATCATTGACGCCATCCAGCCCCCGCCGCCAAAGCGGGAGGTACAGCGGCAGTATACAGCATCTAAGAGACAAAAAGGAGTGAGGCTATGAGCAACTATGAGGAGCGCAGGCAGGCCCGGATAGATCGTTACCGGGAGAGAGCGGAGAAGGCCCGCGGCGAGAGCAAAGCCCTGTTCCGGCAATCCACCGATATGGCCTCCGCCATCCCCCTTGGACAGCCCATCCACGGCCCCGCCGACCGGCGCTGCCGGGAGCGCATCGAGGCGAAAATGGTGCAGTCCTTCTCCGCCTTGGATAAGGCGGATTACTACGAGCGCCGGGCACAGGCGGCGGAGGAAAATACTTCCATCTCCGCAGACGACCCGGAAGCCCTCGCCAAGCTGACAAAGAAGCTGGAACATCTACAGCTTGCGCAGACCCGTATGAAGCAGATCAATGCCTACTACCGAAAGCACGGCACCTGCCGAGGGTTCCACGGGCTGTCGGACAGCGAGGCGGAGCGGTTGGAATACAACATGGAACATGTCCACCCGTGGAGCAAAATACCGTATCCGTCTTATGCGCTGTCCAACAACAACAAAAACATCAACGATGTGAAAAGACGCATCCAACAGCTCACTGAGGCGGCGGAGCTGGGCTATTCGGGGTGGGTGTTTGAGGGCGGCAGGGTGGAGGCCAACAGGGAGAAGAACCGTCTGCAAATCTTCTTTGACGCCATCCCCGCCCCGGAGGTCCGGCAGGCGCTGAAAAGCAGCGGCTTTCGCTGGGCGCGGAGCGAGGGGGCATGGCAGCGCCAGCTCACCGACAACGCCATCTATGCCGCCGGCGGGATCAAGGCCATCCGGCCCTCGGATGGCAGCGACCCGGTGAAAATCCAGCCCAAGCACAGGTCAAAGCAAAGATAAGACCTGCTAAAGGAAGCTGGCCACCGGCAAATGGTAGTTCCCCGTGGCCTCCATCACCACGCGGGTCTCGCCGCCCAGTTCCCTCAACCGGCTCGACAGCTCACACAACTCAATGCCGGTGTGTCCCACCTCAAAGGGCGGGATCACCAGCTCTCCCAGAGGACGCATGACGGCAATCATGCTCTTGCCTTTGGAAACGTCAATGCCTACACAGTTCACGTTCATTCCCCCAATACAAAATTTGCAACCGGAACCCATCTTTTTCTCGCTGCCGATTCAATCTATTGGGTGACGCAAACTCAAGGCTCAACCTGCTTAAACCGAACGCTGCAACAAGAGGATGGCTGACAGTCTTATCTGCGGGCTTCTCAACCCAAGGAGGCCAAGGTCAGCCAGTTGCTCCTCTCATTGTAGCTTTGGCACGAGATGGACGAAACCCCCGGCTGGCTGCCGAGGGTTCCATCCAAATTATATTGTAATAGGAGGCCAGTATGGAACATAACACCATCCCCGAGCGCATGAGGGAGATAGAGATTTTTGGCGTCCCCGCCCTGTTTACGGACAAGCCCGCCTCCTCGGAGGCCGTCTACCCCGGACTGTACCGCTATGCGCTGCAAGCGGGAGAGAACGGGAACCCTCTCGGTACGGTGCTCACCCCGGTCCCCCTCCCTGTGGACGATTCTCGGGAGGTCAGGCCGGGGGATATGATTGTGGACACCGGCGCCGGGTACTATACCCCCTCCGAGTTTGAGGAGAAGTATTTGTCCCCATACTATGGTGGGAAGGAGCGGTATGGAAAACCCCGCCGTCTCCAGCACCCGTAAAAAGCCCCGCCGCCCCCGGAAACCGCCTGCCCGGTAACACCGCCCACCAGCACCGCCTTTGGCGGTGCTGTCTTAGCAAGTATGTCATTTGTTAAACAAATGACCCTTGTTAGGGGTGCAAGCCCCCCTAATACCCCCGCAACTATGGCGTCTCACGGTGAGACGCAAAACATGACAGCAGCAAAAAATTGCTGCTGCAAATCGAATCTCACCGTGAGACACAAATCCCAAGGAAAGGAAGATGCCATGCGAAAACGGGATCACTTCATCGGCCTATGGCTGGATGACAGCGAGTATTGCCGCCTTATGAAGCAGTGCTCTCTATCCGGTCTCAGCACCAGCGTCCTGCTTCGCCAGCTCATTATGGGCGTCCAGCTCCGCCCCCGCCCGCCTGACACCTACGCCTCCCTGCTGCGGGAGCTGTCCGCCATCGGGAACAATGTCAACCAGATCGCCCGCAACACCAACGCCAAAAAGGAGGCCGGGCAGGCCGACATAGACGAGGCGGTGAGGCTGGTGTATCAGGCCATGCGGCTGGTGAAGGAGGCGCTGTAGTGGCATATGACAAGATCATCGTTATTCACCGCCGGTTGGACCACTGCTTGGACTACACGCTGAATGAGGAGAAAACCGCGCTGTCTCAGGCCATCGCCTACGGCATGGACCCCAGTAAGACCCACTGCCTCATTACCGGCATCAACTGCGGCCCGGACACCGCCCATGGGGAGATGCAGGCCACCAAGCGCCGGTGGGGCAAGGAGGGCGGGGTGTTGGGCTACCACATCATCCACGCCTACGCCCCCGGCGAGGTAACGCCGGACGAGGCCCACGCCGCCGGTGTGGAGTTTGCGGACCGTCTGCTGGGAGCACGGTATGAGGCGGTGGTCTCCACCCACCTGGACCGTGAGCATCTGCACTGCCACATCGTGTTCAACTCCGTCTCCTTTGTGGATGGTAAGAAGTACCGCAGCGACTTCCAGAGCTATTTCCACACCCTGCGGGATATCTCCAACGCAGTCAGCCAAGAGCGTGGCTTGTCCGTCATAGAGCCAGAGGGCCGCGGCCGGCACTACGCCCAGTGGGATGCGGAGCGGAGCGGCAGGGGCACTATCTCCGGCCTCGTGCGGCAGGACATAGACGCCGCTATCCGGGAGAGCTTCACCTATGACAGCTTTCTCGCCGCCCTGCGGCGGCAGGGGTATGCCGTGAAGTATGGCGCGAATGTCAAGCATACCGCCGTCACCCCGCTGGGGGGCAGGCGGGCCTTTCGCTTAGACAGTCTGGGCGAGGGCTACACCGAGGCGGACATCCGGGCGAGGCTGGCCGCTGTGCGGAATGGGGAAGCGCCCGCGCCGCCTGTGCCCTATGTGGCCCCCAAGCGGTACACAGTCCGCAGAGAGACGGTTTGCCAAACGCCCCGGCGCAAGCTCCGCGGGTTTCGCGCTCTGTATGTGTACTACCTGTACCTGCTGAGTGGTCCCCGGAGGAAACGCCCGCCCCCCTTCTCCGTCCGGGCGGATGTGGCGAAGCTCCGGCAGTACCAGCGCCAGTTCGCTCTATTGCAAAAGTACCGCGTAGACAGTGACAGCCAGCTGACCATGCTGTCTGAGGCCCTGCAAGCGGATATAGACGCCCTCGCCGCCCGCCGGAAGGAACTGTACGGCAAAAAGCGTGGGGGCGAGGATGTGGAGGACGAGATCGCCGCCATCAATGGGGAGCTGCGCCCCCTGCGCCGGGAGCTTCGGACCTGTGGGCGGATAGAGGCGGATATCCCCCGTATCCGGGAGAATGTCCGGCTCTGTCAAAATCCGGAAGAGTACACCCATATACCAGACCGGAAACGGCAGTTTGGCCTGCTCCGGTAACTAATTCAATAAAAGGAAGTGACGCAAATGGACGTAAGCGCCGAGGCCGCGGATTTAGTGGTCAAGGAGGGTATCCAAGCCACTGAGAGCGCCGTCAAGCTGGCTGGCGCCGGGCTCAAGAATGTGGCCGCTCTATTGCTGGCCCTACAGCGGCAGGACAACAAGGTGGTGGGCAAGACCAGCGCCAAGCGTCTGGCCCGGGACCCCGCCCCCGCCGTGGTTATCCCCCTCAAGAGGGAGGACATGGGGAAATTTAAGAAGCTGGCCAAGGAGTACGGCATCCTGTACTTTCTGGCCCAGAAGAAGGGCGGCAGTACCGGCTATGTCAATATCGTGTCCAATCAGAACTACGCCGCCCAGCTCAACGCTGTCATGGAGGCCATGGGCTATCCCATCCCCAAGAGAGCGCAGGAGAGCGAAGCGCCAAAAAAAGTGCGCCCCCGTGCTCAACAAGGGAAGTCCTCGCCCGAGCACTGGAGTGGCTTGACTCCTTCCCCTGCGATGGATGCTAAGGAATCTGTCCGGGTGAGGCTGGAGGGGCTGCGGGCCATGTCCCGGCAGGCCCATGCCAAAAAGCAGACGAAAACGAGAGGCAGATAGGAGGTCTTTACATTGGCAAGTATCAGCGAGATCATCAAGGGCAAGGCGGAGCGGGACAAGGTTCGGGTGGAGGGGCTGCGGGCGGATCGGGAGAACCTCTCCGCCATGCGGGACAGCGCCTTGGAGCAGATCACCAGCAGTCCGGAGCTCTACCGGCAGTACCTCGACTTGCAGGGCGGCAACATCCGGTGCAGTGTGGGCAATGTGGCTTTGACCCTGTTCCAGCTGGAGGGGGCCACGAGGATTGGGACAAGGGATTTTTGGCACCAGCAGGGCCGCCGGGTACTGGGCGAGGCCATGGACAGCGGGGCCAAGGTGTTTGTCCCGCCCAAGGACCCCAAGCGTCGGGGGTACTACATGGGCAGCTACTACGACATCAGTCAGACCGGCGGCAGACCCATGCCGGAGCCCGCGCCGCTCTTGGACAGGACGCCCCGGATGGAGGCGGCCTTGGCGGCGCTTATGGACCAGTCCCCGGTGGGGATCGAGGCGGATCAGGAGCTGAGTACCCCCGCCTGCTACAACGAGGCCAATCTCACCATCTATATCAATCCAGAACATAGCGAATCCGCCATCTTTGCCGCCTTAGCTGCGGAGATCGCCTACGCCCGCGTCCATGACCGGGGGTACAACCGGGGCTATAAGCGGGAGGTCTACAAGTTAGATTCTGAAAGTGTGGGCTACATGGTGTGCCGCCGGTTTGGGGTACAGTGCTCTCCCCCGGACGCCCGTCTGGTGGGGGCCCTCTACGACGGCTTCGACCCGGCTAACCGGGGCGAGGCGCTGGAACAGCTCCGCAATACGGCCCGGAGCATTGGGGAGGGTGTGGAGCAGAGATTGAACCCCCGCCAGCAGGAGCGGAGTACCCCGCGCCGGCATGGGGCCAGATAGCCGGGGGTGTGTCCCCTCTCGGGGACGGTACGCCGGGTCCCCCTGCCAGTCAAGGCCGGACGATTGCAGAGGCAATCGCCCGCGAGCCGGCCAGTCTGCGGACTGACCGGACCTTGACAGGCAGCGTCCCCCGGCGTTCTGGTAATTAAGGGGAGCACACCCTAAAAGCCGCCTGTAGGCGGCTTTTACCATCTTGGGGAGGCGGGGTGTTCTCCTAAAGTCTTATTTGAAATTGGAGGTTTGCTATGAAACGAGCAAGGAGCATTTTTGCGGTGCTGATACTGGCACTGTTTCTCTGTAACACGGCGCTGGCTGTCGTGGCGGAGGGGGAACCGGGAGCGCAGGCGCCGCCTGTGTCCGCCGTCTATCCCACCGAGGTGCGGGAGACGGAGGAGGGCGGTGTCTCCCGGATTGAGAAGGTCTACTGCCTCTCTGTCCGGGATGACCCTGCCGCCATCCCCACCGCCGACTTTGAGCGGGAGGGCCGCAGCTATACGCTGCTGGACGTGCTGAAGAATGACCAGACGGAGACGGACACCAAGGAGCATATTGAGGTGGTCACGGTGGACAGCGGCACCAGTGATATGGCGGAGATTCTACAGCAGTTGGAGCCGGAGCTGGAGGTCACTACTGAGGACGGCTACACCGGTCTGCTGGCCCCGGACTACCCCGGCATCGTGGTGGAGGCGGCAGGGTATGAGACACGCTCCCGCACCGTCACGGCCAATCGGAGCTATCCGAATCTCTCGGATGCCGACACCTCTCTGGTGCCTAAGACCATTCAGGACGGGGGCCGGACGCTGACACTGGCGGATGTCCAGTGGCAGGAGGTAAACGGCTTCTATACGGCCAATGCGTCCTATACGGCTGACGCCATGGATAAGTACGCCACTGGGTATACCGTTACGGTGGAGTATAGGGGCGAGGTGTCCAAAACCAGCGGCGATACCGTGATCTACACCGCTGTATTCACGTCCCACGGTGAGACGCCAATCACGGCAGAATCCCCGGCAGAATCCGGCGGCGGCTATAAGTTCCTTCTTCTGATCCCGCTGGCGCTCCTGTTGGGCGGCGCTGGGTTTGGCGGCTGGAAGCTGCTGGCTTACCTAAAGGCCAAGAAACGGGGGTATGTGAAATGAAAAAACACCTGACAATGCTGCTAACCCTCTGCTGTCTCCTGACGGCGCTTTCCCTGCCGGCCTATGCGGTAGACTACACGATTGACGCACCCTCCGCCGGGGAGTTTGGAGCGCCCACCAGTGATGGGACGGTCTACGAGTGGAAGGACCCCAACGTGGACCGGGGCAAGAACAGTGCCCTGATCCCGCCCGGTTTTGGGACGCCCACCAGCTACCTGCCCGGCTCCGGGGAGTTCCTGACGCCTAATTTGGCTGCCAGCGGGCCGCTGCATGGCGGTGGTGTGCTGGCAGGCGGTGGGGCGGTGGTGCTCCCCAGCTATCCTACTACCAGCACACCGGTTACTGCTTTTACCGATGTTACCAACGACCTCTACTACAGCAACGGCAGCTTAGGCACCCTCAAAATCCCCGCCATTGATTTGACCGTGAAGATTTACGAGGGCACGGACAGCAGGACGCTGGCCAAGGGGGCGGGGCACTTTACCAATACCAGTATTTGGGATGGCAATGTGGCCTTTGCCGCCCACAACCGGGGCGTGAATAACTACTTTGGGAAGATCCACACACTTGACATCGGTGACACGATTATCCTCAAGACCCGGCTTGGGACCCGCACCTATGCCGTTACGGACGTGATGAAGGTGGACGAGACTGACAGCTCTATGCTGGCCGCCACGAGTGACAACTGCATCACTCTGTTTACCTGTGTACGGGACCAGAGGGAATACAGGTGGTGCGTCCGGGCTGTGGAGGTGGAATGAAATCCCACGGTGAGATTTGTTTTTATCCCTGATTGACGCGCCAATTTTTGACGGTTTCCCGCATTTCTGGTATAATCATAGTAGGAAATCCACTACTAAATCTTCTATAAGGAGGTATCTAAGATGAAACGGAAATGTGGGCAATTTTTGGCAGGGTTGTTGTGCGGTGCGGTGATCTTTGGCGGGGTCAACGCCTACGCCGCTGTGCTGGCGGAGCGGAGCAGTCACAAGGTTACGGTGGATGGGGTGCCAGTGGCGGTGGAGGCGTATGTGATTAATGGCAGCAACTACTTCCAGCTCCGGGATCTGGGGAGGCTGCTGGATGTGGGTGTGGCGTGGAACAACGCTACACGGACTGTGGAGATCTCCACCGGTGAGGGCTACACTGAGGAGGAACCGGGGCAGACGGCGCCTAAGCCTTCCACAGGGAATGTTGGGGAGGATTTCTACGATATCCGGGTGGAGATTGTGAACATGACCAACGCCCTGCGCCGGCAGAACGGCCTTCCCGCCCTCACCATGGACGATGATCTTATGGCCGCGGCGCAGGTCCGGGCGGAGGAAGTCGCAGCCAATATCTGCTACAGCCATGACCGGCCGGACGGATCGGACAATGACACGGTTATACAGCATATTGGAAAACTCCTAATGGGTGAAAACCTCGGCATGAAAGACTTAGGAGGACAATCTCCTCAAGGTATTCTGGCCCAGCGGCAAGTGGAAAGTTGGAGCCAATCCGCAGGACACTATAAAAACATGCTGAAAGAAAATTATCATTCTACAGGGGCCGGAATTGCACAGGATCGTTACGGGAAATACTACATGATTCAAATATTTGCTTATGGCGATTACACCATTACCGGTATAGATTCTCCGATTCTTCCGTAAGTACCACTCAAAAAAGGAACGCAGTCAGTTGATTGACTGCGTTCCTTTTTTCCTAAAACTAATTATAAAAAGGAGATGCAATATGAAAAAAAGATCGGTCTTTTCACTTCTGCTGGCAATAGTCCTTATTGTCAGTATGCTGCCTATGTCTGTGTTTGCCGCCTCCAATGCAGGAACCGGTATTGCGGTCACAAGTAATCCTAACCACTGGATCAGACGCACGAACCACCACGGTTATGACTACACCTACAAGCCGCCCCTTATCAACGGCAAGTGGGGGTACTGTGTGGACTTTGGCTTTTCGTACAACAGCGAGGACGCCAGTTTTCGCAATAGTTATAGCTGGACCCACGCCACCGGCGCGGAGGCTGAGGAGCTGCTGGACCGTGCCCTTCTTATCTCTGGTATGGACCATTTTTCTGACGAGGTGACAGCTAACGCCAAGTGGCTTATGTCCTATATTAACCAGCACTATTCCCTTTCGGATAATGAGCTGGGCGAGTGGATGATGTGCGTCCAGACCTATCTATGGGATAACATGGAACGTAAAGCCTATGGTGATACTGCCGATGTAGGCAGCAATGTGGACGATGGTGGTTATGCTTACCCTGAAACTTATGAGCGGTATAAGCGTATGTATACCGACCTGCTCTCCTTGAAGGCCGCAGAGGATGTAGATTTACAAAATCAAGTGGCGGACTTTGTTTCCCAAGGTATTTCTGCATATATCACTGTTGACCCTAACAGCCAATGGGCAGTATACGCTACATCAAGTATTAGTGGTCGGCAGGGGTTCTTTAATTACTGTGAAAAAAGAGTTGTTTTGAGCGGTGATCTACCAGATGATCCTATTGAGCACCCTTCCGAGGATGGTGTTGTCACGATTACGAAGCGGGACAGCAGAACCAATGAGCCCTTGGCTGGCGCCACCTACCGCATTGAGGGCATCGACCAGGCCTATGACTAC
>CANPBB010000076.1 GCA_947572235.1 uncultured Clostridia bacterium
CCAAGTGAACTAAGCAGACCCACTATAAATCGTCTGCAAATCTTATTATACGAGGGCGCTATGGGCAGACAGATCAACTACTACTTGGAGCTGGACGGCCTTCTGTCCCTGTCGGAGCGGGCGCTGTCCTTGGGCTGTCAGATCGTCCGGGAGGACCTGTGGGCGGGCTGCGTCACGGCGGGGCACGACATAGGTCTGATTGCCGGGGAGGAGCATGTCCGCTACTACTTCCATCTCCCCGCCGCGGGTCCGCTTATGGTGGAGACTTTTGACGGCAAGGAACGTCTGCGCCGCTTTGCCTGTCCCTGCGAAAACGCCGTCATAGAGGCGGGCTTCTCCCGCATCCTTCCGGAGACGCGGGAGATTGTATGGGCACGCCTGTTCAGCTCCTCCGGTTACTACGACCAAACCGGCGCTTTCCTCTCCCGCCCCCGCTGCATCGACAGGGTCTACAGCACCTCGGCGCGTCTGGTGAAAAAGCTCGCCCCCAGCACAAGCGTAACCAATGCCTATATCAGCACCTGCGGGCAGGAGCGCACCTACACCCGCAGGGAGTACATCTCACCCCCACTGTCTTCACTTATACGAATACGAAAAGTATATTTTTCATATACAATAACGATTTGTATTCTTCCTAATGAAGATTTCCGGCATGCGGCGGCGGATTCTATCCCTCCCGCAAGGAGCGTCAACCCAAATAACAGCAGCAGGGGGACAGGTTTTTGCCTGTCCCCCCGCTGTCAAAGCCCTCGGCGGAGGACACGTGCGACACAGACAGCAGTCATTTCTCTCGCTTGAAATTCGCAGATTTCCTGCGTTATCCTATATGCAGTACAGCAGTACACAAAAATATTGCAAAATGCTCCCCGCTAAGACGAATAGGTGCCAGATAAAGTGCATATAGTGCTTTTTAGACTTGTAGAAGGCGATGCCCGCCGTGTAGGCCACACCGCCGGCGAACAGCAGCGCCACTCCGGAGAGGGGCATCACCGCCACCACCGTCTTCAGTGCCGGGAACACCAGCCAGCCCATCAGCGCGTAGAGTACCAAGGAGATCTTGTTGAATCGGTTCAGGTCGATGATCTTCAGCGCGATGCCCACCACCGCCAGCAGCGTATTCACCGTGATCAGCATCCAGCCCAAGCGCCCGCCTAAAGTCAGCAGAGCCAAGGGGATATAGGTGCCCAAAATCAGCAGGAAGATGGAGCAGTGGTCCATAATCCGCCGCTGCCGCTTCTTCTCCGGGTCCACTGTGCCGTGGTAGACGGCGGAGGCCGTGTACAGCGTGATGAGGCTCACCGCGTACAGCGACATCCCCACCACCGCCGCCGTTGAACCGGCAGTCACCGCCCGGGCGATCAGGGGCACCGCCCCCACCACCGCCAGCAGCGCTCCCACCCCGTGGGATATGGTGTTGGCCAGCTCCTCCCCAGTCATATGGGGCCGGCGTACGTTTACGTTCTCCATATCTATGCTCCTTTCTAACGAGATGATCCCGTGTATTGGCTATGTTATCTAATAATATATATTAGTATACGCCGATTCCATTATTAAGTCAAGAGAAATCTTTTCCACGCCAACATATCGTCAAAATGACTGAGTGGGCGGTTATCCAAGATGGATAACCGCCCACTCACCCGGAATTTGCGCTCTGCTTCAAGTGCATATTATCTGTATCTGAATGCGATTTCGTGATTTTCATATACTGCTGGACATGAGATTCCTATAGAATCCCCATTTTCAGATACAAACCAATAATCTTCCTTTAATAAATCCTCATCAAGCATCGCTTCATCAAATCCATCTTCACATACTAACGCATCAAAAAAATCTTCAAATTCTGATGCGCTGGGGTATGGATAAAATTCACCTGAAATCCAAAAAGCTTCACGATTTGTAACCACTATCTTTCCAAGCGCGACATCTTTATATATGAGCTCCATCATTTGGCTTCCGTCTATAAATTCCGATTCATTATTTTGATTATAGCACAGCCAAGTCTTTGCATCAAACTTCGATTCATGAAATCGCCAGCACCCAGTTCCATCAGCACGAAAGGCAAAAGAGATATCCCCGGCGGTCATCGGCTCCTCCCCCACACACTCCACAAAGTGGGTGTCGTTGTCATAGAGGCCTGCCGCCCAGTTCCTCCTGAGGCACCTCTACTGTGGTTCCAGCGGGCAATGGGCAGCTGATACAGCGGCTCGCCGCTCTCGGTGGTCCCCGCCGTGCTGCCGGCCATGCGGCCAATCACCGCCTCCCCGCTGGGCAGGGTCAGGATGTCATACTGACGCCCGCCGACGCGCTCCGCGGCCTTGTAGTGGAGCGCCACCGGGAAAGCGGCTACACTGCTGGATCTCCGCCAAAGAGGCGGGCCAAGGAGTGTCCTCCAGCGGCGCGGTGCCCACACTGCCCGGACCTCTCCCCGCAGTTTCCAAGTAGGCGGGGTAGGTGGCATGCTCCACATAGAGCCGAACCCCTCCCAAAACCAGCACCGCCAGCGCAAGGGAGACGGGGAGGGCGCAGAAGAGGCCCTTCACAACAAGGGGGAACCTTGATGCGCATGGAAAATCACTCCTTGTTTTTGACCATGCTGTTTTGATTAGAAAGGCCCCTTAGAGCTCCTTCGTCCGTTCCACCGCGGCAATGACGGCATCCATCACAGCCCCCCGGACCCCGGCGCGCTCCAAGGCCCGGACGCCGGCGATGGTGGAGCCGCCGGGACTGCACACCGCATCCTTCAGCGCGGCGGGGTGCTCCCCAGTCTCCAGCAGCAGCTTGGCGGTGCCTTGGACCATCTGGGCGGCGTAGAGCAGGGCCTTCTTCCGCGGCAGTCCGCAGGCCACGCCGCCGTCAGACAGAGCCTCCACAATCTGACAGATAAAGGCTGGCCCGCAGCCGGACACCGCGCTGCCCGCGTCCATAAGCCGCTCCTCCAGCGGATCCAGCACCCCAGCGGCGGCAAAGGCCCCGGTGAACCGCTCCAGTTCCTCCGCCGTCACCAGCTCATTGGCGGTATAGAGTACCACCCCGGCCCCCACGGCGCAGGGGGTGTTGGGCATGATCCGGATCACGGGATAGTCCCCCCCGGCCAGCGCCGCCAGCCGCTCCATGGTCATCCCGGCGGCCATCGTAACCAGCACGAACCGATCCGTCCGCCGACTCAAAATATCCCGCAGCGGCGCCAAGGTATCCGCCATCATCTGGGGTTTAACGCCCAAAAGGAGAAAGCGGCACTGCCGCGCCACATCCGCATTGCCGCCCACACCGCAGCCCAGCCGCCCAGCCAGCACCTCCGCCTTAGCGGCAGTACGGTTAGCGAGCAGGACCCGATCCGGCGAAACCGTCTGGCAAAGCGCCTGAGCCAGCGCCCCGCCCATATTCCCAGTACCAATAAAGCCAAACTCATAGGTCGGCGCAGTCATAAGAGGCCCCCCTTTTTCAAATTAGGAATAGTGTAGTGATGCCGCCTGTGGCGACGGATTTGAATTTTATGGGATTGGAGGAGAGCAGGGGAAAATTTGGCGCAGGGAAATCAATTCCAAATCGTCCAGCTCTGCTGACCCCCGTAAGTTCTAATTCCTCATCTTCACCTCGTCTGTCCCTCGCCCACCACAATGTACTTATAGCTGCAAAGCTCCTCCAGCCCCATCGGCCCTCTGGCGTGGAGCTTCTGGGTGGAGATGCCCATCTCACAGCCTAAGCCGAATTCACCGCCGTCGGTGAAGCGGGTGGAGGCGTTCCAGTACACCGCCGCGCTGTCCACGGAGCGGAGGAATACTGCCGCTGCTGCCTCGTCACCGGTGACAATAGCGTCGCTGTGGTGGGTGGAGTGGGCCGCGATGTGGGCGATGGCCTCCTCCAAGTTGTCCACGATTTTAACGGATAGGATATAGTCCAAAAACTCTGTGTCAAAGTCCTCCGGCCCGGCGGGAGTGCCGTCGATAATGGCGGCGGCGCGGGGACAGAGGCGCAGCTCCACCGGGGGCTCGTGGGACGTCAGACGCTCCCGAAGCCGGGGGAGGAGGGCGGCGGCGATATCCTGATGGACCAGCAGCACCTCCTCGGCGTTGCAGACGCTGGGACGGCTGGTCTTGGCGTTCTCGACGATGTCCAGCGCCATCGCTATGTCAGCCTGCTTGTCTGCGTAGACGTGGCAGATGCCGGTGCCCGTCTCGATGACGTTCACCGTGGCGTTCTCCACGCAGGAGCGGATGAGGCCCGCACCGCCCCGGGGGATCAGCAGGTCCACCAGGCCGCTGGCGGTCATCAGCTCATTGGCGGAGGCGCGGGTGGTGTCCTCCACCAGCTGCAGAGCCTCTGACGGCAGACCCGCCTGCTCCATGCCCGCCTTCAGGGCGGCCACAATGGCGGCGGCGGAGCGGTGGGCCTCCTTGCCGCAGCGGAGGACGCAGGCGCTGCCCGCCTTCAGCGCCAGCGCGGCGGCGTCGCTGGTAACGTTGGGCCGGGACTCGTAGATGATGGCAATAACCCCCATGGGCACGGCGGTGCGCCGGATGGTGAGGCCGTTGGGCCGCTCCACCCTCCGCAGCGTCCGGCCCACCGGATCGGGGAGGTCCGCCACCTGCCTGAGTCCCTCCGCCATGCCGGCAATGCGGCTCCCGGTGAGGGCGAGGCGGTCCAGCATCACCTCGGAAATGTGCCCCCGGGCGGCGTCCATATCCTCGCCGTTGGCGGCAAGGATCTCCCCGGTGTGGGTGATGAGGGCGTCGGCCATGGCCCGGAGGGCGGCGTTTTTCGTCTCCGTGGAGGCGTCGGCCATGGCACTTTTGGCGGCGTTGGCCGCAAGGAGAAGCTCACGGGTTGTCATAGGCAAAACCTCATTTCCTTTGATAGTAGAGCCATAGAAAAAGGGGCGGCGGAGGATATACCACCCCCGATTACGCCCGCTTCCCAAAGAACCGGGTACCCACGTTCTCACCGTCGGCGATGCGGTAGAGATCCTTGGGGCGGGTGCCGTTGGTGATGATCATGTCACAGCCCGCCTCCATGCACAGCTGGGCGGCTTTCAGCTTGGTGACCATCCCCCCGGTGCCGAAGCCGCTGCCCGCCCCGCCGGCCAGCGCGAAGATCTCCGGCGTCAGGGCCTCCACCCGGTGGATCAGGGCGGCGCCGGGATCCTTGTGGGGATCGGCGGTGTAGAGCCCTTCAATGTCGCTCATAAGGACCAGCAGATCCGCGTGGATGTTCACCGCCACAATGGCGGCCAAGGAGTCGTTGTCCCCCACGGCGATCTCGGCGGTGGCCACGGTGTCATTCTCGTTGACCACCGGCAGCGCCCCCATCTCCAAGAGACGGAAGAGGGTGTTCTGGAAGTTCTGATGGCGCTGGGGGTCCTCCACGTCGGAGCCGGTGAGGAGGATCTGGGCCACGGTGTGGTGATACTCGGAGAACAGCTTGTCATAGATGTACATCAGCTCACATTGACCCACGGCGGCGGCAGCCTGCTTGGTGGGCATGTCGCTTGGCCGCTGGGTGAGGTTCAGCTTTCCCACCCCCATAGCGATGGCCCCGGAGGACACCAGTACCACCTCATGGCCGGCGTTTTTCAGATCGCTCATCACTTTGCACAGGGACTCCACCCGGCGGATATTGAGCTTTCCCGTTCCGTGGGTGAGGGTGGAGGTGCCCACTTTGATTACAATACGCATAGGGTTCTTATGCTCCTCTCGGTGGTGGTTTCGGGGACAGTATAGCACAGGCAGGGGGAAAATGCGATAGGCAGTTTGCCTGCGGGGCGTCTGTGGCGGCTTCTTTATGGCGCTGCCATGGTTGAAAAGAGCCGCACAGTGGGAAATTGGGCGTAAGCAAAGCACCGTGCCATGGCTATATGTGATACAGGGGAAAATACAATGGCGGATGCTACCAAATGACTGCCCTCAATGGCAGAGCGTGTATTACTATTACTTCCGAACGGAAAGGTAGGAAGCAATATGTGCCATGTTTTGCGGCTGCCGCTGTAAACAGCGGCGAGCAAAACAGCTCAAATCAAATGTATGATTTCCGAATTTTCCATTCGAAAATACTATTTCAGAGTTTGGCCCGAGAAGGATGAAACAGGGGCCAGCATTCTGGACATCCTGGATGATTGGATGGGCTATTACAATAACGACCGCAGATAATGGCAGCTCGCAAAACTCTCTCCCAACGAATTTTTCGATTATTACACTACTGGAATTTATCCTTTAGTCTCACACCCATTGCTTATACAGACTCGTCTTAAATAGTTGAGTAAGGGTTTCCTTTTCACTTTACTTTATTTCCTTTGTGCCCTTGACCTTGGGTACACTTTATTCCTTCAAAATCTACACATTTTCCGAACCGCAAACACTCCTCGCCCCAGTCCTTGTCCGCTATGGCGCCCGCAGGGCAGTTCTGTTTGGTTCCTATGCCAAGGGGCAGACCACAGAGCACAGCGATGCGGACTTTTGGGTGGACAGCGGCCCTCGGGACCTCGCCTTCTACGGCCTGCTGGAAAATATAGCGTACGCCTTGCGTATCATAGTGACCTTGACCGACGTGCAGCAGGTGGAGCCGGGTTCTTTTGTGGCGTGTGAGATTCAGCGAAGCGGGGTGGTAATTTTTAAACAGTAAAGATGCTGCCATTTTGAAGGAGTTCCAACAAGCACACTGCCGCCGACCTACGTTGTTCTTTCAAGGCTGTTGTACGCCATCTGATTTTAAGGCAGACAGTATGCGCGTAGAGGCTATTGTCTTCAACCTGATGCAGATTGGGAAATTGGCCCCCTGAACGAAGAGGCAAAACCCAGCTGCCCGCAATCTCTTGGCAGCAGCTCTACGGCCTGTGCAGCCGGATTGTTCATGGATACACTGGTGCCCATATGCAGATCGTCTGGGACACCGATATCCCCCAATCGCAGAGGGAGCTTCAAGCCGCTTTGGAAAAATCGGACATAGAGAAGCCCTGAGACTGGGCCAGATTGAACAGCTCCTGCCAAGAGGCGGTACACCGGAAGGGTGTACCGCCTCTCCTATCCCCCTTACACCATATGCTCCTCCACAATCTCACCGCTGCGGTAGGCCGTCAGCAGGGCCATCAGATCGTCAATCTGCTCCTGAAGCTGCCGCCCGGTATCTGTCTCGGCAATCTTCATCCGGCTCTCCAGCCGCTCAAAGGTCATCTCGCTGGACGCGATATCCTGATTCTCCCGGATAGCGTCCTGACGGCCCACAAAGGGCTCGTGGGCCACCAGACACAGCTCGTTGGAGTCGTAGATCAGTGTGTACCCGGCAATCCCCGTGGTTTTTTGATACGCCTTGCAGAACCCGCCGTCAATCACCAGCAGCTTGCCGCCGGCCTTGATGGGACTCTCCCCCTTCTTCAGCCTCACCGGGATGTGGCCGTTGATGATGTGGCAGTGGGGGCCCTTCAGGCCGAACTCCGCCATCATCCGGTCACAGACATCCGGATCGTTGTAGAAGGTATAGTAGGGATTTTTCGCCTCGGTCCAGATGTTCTCGTCCGCAATAAACCGCCGCTCAAAGGTGGTCATCCGGTCCCGGCCGAAGATGGGACTGTTCCGTCCGGCCCACAGCCACCAGAGGAAGTCCATGCCGAAGCCCCGCTCCTTGGAGCCCGGCTTGCTGTAGTAGGCCCGGCGGGCGGTGAGATCGGCGTAGTCCAAAAACGCTTTGCCGCTGAGGTTCCTGCACCCGATGGAGAAGGGCATAAACTCCCCCTCCCCCGTCATGGGCAGGCACCCGTGGAAGAGCAGGTTGCCGTTAAATACCCGGTACAAGCTGCCCTTGGAGTAGAGGAAGCGCACATGGCGCTGGAGCTTCTCGCTGTGGCGGAAGGAGCGGGTCATCTGGTAGATCAGCTCCTCCTCCTCGCCGGTCAGGGCGTAGGGGGCCTTGGGGTCCACCGTGGGAAAGTCCGTATCCAGCATGGCGTAGGAGCTGCCGTCGATGGTGACAGTTTTGCTCTCGTAGTCAATCTTGTCCAGCAGCAGCCGGTCCTCCATGCCGAAGCAGGGATTGCGCAGAATCTTCTGCCCCTCCAGCTTGAAGAGGATCATGGTGATGGCCTTGTGCATCCGGGCGGCCAGGAGCTTGTCCCGCTCGGTGTAGCGCAAAGCGTCCCGGCCGGAGAGCTTCACGGCAAACTGATCCACGCTGCAGTCCTTGTACACCTCCCCGGCAAACACCGCCAGCGGCCGCAGGGAGATGCCATAGCCGGTCTCGATGACCTCTAAATTGTTGTAGCGCAGGGAGTTGGCCAGCACGGTGGCCACCAGCGTCCGGGATCCGGAGGCCGCCCCCATCCAGAGGATGTCGTGGTTGCCCCACTGGATATCCACGCTGTGGTAGTTGATCAGGGACTCCAAAATGATGTCCGCCCCAGGCCCCCGGTCGAAGATGTCCCCCACTATGTGGAGCCGGTCCACCGCCAAGCGCTTGATCAGCTCGCAGAGCTGGATGAGAAAGTTGGGGGCCCGGTCAATGTCGATGATGGTGGAGATGATATTCTCGTAGTAGTCCCGCTTGTCGCTGTCGCCGTAACGGGTGTGGATCAGCTCGTCTAAAATATAGGCGTACTCCTTGGGCATGGCCTTGCGGACCTTGGAGCGGGTGTACTTGGTGCTGACAAGGCGGCAGACCTCAATCAGCCGGTGGAGGGTGATCCGGTACCACTCCCGCATGTCCTCGGTGCTCTGGGCGATCTCCTCCAGCTTCTCCTTGGGGTAGTAGATGAGGGTGGCCAGCTGATCCAGCTCCCGCCGGGGAATGCTGGTGGCAAAGAGGTCGTCCAGCTTCCGCCGCACCACGCCGGAGGCGGAGTTGAGGATGTGCAGGAACGCCTCGTGCTCCCCGTGGACGTCGGAGATGAAGTGCTCGGTGCCCTTGGGCAGGTTCAAAATCGCTTGCAGGTTGATGATCTCCGTGCTGGCGGCCTGCACGGTGGGGTACTGACGAGCCAGCATCTTCAGATAGTGCAGGTTCTCAGGCCGGTAGGCTTTCGTGGACTTCATGGTGCTCCTCCCTGTCATATAGATGTGGTATAGGCTCCTTGACTCCATTATCCCACACATTGCACAAAAAAGGAAGAGGAAAAAGCATATTTTTCTCAAAAAATATCAGAGGAGTTTTGGCCGGTGAAAAAGCGCCCCTATGCAGCCAGTTAATTGAAATCGGCGGCGGGGTGTGGTAGACTGCTGGGCAATACCAACGTAAGGAGGCACCCCATGAAACAGAAAACACTCTCCCTTCTGCTCTCCCTGTTCCTGCTCCTCTCCCTGCTGCCGGTAACGACCTATGCAGCGGAGGAAGAATTCGTCATCAAGGACGGCGTGCTCACTGAGTACAACGGCCCCGGCGGGGATGTGGTCATCCCGGACGGCGTCATCGAAATCCCACTGAGGGTTTTCAACGGCAACAAGGATATAACCAGCCTTGTGATCCCCGACAGCGTCACAGATCTCGATTTCCGCTTCCTTCCAACTTGCGATAATCTCCGCAGCCTGACCCTTGGCCGGGGCATCCGGGACTTTCTGTCATATGACCAACGTATCCCGCGCGGCATGCGCAGCATCACCCTGCGGGGCAACGTCTCCAAGGTGGACTACCGGTCCTTCAGGTACTGCGATGATCTCTATGAGATCAACTACAGCGGCACGGTGGAGCAGTGGCGTTCCGCCCTGAGAGAGGGGATGTTCCCGGGTGTGACCACCATCGGGCCCTACGGCACCCGATACATCCCGCCCTATACGGCCATGCAAGACATCCCTAACGCGGTGGTGCACTGCAGCGATGGGGACTACCGTGACGACGGCTCCGACCTGGGCGAGCCCGGCGGCGCCGGCAACGGCGACAGCTCCGGCGGCGGCGACTCCGGCAGCTCCGGCGGCACCGGCGACTCCGGCAGCACGGATGGTGTGCGCTTTACCCTGACCAGGGATCCCGACATGGACAGCTTCGACTTGGCCGAGTGCGCCTATCCGGCGATCCTGACCGCCATCCCCTCCCTGACGGTGGACGGCGTGGAGGTGCCCGCCTCCCGGTACAGCGTTACCTATGACTGGGAGATGACAAACAGCAACTCCCCCTTCTCGTCAACAGCCACCACCAAGGACGAGGTCAACTACTTGGAGGTATCCGCTTATCTTGTTGTCAAGAGAATCTCTATTTACTGCACCGCCACAGCCATTTATGAGGGAAAGCGCTACACGGCCGAGGTGGTGTGGCCCAATCTGTACCGCTCCAACGAACGCCCGCAGGAACCCACCAACAAGGTCTGTCAAGTCTACCTAAATCTCAACGGCGGCACCGTGGACGGCCAGAAGCAGTACCCCGCCTTGGAGCGCATCGTCGGTGAACCTGTGGGCGCCCTCCCCGTACCGGTGCGGCCCAACTACACCTTCCAGGGCTGGCAGTCCACCGCCGGCGGCAGCGATATGGTGACGGCCAGCACCCCCGTCCCTGACCTGCCCACTTGGGGAATGCGGGCCCAGTGGAAGGGAAACTGGGAAAACAACTCCTCCGCCGAGGACTTCGAGATCAACAGCAAGGGCTACCTGAAGAAGTACGTCGGCCCTGGCGGCAGCGTGGTGATCCCCCCGGTAACCAGCATCGGCACCTATGCCTTCTTCAACTGTGAGACGCTGACCGACGTGGTCATTTCCGATGAAGTGCAGAACATCGGAAACCAGGCCTTCGCCTACTGTGCAAACCTCCGCAGCGTCTCCATCCCCGGCAGTGTGCAGAAGATCGACGGCTACGCCTTCAATGGCTGTACCAGCCTCACGGAGGTGGTGCTCCCAGAGGGTGTGAAGGAGATTGACTTCTTGGCTTTCAACGACTGTAAAAACCTCACTGCCGCCGTCATCCCGGCCAGTGTGACCAAGATCTCCAGCAGCGCCTTTGCCGGCTGCCCCAAGCTGACCATCTACGGTAAGGCCGGCAGTGCGGCGGAGACCTTCGCCAGAGAGCAAAACATCCCCTTCTCCGCCGGCCCCGCCCCCTCCTCCGATACCACAAATACTCCCGCCGCGCCGATGGAGACCATCCCCGCCAGCGGCACCTCCTATGCCTCCACCCAGACCGTAACGGTGGACGGCAAGGCGGTGGAGTTCCAGATGTACGCTCTGAAGGACGAGAAGGGCAACCCCACCAACTACATCAAGCTCCGGGACCTGGCCCAAATCCTCAGCGGCACCAAGGCCCAGTTCGCCGTGGGCTACAACAACGCTGCCAAGTCCATCTCCGTCACCACCGGCGAGGCCTACACCCCCAACGGCTCGGAGATGCAGACTCCCTTCTCCGGCAACCGCTCCTACACCGGCGGCGCTAAGAGCGTCACGGTAGACGGCAAAGCGGTGGAGATGACCGCCATCACCCTCACCGACGACGCCGGCGGCGGCTACACCTATTTCAAGCTCCGGGATTTAGGCAAGGCCTTGGGCTTCAACACCGGCTGGACCCGTGAGCAGGGTGTCTTTGTGGAGAGCAGCAAACCCTACACCGAATAAAGGGACAGGCGCGGACCATACGGTCCGCGCCTGTGGTCTTATATTGACAGCCGTCAATCCGTCTCCCGGTACGCCTTGGCCGCGGCGATAAAGCTTCGAAACAGCGGATGGGCCCGGTTGGGCCGGCTCTTCAGCTCTGGGTGGAACTGTCCCGCCACGAAGAAGGGATGGTCGGGGAGCTCCACCATCTCCACCAGCCGCCCGTCTGGGGACAGCCCGGAGAGCACCAGCCCCGCCTTGGTGAGCACCTCCCGGTAGTCGTTGTTGAACTCATACCGGTGGCGGTGGCGCTCGTCGATGCGCTCCGTGCCGTAGATCTCCCGGGCCCTTGTCCCCTCCTGAAGGACACAGGGGCAGCTGCCCAGGCGCATCGTGCCGCCCTTGGCAATGACCTCCTGCTGGTCGGGCATCAGATGGATCACCGGGTGGGGGGTATGGGGCGCCAGCTCGCTGGAATGAGCGTCGGCGAGGCCGCAGACGTGGCGGGCAAACTCCACCACCGCCAGCTGCATCCCCAGACAGATGCCCAAGAAAGGCACCCTGTTGACCCGGGCGTACTCAATGGCGGCAATCTTCCCCTCCGTCCCCCGGCTGCCGAAGCCGCCGGGAATCAGGATGCCGTCGCAGCCGGCGAGGCGCGCTGCCGGATCTGTCAGCTCCTCGCTGTCCACCCAGTCAATCTCCACCTTCACGCCGTTTTCAATCCCCCCATGTGTCAGCGCCTCCGCCACGGAGAGGTAGGCGTCGTGGAGGGCCACATACTTCCCCACCAGAGCGATCCGTACCCTGCCAGCGGGGTGCTTGGCCCGGTGGACCATGGTGGCCCACTCGGTGAGGTCGGGGGCGTGGCAGATGAGCCCCAGCCGCCGCACCACCACATCCGCCAGCCCCTCCCGCTCCAGCATCAGCGGCACCTCATAGAGCAGGTCCGCCGTCAGGTTGGGGATGGCGTTCTCCACAGGAATGCTGCAAAACAGGGATATCTTCTCTAAAATCTCCGCAGGCACCGGGGCATCGGACCGGCACATGATCACATCCGGCTGGATGCCCAAACTCAGAAGCTCCTTGGCGGAGTGCTGGGTGGGCTTGCTCTTCAGCTCCCCGCTGCCGGGGATGGAGACGATGAGGGAGACATGGATAAACATCACATTGTGCCGTCCCCGCTCCGCGGCCACCTGCCGGATGGACTCCAGAAAGGGCTGGGATTCGATGTCGCCCACCGTGCCGCCGATCTCCACAATGGCTACATCGGCGTCAGGGGTGTCCAAGGCGTAGATACAGCGTTTGATCTCGTTTGTGATGTGGGGGATGATCTGTACCGTGCCGCCCAAAAAGTCCCCGCTGCGCTCCTGATTGAGCACATTCCAGTAGATTTTACCGGCGGAGACAGAGGAGTAGGCGGAGAGATTCTCGTCGATGAACCGCTCGTAGTGGCCCAGATCCAAATCGGTCTCGGCGCCGTCGTCGGTGACGAAGACCTCCCCGTGCTGGTAGGGGGACATGGTGCCGGGGTCCACATTCA
>CANPBB010000077.1 GCA_947572235.1 uncultured Clostridia bacterium
GCCTCATTACCGGTATCATCACCGAGAAGGGCCTCTGCAAAGCCCCCTTCGACAAGGCCTTTGAGGAGCTGGGCATCGGCAAATAGGAGACGCTGCACAGCGGAGCAAGAGCCGGCGGCTAGCCGCCGCCGGCTCATTGAGCGAGAGTGTTTTTGCGAAAAGTACGTTTTTGCCCAAAAAAGGCAGAAATTGAGAGTTTTTGAGCTTTAGATTACTGCTTGGCTGAGGGCTTTGGAGCGCAGGCGGCAATTGCTCTGTCCCGGTGCGTCAGAGGTTCGAGCGGACGGGCGCACAATGTGCGCCTCTGCCAGGGTGCGGCAGGGTTCGAGGGCAGAGGCGGATAGTATCCGCCGCGCGGAGTTGGCCGGGCCTTGCCGGACGGCGCGCCCTGCAAGGACGGCTTGATGGAATGGCAGAGTTAGCGGTTTTTTGTTGGCAGGAGGTGCAGGGCGCCGTTGTTCTGTCTTGGTGCGGTGGAGTTTGATAGAGCGGGCGCACAATGCCCTTGGAGGGGGTAAGCGGCCTATGGTTTTATGGCGCTTCCATTGTTCGCAGAGGCTGAATCCCCCGCCGAATTTGCGGCCTCAGCCGCAAAGAGCCCCTCGGGAGAGCTTCGTGTCCGCAGACGCGCCATAAAGTAAAGCATTTTTTCCGGAAACCGGGTTTTCGGAAAAAATACTTCTCGCGGAGCAAGCGTCTCACCTCTGTCCCTCCCCGCGGGAGGGACAGAGGTGAGACGAAGAGCGAAGCGCAGTCCTTTTCGCTTGGGAACCCAGCGTCAGCGGTTCTCACATGAGGCGCGTTAGCGCCCTATATGCTCTGTACCCCGATTTCCTTCAGATGGCTCTGCCATGGGGGGGAGAGGGGCTGGTCGCAGATGATGGCGGTCAGGCTCTCCAAGGGGCAGATGTTCAGAAAGGAGATGCCGTCAAGCTTGCTGTGGTCCACTAAAAGATAGGTGCTGTGGCTGCGGCGGAGCATGGTGCGGCGGGTGAGGGCGTCCCACTCGTTGGAGTCGGTGGCCCCGTACTCCATGTGGACGGTGCGGCAGGAGATGAACGCCTTGTCAACAAAGTACCGGCTCAGATCCTCCACCGTCTGCTCCCCGGAGAAGGACATGGACCGGGGCACGTAGCTGCCCCCGGCGAGGATCAGCTGCACCGAGGAGGAGGCCGAGAGGATCTCCGCCACCTTCAGGGAGTTGGTGAGGACGGTGATGTGCCGCTCCAGCAGCTCTTGGGCCAAGACCCAGTCGGTGGTGGAGGCGTCTAAGAAGATGGAGTCTCCGGTGTGGATCAGCCGGGCGCACTTCTGGGCGATGGCCTTCTTCTCCTGCTGGCGGATCACCGAGCGCATGGAGACGCTGATGTCGTTTTGCACCCCCTCGGTGATATAGGCGCCGCCGTGTGTGCGGATCAGCTGTCCGGCGGCCTCCATCTCCTTGAAGTCCCGGCGGATGGTTTCGGTGGCCACCCCCAGCGAGGCGGCCAGCTCTGTGACGTTGACGCTCTGATGCTCCCGCAGGAGCTCGAGAATCGCGTTGCGGCGGGCGATTGCCAGCATACCGATACCCTCCTTCTTTTCCTCGACATAACCGGTGTGATACAGGGGTTTATGGTCATATTGTACCATACCGCCGAAAAAAATGCAACAAAAAATGGGGAATTTCCCTATAAGAGAGCGGGTTTTCCCGGAGCAGACGGGGGAGGGGCGCCGCTGTGCCAGCATCCGCTGCGGATGGCGGCGGATGGCGCGCAGGAGACGGCAGATTTATGGCGCTGCCTGCGGGGACAGCAGGCAAACTTGAAAACAAATAGTGATATTTATTTTGATTTAAGCAATAAGGAATCGCCCCTCCGTGGAGAGGGGCGGCTCCGAGAGAAAGGAGGCGGCAGACTATGTACGGTGAGGACTTAGACCGCTATCTCTCTGACCGGGACGCCAAGGAGGCGATTCTGGAGGTGGGACGGCGGATGTATGCCAAGAACTATGTGGTGTCCAACGACGGGAATATCACCTGCAAGGTCTCTCCCACCACCCTTTGGACCACCCCCACCGGGGTGAGCAAGGGGTATATGACCGATGAGATGCTCATCAAGGTGGACTTGGAAGGGCACGTGCTCCAAGGGACCAGAAAGCCCTCCAGCGAACTGAAGATGCACCTGAGGGTTTACAGGGAGAACCCGGATTTGATTGCCTGTGTCCACGCCCATCCGCCGGTGGCCACATCCTTCGCCATCGCGGGGATCGCCTTGGACCGGCCTATTCTGCCCGAGGGCGTGGTGCAGCTGGGCGTGGTGCCTGTGGCGCCTTACGCCACGCCGGGGACGCAGGAGGTGCCGGATTCCATCGCGCCCTACTGCCGGACACACAATGGGGTGCTGTTGGCCAACCACGGGGCCCTGACTTGGGGAATGAGCCCCATGCAGGCCTATATGCGCATGGAGTCGCTGGAGTACTATGCGCTGGTGACCATGTACACCGGCAACATCATCGGCCGGGCCAACGAGCTCTCCTGTGAGCAGGTGGACCGGCTGGTGGAGACCCGGACCAAGATGGGAATCACCACCGGCGGACGGCCCAAGTGCCGCTTTGCCGCCGGCGGCCAGCCCTCCCCCTGCTCCCAAGGGCACGCCTGCCCCAGCGGCTCCCCCTGTGAGAACGGGGAGGTGGCCAGCGTGGTGCGCAGCGTGATGGCCCAGATCCAAGGGCGGTAGCGCCTATGGAAAAGAAGGACATTCGCAACAGTGTGCTGACCTATCTGGCCGGCACGGGCAGTAAGTTTGTCCCCGTGGGCGTCAGCGCCCGGCATGTCCACCTGAGTCAGGATGACCTAAACCGGCTCTTTGGGCCGGGGTATGCGCTGAAGCCCTTGAAGGCTCTGTCCCAGCCGGGGCAGTTCGCCGCCGAGGAGAAAGTGACGGTGGCAGGGCCCAAGGGGGAGATCGCCGGTGTCCGGGTCTTGGGCCCGGTGCGGCGGGGGACCCAGGTGGAAGTGACCTTCTCCGACCTGATGCGGCTGGGAATCCCTGGGACGGTGCGCATGTCCGGGGACACCGAGGGCACGCCCGGGTGCGTACTGAAGGGACCGGCGGGGCAAGTGTCCATCCCCAACGGTGTGATCGTGGCCGCGAGGCACCTCCATCTTTCGCCGGGACAGGCAGCGGCCTATGGGCTGAAAAACGGGCAGGCGGTGACGCTGCGGATGACAGGGCCGCGGCCGGGACTGCTGGAGCAGGTGGTCTGTCGGGTGGGGGATGGGCACGATTTGGAGGTCCATTTGGACACCGACGAGGCCAACGCGTTCTGCATCACCGGGGCGTCGCTCTTAGAGCTGGTGGAGCCGGGAGGCGGGGAGAGTAAGCCCTGCGCCCGCGGCGGGAGCTGTCAGAGCGGCGGAGGCTGTCAGTGCGGCGGGGAACATCCGGCTGCGCAGGCGGTGCCCAAGACGGAGGAAGCGCCGCCTATGGATCTGGTGACGGAGCGGGATGTGGAGGAGGCCTGGAGGAAGGGCGTGGCGGTGATTCGGTGTCTGCCGAGGTGTATTGTCACCGACGCGGCCCGGGAACGGGCGATGAGCCTCGGCGTGGAGATTAAGCGGTAGGGGTTATTGCTTTTCCTTATCAAACCGCGAGGACATTTGATTTTCCGGAGAAAATTCTTGGCGAAGTGCGTCCCTGAAAGGAAAGGGCAGACAAAAAACTTTTATTAGCCTATGAAAAAAGGCAGGTGACTTTATGCAGATTGCACGAGTGATCGGTTCGGTGGTCAGTACCTCTAAATCCGACCGGCTCACCGGACTTAAGCTCCTCTTAGTGCGCAATATCGACTTGGATACCATGCAGGAGAAAGGTTCCCCTATTGTGGCCATCGACGCGGTGGGCGCGGGAGAGGGGGAGGTGGTGATGCTCTGCGCCGGCTCCTCCTCCCGTATGACGGAGCTGACCAAGGATAAGCCGGCGGACTGCACCATCACGGCCATCATCGACTATATCGACATGGACCACAAACGGATCTTCGACAAACATGGGGAAGGCGGTGAGCGGTAGTGCTTTCGAAGGAACAGGTTGAGGAAATTGTGCGCCTGACCATCGCCCAGATGGGTCAGAGCGCGCCGGCGGCCCCCACGGCCCCCGCGGGGGGAGCGGTGCTCCGTCCGGCGGCGGCAGTCGGCGGCGGGAGCTATGGCGGTTGGCGCTTTGACAGCGCGAACGACGCTGTGGAGGCGGCTTGGACGGCGTTTTTGCAGCTGGGTGAGCTGTCCCTCGCCAAGCGGCGGGAGCTCATTGAGGCCATGCGGCAGGCGGCCCGGGCCAACGCCCGGCATCTGGCGGAGCTGGCCCATGAGGAGACGGGGTATGGACATGTGGAGGACAAGGTGGTGAAAAACCTCTTGGCCGCGGACAAGACCCCCGGCGTGGAGGACATCCCCACGGAGGCCTTTACCGGCGACGGGGGCTTTACGCTGGTGGAGCACGCGCCCTTCGGGGTGATCGGGTCCATTATCCCCTCCACCAATCCCACGGCCACGGTGATCAACAACGCCATCAGCATGATTGCCGCAGGGAATACCGTGGTGTTCAGCCCCCATCCGGCGGCGAAGAAGAGCTCTCAGGAGGCCATTCGGATCATGCATGAGGCGCTGGTGGCCCACGGGGCCCCGGCGGGGATCATCACCACCCCCACGGAGCCCAGTATGGAGAACTCCCAGGCGGTGATGAAGCATCCCCGGGTGCGGCTGCTGGCCGTCACCGGCGGGGAGGCCATCGTGAAGGTGGCCATGAACAGCGGCAAGAAGGCCGTCTGCGCCGGACCGGGGAATCCGCCGGTGATCGTGGACGAGACCGCCGAGATTGAGAAGGCCGGGAAACGGACGGCGGACGGGGCCTCCTATGAGAACAACATCCTCTGCGTGGCGGAGAAGGAGGTCTTTTGTGTTCAGACCGTGTTTGACCGCTTCCTCGCCGAGCTGGAGAAAAACGGGGCCTATCAGATCCGGGGCGGGGACATCGACAAGGTGCTGCGCACGGTGCTGATGGAGAAGGACGGGAAGTACATCCCCAGCCGGAAGTTTGTGGGCCGGGACGCCTCCTATATCCTCGACCAGTGCGGGATCTCCTACACCGGAAAGCCCCGGCTGGTGATCTGTGAGGTGGATCGAAACCACCCCTTCGTCACCACGGAGATGCTGATGCCTGTACTGGCCTGCGTCCGGGTGTCCGATGTGGACGAGGCTATCCGGGAGGCGGTGCGGGCGGAGAACGGGTGCTGGCACTCGGCCATTATGCACTCCACCAATGTGCGGAATATGAGCAGGGCGGCTAAGGCGCTGAATACCACCATCTTCGTGAAGAACGCCCCCTCCTACTCCGGGCTGGGGATGGACGCCGAGGGGTACGCCACCCTCACCATCGCCACGCCCACCGGCGAGGGGCTGACCTCCGCGAGGACCTTTACACGGGCCCGGCGGTGCGTTCTGCACGATGACTTCCGGATTCTGTAAGCGCCTATGATAGATCGGATTTTTGCGGCCGGCGTGGTTGGCGCCGGCGGGGCGGGGTTTCCTACCCATGTGAAGTATAAGACACAGGCGGAGGTCTTTATTGTCAACGCCATCGAGTGTGAGCCGCTGCTGCGGACGGATCGGTATATTGTGGAGACCTGTGCCCCCCAGATCGTGGAGGCGGCCCTTCAGATTAAGGCTCATTTGGGAGCTAAGCGGGCGGTGATTGCCGTGAAGGCGCATAATGCCTCCATGGTGGACGCCCTCAGGCGGGCCATCCGGGAGGCTGAGGTGGAGATCTACCTCTCCCCCTCGGTGTATCCGGCGGGGGATGAGCAGAACCTCATCTACTGCATCACCGGACAGGTGGTGCCCACCGGGGGACTGCCCTTGGATGTGGGGTGCGTGGTGTCCAACGCCGCTACGGTGTATCAGGTCTATGAGGCGCTGCACGGACGGCCGGTGACGGATAAGATTGTCACCATCGGCGGAGCGGTGGCCCGGCCTATGACCGTCAGTGCACCGATCGGTACGGCGCTGTCGGATCTGCTGGCGCTGGCCGGCGGAGCGGTGGGGGACTGCGTGAGCATTATCGGCGGGCCCCTGATGGGCCGGGTGGCGGAGAGCCTCGACGGCGAGGTGGTCACCAAGACCACCGGGGGACTGCTGGCCCTCCCGCGGGAGGCGGCGCTCCTTCCCAAGAAGGAGGCGGATCTCAGCCGAGAGGTCAAAATGGCCCGGGCGGTTTGCTGTCAGTGCTCTATGTGCACCCAGATGTGCCCCCGGAACGCCATGGGGCTGAATGTACAGCCCCACAAGGTCATGCGGGCGCTGGCGGCGGGGAGCTGCGCTCTCATCGGGCCGGAGGCCAACGGCGTCTGGTCCTGCTGTGACTGCGGGATCTGTACGGACTTCGCCTGTAACTTTGGCCTGCATCCCTCCAGGATGATGCAGGTCTACAAGGGGCGGATGCGGGAGAGCGGCGTCAAGCCTGTAAAGGAGGTGCGCTATGCGCCCCAAGGGTTTGAGAATAAGCGCCTGCCCACCTCCCGCCTGATGGGGCGGCTGGATTTGAGCCGCTACGATGTGGACGCGCCCTTTGCCGGTACGGTGGAGGTGCAGCGGGTACAGATCCCCCTGAAGATGCACGCAGGCGGACCCTGCAAAAGCGTGGTCTCCGTGGGGGAGACAGTGCAGAAGGGACAGCTGATCGCCCGGCCGGAGGGGCTGGGGGCCAATATCCACGCCTCCATCGCCGGCACGGTGGCCGCGGTGACGGCGCAGACTATCGAGATAAGGACGTGAGAAGATGAACGCACTGGGTATGAATGAAGTCATGAGCATCCCCACCGGGTTTCTGGTGTGCGATGCGATGCTCAAAGCGGCCGATGTGACGCTGATCTCCTCCGGCTGCGTCTGTGCCGGGAAGTACTACACCGTGGTCACTGGCGAGGTGGCGGCGGTGACTGCCGCCGTGGAGGCGGGGCGTGAGATAGCCTCCGGCGTCTTGGTGGACTCTCTGGTGATCCCCAGCGTTGACCCCAGCGTGGGGCCGGCAATTATGGCCTGCGCCGAGGCAGAGGACATGCGGGCCTTGGGCATTATGGAGACCTACTCCCTCTGCGCGGCCATCTATGCTGCCGATGCCGCCGCCAAGGCGGCGGAGATTCGGCTGATAGAGGTGCGCTTGGGCCGGGGGCTGGGCGGCAAGTCCTTTGTGCTCCTCACCGGCGAGGTGGCGGCGGTGACCGCCGCCGTGGAGGCCGCGGAGGCTATAGAGGAGACTCAGGGGCTGATGGGGAAGAGCGCGGTGATCCCGGCGCCGCACCGGGATTTATTTCGCTTCGTTTGAAATCTGCGGATTTCAAACGAGGAAGGGGGCTACGCTGCGCTCTGCGCCTCACCTTTGCTTCTCCCCGCGGGGGAGAAACAAATGCTCGACGCTCGCTCCGCGAGAAGTATTTTTGCCGAAAACGCGGTTTCCGGCAAAAATGATTTGAATTTATTTCGCGCTTGCGAGCGCGAAACTCTGCCGAGAGCTTTGTTTGCGGCTGAGGCCGCAAACGGAGACGGCGAGGGCTCGTGATTTGTCCGCTTTGCGGAGATCAATAGAAGAGTGAACCATTCAAATTATTTTAATGGAGGATACAACTATGAAAGAAGCTCTTGGAATGATTGAGACCAGAGGCCTGATTGGCGCGATTGAGGCGGCGGATTCTATGGTGAAGGCCGCCAATGTGTCTCTGATCGGGAAGGTGCAGATCGGCAGCGGGCTGGTGACCGTGATGGTCAGAGGGGACGTGGGGGCCGTGAAGGCCGCCGTGGACGCCGGGGCCGCCGCCGCTAAGCGGGTGGGCGAGCTCTTCGGGGCCCATGTGATTCCTCGTCCCCATGGCGATGTGGAGTACATCCTGCCCAGCCTCGATAAGGCGGAGTAAGCCGTGATTACCGGCAGGATCACCGGCACGGTGGTGGCTACGGTGAAGGATGCCGCCATGGAGGGTGTCCCCCTTTTGACGGTGAAGCTGATCGTCAACGGGAAGGAGACGGAGACTGTGGTGGCCGCGGATCACACCCGTCAGGCCGGCTATGGGGATTTCGTCTGCCTGATTCCCAAGAAGGAGGCCTCCCGGATCTTTCGGGAGCGCCCAGGGCCCTACGATATGTCCGTGGTGGGCTTTATCGACACGTATAACGAGGAGCTGTAGCCATGCGGATTGGACGAGTAGTGGGGAATTTGGTCTCCACGGTGAAGGATGGGGCCCTTAGGCCCTATAAGCTGCTGGTGGTGGAGTATCTGTGCCCTCTGACCATGGAGCCGGAGGGGGAGCGGGAGATCGCCACCGACTGCGTCTGCGCCGGTGTGGGGGATATCGTTCTGGTGGATACCGACGGCGGCGCGGGGAATATGCTCCACGGCGACAATGATGTGATGACTGACCGGGTCTGCTGCGGCATCATCGACAGCTTCACCTGCCACGGAGAGAGGACGATTACCCGCCACGCCGCCGGATGAAAAAAGGGCGGGATGCTGTGTCCCGCCCTTTTTCTTGGGCGAAATACAAAAATACATCCGCTTTCCAGCGGAAAAAAGGAGAGTGCAGCCATGCTGAGAGGGATTCCCAACTGTATCACCCCGGAGCTTTTGAAGGTTCTCCATGAGATGGGCCACGGGGACACCATTGTTGTCGGCGACGCCAACTTCCCCGCCGCCTCCACCGCGGCGGCCAAGGGGCATGTGAACCTCCGCTGTGACGGGCACCGGGCCACGGAACTGGTGGATGCCATTTTGCAGCTGATGCCCTTGGATGACTTTGTGGAGAAGCCGGTAATCATCATGAACAAGACAGAGCGGCACAAGGACTTGGCTTGTCCGGTGTGGGACGAGTTTAAGGATATCGTGGCCAAGTACGACAGCCGGGGGGCTGATGCCGTGGACTTTATGGACCGCTTCCCCTTCTACACCGCGGCGCAGAATGCCTACGCCGTGGTGTCCACCACGGAGTCCGCCCCCTATGCCTGCATCATTTTGCAGAAGGGGTGCCTGTGATGGGAAACTGGAAGCGTGAGGTGATCGACGCGGGCATCCGTATGCTCAGTGAGGGGATTACCATCGGCACTTGGGGAAATGTCACGGTCCGGGATCCGGAGACGGGCTATGTGTATCTGAGCCCCAGCGGGATGCCCTACAGGAGCCTGACAGAGGACGACATTGTGGTGGTGCGCCTGGATGGCAGCCGGGTGGAGGGGGAGAGAAAGCCCACCATCGAGACGGAGATGCACCTCGCCATCTACCGCGCCCGGCCGGAGTGCAACGCGGTGATCCACACCCATCCCGTCTACTCCACCGCCTTCTCCTGTATGGGGGAGGACATTCCCCTGCTTTTGGACGAGGCGGCGCAGGTGCTGGGGGATGTGGTGCGTACCACCAAGTACGCCCTCCCAGGCTCACAGGAGCTGGCGGAGGAGTGCGTGAAGGCACTGGGGGAGCGGTCCATGGCCTGTCTGCTGAAGTCCCACGGGGCGGTGTGCCTTGGGAGGGATCTGGAGCAGGCATTCGGGAACTCCACGGTGCTGGAGGCCACGGCCAAGGTATACAGCGTGATCCGGGCCATGGGCGGGCAGTTTGACCCTATCTCGCCGGAGAATATCGCGTTTATGCAGGAGTTTGTTCGGACGAAGTATGGGCAGCGGTAAATAGCAAAAGGCAGGCCCCAACACAGATGTGTTGGGGCTTGTTCTTATGGTGAAGTCTGTAGTATAATAGATACAATATCTGTCTCTTTGAAGGAGGACTTGGCATGAAGGCGATTACCGCGAATCCGGAGACCATCCGGGAGGTTTTTTCCAAAAAGTACATCATCCCCGATTTCCAGCGGCCCTACTCTTGGGACAGCGACCCCTGTGAGAAGCTGTGGGAGGACATTATCGACTTTTATGAGCGGAAGGAGAGCAAGGAGGACAAGTATTTCTTAGGCAATATCGTGATTAACCCCGCCGCCGACCACGCCCAGGAGGCCTGGGAGGTGGTGGACGGCCAGCAGCGGCTGACCACGCTGCTGCTGCTTATCAAGGCCCTCCATTCCCGGGCGGGCACCGTCAAGGCGCTGGAGGAGTGCCTGCGGATTAAGGATCCCCTGACATCGGAGCTGACGGATGAGCTGCGGGTCAGCTCCTATGTGATCAGCGAGGACCGGGAGATGCTCCACGCCATTATTCTGGGCGGGACGGAGCTGCCCACAAGCCGGCTTGCGGACAACTACAGGCTGTTCGGGGAGAAGATTGATGGGTGGTGGAAGGATCAGAACCAGACGGCGGAGGCGCTGAACAGCCTGATCCTCACCCTCTTGGACAGCGTGGTGCTCCTGCCCATCCACTGCGGTTCGGAGGATGATGCGCTGACCATCTTTGAGACCATCAATAACCGGGGAATGTCTCTGTCCGATGCGGATATCTTCAAGGCCAAGCTCTACCACAACATCCCCAAGGGGGAACAAGCCGCCTTTATTGAGGACTGGAACAACTTGGAGAACCATGACTGGCTCTTCCGTGTGCTGATGCACATCCTCCGGGCTAAGACTGACGACGCCGGCAAGGAGATCGGCCTGCGCGTCTACTTCACTGCCCGGAAGAGCACGCTGGGTGACCATGCCGGCATCATGCGGAGTCTGAAGATCATCCATGCTATCAATACCGCTTGGTACGGCGGCGACGAGATCAACGCCCTGTGGCGGATCATGGAGACCTATCCCAACTACTATTGGAACTTCCCGCTGTTTGTGTTCCTCCACAAGTACGGCGAGTTTGATGAGAAGACGGAGACCTTCTCCTTGCCGGAGGGGTATACGGCGGCGTTTTCGGAGCTTTTGAATGCCACTGTGCGGTACTTCTTTGTCAAAGGGCTGGTTTATAATGCGGTTAATGTAGTAAAGGATACCGTGTACCGAGTCTGCGCGGACATCGAGCAGAACCGGGATTACTTGGCCAGCTATGAGGCCAACATCACCCAAAGCGACAGAGCTGTTCTCGGCGGGATTCTTCAAGAGGATCTGCGCCGCCGCTATCAGCGGGGGGGTGTGCTGCTGTCCGCCTATCTGAATCCTGGTCAAGACCGGAAGGCATTTAGCGCGTTTTTAGATGGGAAGTATGATATTGAGCACATTTTGCCGAAAAAATGGAATAACTATGACGGGTGGACAGACGCGCTCTGGGGCGAGCAGCTGAACAGCTTGGGGAACCTGATCCCCTTGGGCCGGGCGCTGAACATCGCAGCCAAGAATGAGTTTTTTGACCGGAAAAAGCAGGAGTATGCCCAGTCCAAGGTTCAGGATGCCTTGGATCTGCTGAACCTTTCGGACTGGACGCCAGCGGCGGTGGAGGAGAAGCAGAAGGAGAAGATTCAGCGGCTGCTCCGCTATTTCCAAGCAGAGACGTGAGGGATGTTTGGGTTTGCGTCATAGTAGAAGAGGACCGCGGCAGGCCAAGCGCCCTGCCGCGGTCCTCTATGTACTCCGGGCGGATGAAGGGGCGGGGAGGAGAACGTTTATCGTGAGGGGGAAGATGTCCATAGGGGCCTCCTCCTCTTATGGCAAGGCCCATGGGGAGAGGAGCCAGCCTCCCCCCATGGGCCGGTTTTATTCGGTGCGGGTGTTACAGCACCGCGAGGCCCCGCTGGAGGCCTTGGAGCATGTACAAGCCCGCCACGGCGCCTTGGTCGGCCACGCCGGCGGCCTTGGCCGCGAACACCGCCGCTTTGCCGAACTTGGGTGTCATGGCCTTGGTGGCCTCTACGCCCTTTGCCGCGCCCTCGCAGGCGGCGGCGATGACGGCGGACAGGTCCCCGCCGGCCTCCGCGGCCTTCTCCGCGGCCTCGGCGGCGGGGGACACGGCATCGAGAATCGTCCGGTCCCCGGGCTGGCACTTGCCCCGCTTCTGGATGCCGGCGGCGAAGGCGGTGAGGTACACCGAGAGCTCCGCCGGACCGAGCTCCGCCTTGCCCTTCAGGGCCTTGCCGCCCTCCATGATGCCGCTGGACATCAGGGTGCCCATGGTGGAGGGCACCACGCTGGACATCTTCATGCCTGCTTTCATCAGCGTCTTGCCGGCGTCGGCGGCCTCCATGTTCTCCCGCAGGAGGTCGGGCAGGGCACCGTAGCCCTTGTCCATGGTGAGGCCCAAGTCGCCGTCGCCCATGTTGGCGTCCATATCGCACAGCTCCTCCCGCTTCTCCGCGAAGATGGCGGCGACCCCCTCAAAGAGGGCGGGGAGCTGGTCACAGGTGATGGTTGTCATATGTATAGCCCCTCCTCAATTATGCCTGTGTGTAGAACGGAGTGTGGACAGGCAGGTCGATCCACTGCTTCATCTCGTCGCCGGCTACCTTGCAGATCGAGATGGAGGCGCCCGCCATCTCCATGGAGGTGGCGTACTCGCCCACGAAGGTGCGGTAGGTTTTGATGCCCTTGCTGTCCAAAATCTTGCGCACGCTGCCGCTGAGGATGTACAGCTCCTCGATGGAGGTGGCCCCCAAGCCGTTGACGAGGACGCAGACCTCCTCGCCGGCGGCTATGGGCATGTCCTTCAGGATGGCGTCCAAGGACTCTGCGGCCAGCTCGTCGGCGGTCTTGATGGGGCCGTTCCACACGCCGGGCTCCCCGTGGATGCCCATGCCCATGGCCATCTCGCCGTCAGATAGGGAGAAGTTGGCGTGGCCTACTTCGGGGATGATGCAGGGGGTCAGGGCGAAGCCCACGGTGCGGGTGTTGTCCTTGGCCAGCTGGGCGGCGGCCAGCACCTCGTCCAAGGTGCCCATCTG